>JBAUWA010000048.1:0-2696 GCA_049583555.1 Candidatus Dormiibacterota bacterium | reverse complement strand
CAGAACGTAGGCAATGGCCACTGCGACAACCATCCCCGCCACCGGACCAACGACATAGACCCAGTAATTGCTGAAGTCGAGAAGCGCTAGTTCAGGACCGAAAGAACGAGCCGGGTTCATCGACGCGCCGCTGATCGGACTGGCCCAGAGACCGGCCAACGCGATGTACCCAGCCACCGCCAGAGCGGACAGCGCCCCGACATTCTGGGCGCCGGACGCGGTGCCCAGAATCGTGGTTACCAGACCCAAAGTGAGCAAGGCCTCGATCAGCATGGCCTCGCCGCCAGAGATCCCGGCTCCGGGCTCAGTGGCACCGAGCATGCCGGCTTGCCCAAGCACCGCCGACAAGAAGAGGCAGGCCAGAGTGGCGCCCAGGAGCTGAGCGATCACATAAGCGGGCACCCGGCGCCAGGGGAAGTCCCTGCGCATGGCGAAGGCCAGACTCACCACTGGGTTGAGGTGCGCCCCAGATACCTTGCCCAGGGCGAGGATGATCGCCATCACCATCAGTGCGGGTGCAACCACCTCCGCGGTCCGCCCCACCGACCCGTGGCTGACCGCGGATACGACTCCCGCTCCCGCGGCGACTACTACCAGCATGAAGGTCCCAAAGACCTCAGCGAAGATCCGGCGCCACTCCTGGGTTGGATCTCGGAAGACGCCAATCCAAGGTGGGTCGTAGCGCACAAGAGTCGCCATCCGGGACTCGCTCGGGGGCTGGGGAGCGCCAGTGTCGTGGTGGACGGGAGGTGGTTCAGGGTGGGCCATCGAGGCGCAAGTAAACGCGATCGGGGCCTTCTCCCGCTCGCCCCTATCGACCAACCTTATGGAACCCCGAGCAAGCCCGGCGGACTGTCCCCGCTCAATCGATCCGGTGGCTTAGTGCCAGTCTCCGCTCAGCCGGGCTGGCGCACCGCCCAGCCACCGGTTCGGGTGGCGGTCAGCTGGAAGTAGGCGCGTCGCACCGCCACCTGGGCGACGGGCGCCGGGAAAGCGGTATCGGCGTTGAAGTCAATCGGCTGTCGCGAGACTTGAAACCCGGTCCGAGCGAGATCTGCCAGGCGTTGCAGGTCCGCTTGCTGGTGCCGCCCGAAGGCAGCGTCGACCACGGCCCCGTGGCCGGGGACGACCTTCTCCGGACCCAGCTCCAGGAGAGCACCCAGCGTGTCTGGCCAATCGAGCGGGAAGGAGTCCTCGAACGAGGGTGGTTCTCCCTCCTCCAGCAGATCTCCGGCGAAGAGAACCCGGGCGTCGCCCACCCAGACCCCGCTGTCGTTGTCAGTGTGGCCACGCCCCGGGTGGAGCAGGGTCACGACCCGCTCACCCAAGTCGAGCTCGACCCGGTCGTCGAAGAGACATTCAGCCTGGACGATAGGGCTGGTCGCAAGCTGGTTCGCAAGCTGCGGATCGGTCTCCCGGAGCCGAGCGACCACCGCCCGCTGCTCGACCGGCCCTTCCCAGCGCAAGTGCTCGGCGCATAGCCGCTGGCTCCAGATTGCTTCAGCTTCCAACGCCCCATTGCCAAAGCAATGGTCGAAGTGGTTGTGGGTGTTGACGGCAGTCAGTGGAAGGTTGGGGGCCACCTGCTTGGCTAGCTGCACAAGCTCCTGGCCTTCGGTCAGGGAGGCGCCGGTATCGACCAGCAGAGCCCGCTCGTGGCCCAAAACCAGGCCCACGTTCGCCCGAAAGGCTTCCATGGGCATCGTGAAGAGCCCCTCTCCCAGCTCCTGCCAGCCACGGGCCGCGGCCATGGGCACATCTTGCGCCCGCTTGCCTCAAGTTTGGCGTTGATTTACGAAATCGTGTCCGGGTAGCTGAGATGGCGCTCGGCTCCCCCTGGCGTCGATGCGGCTCAGAGCTCTCGGCGCGCCCCTCCTGAAGCCGTCACGGCGGTGATCGTGGGTTTCCTCAGTCGCTTTGCTCGAAACGACTCGGTTACCTGCGAACGAATCCTTGCCCCGAGTGGCGACGGTGAGAGCGCTATTGCCGCTCCCCCAAATCCCGATCCCGTCATCCGGGCGCCGATTGCTCCGCCGCCCAAGGCGGATTCGACCGCCAGGTCCAACTCGGGGCTGCTCACCTCCAGATCGTCGCGGAGCGAGCTGTGGGACTCGACCATGAGCGCGCCGACCTCCTGGAGATCCCCTCGTTGCAGGGCTTGAACACACTGGAGCACTCGGCGCTGCTCGCTGACCACATGCTGGGCCCGGCGGCGCAGCACCGGATCCCGCAGTCTCCTCAGATCCTCTTCCCTTGCCTGTGCCAGCCACTGGACGCCCAACTGATCAGCGGCCCGTAGGCAAGCGCCGCGTCGATCGGCGTAGCCAGATTCGGCCACCTGGTGACGCACTCTGGTGTCGATCACCAACAGCTCTGTATCAGCCTCGGCGAGGGGAAACTCCACTTGTGAGGTCTTCCCCGAGTCGGTCGCGAAAAGTAGTGCTCGACCGGCTTGACAGCACATCGCCGCCATCTGATCCATCAGGCCACTGGGAACACCCATGAACTGGACCTCCGCCGTCTGGGCAATTCGAGCCACCTGGTCAGGCCGGTACTCGACCCCAGCCAGGACCGCCGACCCCAGCGCGACGGCACACTCAATCGCCGCCGACGATGACAAGCCCGCTCCCTCGAGAACGTGACCATCGAGCAAGAGGTCGACGCCTTGATCGAGGTCTGCCGCTTGGGCCATGGCC
>JBAUWA010000047.1:0-45858 GCA_049583555.1 Candidatus Dormiibacterota bacterium | reverse complement strand
GCTCAACCCTGAAGTGATCGCCCTGGGAGGTGGGGTCATCGCGTCCTCGCCCAAATTCTGGACCGACGTGCTCGCAGCCATCCCGGAGGGGTCTTTCCCATCTCTCCGCAATACCTGCAGAGTTGAGCGGGCCGAGCTAGGTGAGGACCAGGGACTCGTGGGGGCGGTCGAGCTCGCCTTGGACTTCGCGCGCTCCCATCCACCCCAGGTCGCCAAGGTGGCGGTTCCGTAGGCGGCGGCAGGCTGCGCTATCGCACCGGCTCTCACACAGTCGCGATTCGGCGGGAGCCAGGAGGGCGGGCGACTTCCAAGGTTCCGCTCGCATCATGACCTCGTCCGGCCCCGGCGGACCTGCGCCTGGCGACACCGTGTCCGGTCACCGCTGGCAAGTTGCATCGATGGCCCCAGCCGTCGATTGGGCTAGGTTGGAAGTGGGTCTGCGCGAGATCTCGCGGGAGACGATCTGTCTCGCGGCCATCGCTCTCTTGGGCTTGGGCGCCAGTCTCAGCGATGGTTTCTACTCGGACGGGGGGCTGTTGCTGGTAGGCCTCGGGATCGTCCTGGTCCTGTTGATCCGGTCCGGCAAACCGAGCCACGCCTCGGACCTAGTTTGGAGCGCCACGGTCTTAACCGGAGCCATGGCCACCGGCTTTCTTTACGGGGGCTCGCCCCTCCTCTGGGTGGCTTCTACCGCCGCAGGGGGGGCGGCCGCTGTGGTGGTTCTCTGCGCGTGGCGCGCACTGCGCATGGCCGCCGCGGCGGTGTCGGCGGCGATCTGGGTTTTGCTGCTGGGCCTCAACGTCGATTGGGGCCGGACGCCGATCGACGTTGTCCTGGTTATCCGAGGAGCCACCTCCAAGCTTCTGGTTGGTGTGAATCCCTACGCCGCCAGCTACGCCAGCAGCACGCCCGGGCTGGCCAGCAGCCACTACCCCTACGGGCCCGGGGTCCTTCTGCTCTCCGTACCCGGCCGACTGCTCGGGGACGTGCGACTCAGCGATCTGC
This sequence comes from Candidatus Dormiibacterota bacterium, assembly GCA_049583555.1. Classification (GTDB taxonomy): domain Bacteria; phylum Chloroflexota; class Dormibacteria; order Aeolococcales; family Bog-877; genus Bog-877. Next base: position 44,853 of record JBAUWA010000047.1, on the reverse strand, counting down.
TAGCCGCCCTGGTGCTGATCACGGCGGTGGTAGTCCTTGCCCGTAGGCACGGAGGCTCAGAGCAGGGGTGGCGATGCCTCGCCCTCTGCCTCACCCTTCCCTTCCTGCCGCATATGATCAGCCTCGGCTTCCCCGAGCTCTATCTGGCGGCGGCCATCGCGGTCTGGCTCTGCTGGACAGACACTCATACCTGGGCCGCGACTGCGGTCCTGGGAGTGGGCCTCAGCACCCTGCCCATGGCGATCGCCCTGCTGGCCATTGCTTTCGTCTGGTGGCCGCAGCCGCGGCGCCAGATCCTTGTGGCCGGGGCCTTCGCCGTGGCCATCTGCTGTCCCTTCGTGTTGTGGGCCGGCCTTGAGCACTTCATCACCGACACCGTCGGCCTCCAGCTTCGCCAAGGCCCCAGAGCAACTGGCCTCGACCTAGACGCATTCTGGTTCCGGCTGACTCATGGCTGGCCCTCCATCTGGGTCTGGCCGGTGGTCACCCTGGCCGCATTGACACTCCTCGTACGGGTGCGCGAAAGGACCTGGTCGACGGCTCTTTTTCTAGGCGCAGGCTGGCTTGGAGTCTCCCTCCTGTTCGCCAAGTGGGCGTTCTTCAACTACTACTTCGTGGTGGCGGCGGGAGCGCTCCTTGGGCTATCTCTCCTTACATGGCCGCCGCCCCACCCGTTGCTGGTGGGCAGGGGTGGGGCGCTCGGCCAAGGACATATGACCGAATCCGCGGACCTGCGCGACCCGACCGAGGCGCCGGCTCTCAGCTGAGTGGCTTCAGCGCCGCCCGTGGGAGTGGTGGTGCCGCCTCTCTCCTTCCTCACGCTCAGGTTCGGTCCCGAGGGTGACCTGCAGCTGCCTCTCTTCGGTCCCGCGGACCAGCTCAAGCTTGATCTGATCGCCAGGCTTAGAGTCGGCCAGAACGCGGTGCAGGTCGGACACCCTGGCAAGTGGTACCCCCTTGGCCGAGGTCAGGAGATCGCCCCTGAGTACCCCGGCCTGGGCGGCGGGTCCCTCCTCATCGAGATGTTGGACCAGTACCCCGCTCCTTTCCGGAAGTCCCACTGCCGACCGCAGCCGTCGGGCCACCTCGCCAGGGAGTAGTCCGACTCCCAGGTAGGGGCGGGCAACCACCTCGCCGCGGGCCAGGGCGTCGAGCCTGGTCCGGAGACCGGCATCGGCGGTGATCGCCGCATAGAGGCCTTCGCCCAGTCGCTTGGTGTTGATCCCCAGCAGCTCACCGCCCAGGGTCAATACGGGTCCTCCGGAGGACCCGCGCGGAAGGGGTGCCGTGTGTTCGAAGCCGCCGGCGATCGGGCGTCCACCCGGTCCCCTGAAGGATCTGGCTTCACCGGAGACCACACCGAAGCTGAGCCGCGCGCCTCTCCCGCCCGGGTTTGCGGCCGCGAACACAGGTGTCCCTAGCATGGGCGCGCTCTCCGCCCACTTGATGATGCCGACCACTGGAGTGGGTGCTGAGAGCACAGCCAGATCTCCAGCCACATCCGTGGTAACCGCGGTGGCGTCTGTTTCCGAACCATCGGCGAAGTGGACCCGAGGGTTCTCAGAGTGAACGTTGTGAGCGCTGGTAACCACCAGCCCCTCTCCGAACACGATTCCACTACCGGACGGCCACCGCTGGCCAACCCCGACCACCGTTGGCAGTGCCTGCTCGCGAACGGTCGCCGCCGCCTTCTCCAATTCCTCCGCAAAGCTCACAACCAGCCTCCTTGCTGCTCCGAGTGACTTGCACCTTGCAAGCAGCAAGTATAGACCATGCGTGCGCTGGGGCGCGATACTGGGGCGGTTCGTCAGTGTCCCGTTCGGGTAACGATCCGCTGAGGTGACATGGCTCAGATCGGCGCCAGACCTATCGTGCCGATATGAGATCCGCCGGCGCAGCGGACCAGCGTCCAACCTTTCGCTTCAGTCGTGGCGCCCTAGTCTTGCTTGTGGCCGCGGGCCTCAGTTTGGGCATGGCCGGCTACGCCATCCGCCACATCGGACCAGGAGTCGACTTCCTGGTCTTCTACCGGGCGGCCCGGACCATGGCCCGGGGCGCCAGCCCTTACTCGATCCCCGGCTATGTGAGCGTTCCTGGTCTGGCGGTGCTGCTGGAGCCATTGACCCGGTTTTCATTCCGGACTGCGGAACTGATCTTCCTTTTGCTCACGGCGGCTCTGGCTGTCACCGCCGTGGTCATCTTCGGCCGACAGCTGGGCTGGAGAAGGCCCCAGCTGCTAGCCGCCGGAGCACTGATCTCATGGATCGGCCTTTCGGGACTGATCCAGGGCCAGGTGGACGCGGTTCTGCTCGCAGCCTTGTTGGGCGGAGCGGTCTTGGCGGTTCGAGGCCGGTTCTTGCTGGCCGGACTGCTGATTGGACTGGTGTGGCTCAAGCCCGACGTGATGTGGCCGGCGGCCCTCTTCGCCGGGGTCGCGCTGTGGCCCAACCGATCCGCTCTCCGCAACTACCTCTGCGGTCTCGGTCTGACTACCGCGGCATTCCTCGGTGGCGGCTCCGGGCTGGTGCCCGCCTGGATCAACTCCCTGGTCCACATCGGAGTCGGGGCTGGAGGCCAATCCAACCTTGCCGGCCTGCCGGTTCTGCTCAGCGCCCTGCCGCCCAGCTGGGGCCTCGGACTGGGATTTGGCTCGCCGGTCACCTGGTCCCTTCTGATCGTTTCCCTCGCCGGACTTGGCTGGCTTGCCTCCCAGGTGGCGCGATCCGAGCGCTGGCGGCAGCTGGGCTCGGAGCGTCGAATGCTCTGGGCGGTCGGGCTCTCGATGGGACTCTGGCTGCTGGTCGCCCCATACGCCCACTCCTATGACGACCTGCTGCTGCTGCCGCTGCTGGCGTTGGTGATCGGTCGCGACGCTGCTGCCGTGGGCCGCATTGGGCCGGCGCTCTCGATTCTGCTCTTGGCCGCCGCCCCGATTGCATGGCTCTGGGTCGAGGTGAACCTCATTTCGCTGGCGGTGGCGACCCTCCTGGTGGTTGCCGTCTTGAGGCTTCGCCGTGAGTTGGGAGGAGAGCGGGTCGAGCAGACCGATGCGGCCGTGGCTGGCACTCATCCAGCCGCAAGCGTGATCTGACAGCTCTGACCGTGGGCCCGGGGACCGTTGCGATCGCGGTCTGCCCCAGACTTGTGGTGCCGCTCCAGGCCAACCTCAGCCGCCCAGGACCGCGAAGATCTAGTTGTGACTGAAGTCCCCTCGACCGCGAGATTGGGCCTGGCCGCGGCGCTGGACCGTGTCGGCGACCGCTGGGCGCTGCTCCTGGTGGAGGTACTGCTCGCGGGGCCGAGACGGTACAGCGACCTCAAGCGAGAGCTGCCGACGATAGCCTCGAACGTTCTCAGCGAGCGGCTGCGCCGGCTGGAGTCCTCCGGGGTGGTCGAGAGCCGGCGCTACTCCAGCAAGCCTCCTCGGCTGGAGTATCGGCTGACCGCGGCTGGACGAGGCCTGGCCGCAGTGGTCGAAGCCCTCGATCGGTGGGGCGGCTCTGGCGACGCACCCGGGCCTTCCCATCGGCGCTGCGGCACTCCAATGGAGCTGCGCTGGTACTGCCCGACGTGCGAGGAGCTGGTGCTGCCCGGGGAGGCGGAAGCAGACGACGACCTTGTCTACGCCTGAAGCCTTGCCGGGGCTTGAGCCGATTACCCAGGCGCCGACCGGTGACACCCTGCGCCGACTGCTTCCCGAGCTCGAGGCGGGAGTTGGTGCCCGAGTCTGCATTGTCGGCGGCTTCGTCCGCGATCTGCTCTTGGGACGTCCGGCCGACACCGACATCGACCTGGTGGTGGAAGGCGGCAGCGCTGAGGCGGCCGCTGAGTGGCTGCGCCGGCGTTGGGACCGCCGAGCTCGGGTGGTGTCGTTCGAACGTTTCGGGACCGCCCAAATAGCGTTTGCCAGACCTGGGGCTCGCCGTCTCACGCTCGAGTTCGTCAAGGCCCGCGCCGAGGCCTACTCCCCCGACAGTCGCAAGCCGAAGGTTCGAGCGGGCACCCTGGCGGAAGATGCGGAACGCCGGGACTTCACTGTCAACGCTCTGCTGCTCGACGGTCGGGGCGAGGTGTTGGATCCCACCGGACAAGGGCTGGAGGACCTCCGGCTGAGGCTGCTGCGGACCCCCCTGCCACCTTTAGACACCTTCTCCGAGGATCCCCTGCGGATGTTGCGGGCGGCCCGGTTCGTATCTCAGCTTGAGTTTGAGCTGGCGCCGGGCGTGGAGGAGGCCATGGCGGCGATGGCTCCCCGCTTGGCCATCGTCTCGCCAGAGCGGATCCGTGACGAGCTGATCAAGCTTCTGGTCGCCGTCAGGCCCTCGTTGGGGCTGCGCATCCTCAACCGAACCGGCCTACTGGCCCAGTTCCTTCCAGAGGTGGCCGCAATGACCGGCGTCGACCAGGCTGGCTACCACCTGGGGGATGTCTTCGAGCACACCTGTCTCTCGCTCGACGCGGCGTCACCCAGCCGGATCGTGCGCCTCGCAGTGCTCTTTCACGACGTTGGCAAACCCATCACCGTAGCCTCCGGTCAGGACGGCCCCACCTTCCTGGGACATCCTCAGGCGGGTGCCGCGATCGTCGAGACCGCGATGGCTAGGCTGCGTTTCAGCGGCGCCGAGATCGCGGCGGTGCGGCAGCTGGTGCTGCTGCACATGCGCCCGATTCAGTACAGCTCGCAGTGGGCCGACAGTGCGGTGCGCCGGCTCTGGCACGCCGCCGGTGCGCTGCTTCCCGAGCTCCTGGCACTGGCCCGTGCCGACACTGAGGGGTCCTCGTTCCCGGGGCTCGACCAGCTCTCGGAGCTGGAGGACCGACTGGCCACGGTGACCTTGGAGCATCCCCAGGGCATCCGGTCGCCACTCGACGGCGAGCAGTTGAAACGCACCTTCGGACTTCCCGCCGGACCCTGGGTCGGACGTGCCCAGAAAATTCTGATGGAGGCGATGATGGAGGGAGATCTGCTGTTGCCCGAGCAGCAAGACGCGCACATCTCTGCAGTTGATTATTTGCGCCAAAACACTGAGAACTGGTGGCCACGTTCTGGTGAGCCCGGCGCTGCGCCCGACAACTAATAGACCACGACAAGGCGATGCGCACTTCTTGAACCTGCACGGGTTGACCGAAGGAAATCGGCGTAATGAGCACCGTCATCGCAGAATTTGGTCAGGATTCCCGCCGCCAATGTCATCTTTGGCAGCGGCTGCCATCGTTGACAGTCGAAGATGGCGGCGACCGATTGCATGACGAGCGCGACCCCTTGTTTGGTCAAGAACACTGTGGTGGTGTGCCAAACAGCGGATCCTGTCGCCATCTCCACTCGACGTGGCTCGGGCGAAAACCAATTGGAGAGTGGTCGTGATAATCACGATCTTTGGCGCGACCGGCGGCGTGGGCGGACAGGTCATGAAGCAAGCCCGAGCTGCGGGCCACGACGTGACCGCCGTCATTCGGAGTTCGAAGAACCTGCCCAGTGATGTGCGCACCGTCAGGTCTGACCTGGCCTCCGCCGATCCTGCAGTTTTGCTGTCCGCGGTCGAGGGGGCGGACGCCGTGATCTCTGCAATTGGCCCCGGGCTGCGGACGGATGTGGGCATCGCGAGCCAGGCCACCAAAGCCATCATCGGGGCCATGAAGGCAAGCGGCGTAAGGCGAATTGTAGTGACCAGCGCAGCGCCGGTCGGTACCGTGCCGCTACCGGGCCACGCCAAGCCACCCAAGCATGATCCGGGCGACGGATTCTTCATGCGAAACGTGCTCAGCCCAGCGATCAAACTGGTGGCTCCCGGGCTATATACCGACCTTGCGCTGATGGAGGCGAACCTGGCAGAAAGCGGCTTGGACTGGACGGTGATACGTCCGCCGCAGCTAACCAATGGGCCAGTGACGGGCACCTATCGGACGGCATATGGACGCAACCTCAGGCGCGGTTTGCGGGTATCACGGGCCGACGTCGCGCATCTCATGCTGGACGTGATTGCTCGCCCAGAGACTTACGCGCTCGTGATCGGAATCGCGTACTAGCGCGGGGGTATCCGCAATCCCCAGGTGAGCGGCTGTGGGCGGACCGGCACCCGGCGGCGCTCGCGCTGAGCACCATCAGCGCACGCTGGCGACAAAGCCAACCGCTGGCCACAGCCGCCGTGGTGAGCCGATCACCTCGCCGGGGCTAGGCCGACAGGACTGTATATAGACTGGCGGGTGGGAGTGGGCGCAAACAACGAATGGGGTTTCTGAAATCAATCGTCTAAAGCGGCTTCGCATGCTGATTTGGGAGCTGCCCCTCCAGCTCCGACTCGCCTACTGCCTGGCTCGCGATCCGCGCACACCTGCCCCCCTCAAGGCGAGCTTGGTAGGAGCCCTGGCGATCATCCTCAACCCCGCTATCGACCTGCCCGCCTGGATCCCCGTGATTGGCCAGATGGATGCGATAGCTCTGACCGTCCTCACGGTCCGGACCTTCAATTCCCAGGCACCCCGAGAGCTTCGTGAGGAGATCGAAGCCCAGATCCGGGCCGGCCAGAGTCGCTTTGACCTCGACCTGAAGATGGGCGCCCAGGGCGCCCGGCGGCTGACCAACCTCGCTCGGCTGCTACCTGGAGGACGGTCACCTCGCCGGCTTTCCCAGGCTCCCACCGAGCGCCCAAGCGAGGTAGCTGCCTGGTACCGTTCTCCTGCGTTGGCCGAGAGGCCGACAGACGGGGCGGGTGGCGAGGCCGGGCCCGTGGGCCCCGCCCCCACCGCAACCGAGGAGCCGCCGATTTGAAGGTCATTCTGACCCAGGACGTCGCTGGGACCGGCCGCGCCGGGGACGTGCGCGAAGTGGCCGACGGTTACGCCCGCAACTTCCTCTTGCCGCGCCATCTCGCCCAGGCAGCCCGGCCTACCGCGGAAGCCCAGATACGGGCTCAGCGTGAGCGCCAGCGGCACAAGGTGGAGGCCGAGCTGGACGACGCCCGCGCCACGGCCTCCCGGTTGGAATCGGGGGTCGTCGAGATCACTGCCCGGGCGGGCGAGACCGGAAAGCTCTACGGGGCGGTAGTCAACATAGACATCGCCGAGGCGATCGAGTCACAGCTGGGGGTGGTTCTCGACCGGCGCAAAATCGAATTCGAGCCCGCCCACCAAGTCGGGGATCATGAGGCCGTGGCCAAGCTCCACCCTGAGGTCGAGGCCCGGATCAAAGTCCGGGTCGTCGCGGCGTGAGCGCCCGGCCGGAGCTCCGGCCGGCCACTCCGCTACGGGTTCCCCCGCACAACGTCGACGCCGAGCGCTCGGTCCTGGGTGCGCTGCTCCTGGACAAGGATCAGATCGGAATTGTCGTGGGCAAGCTCGAGGCCGATGACTTCTATCTGGACGCCCACGCCGACCTCTTTCGGGCCATGCTCCACCTCTTCGCCCAAGGGACACCGATCGACACCTTGACCCTGGCGGACGAACTGGAGCGCCAGGGGGCCCTGCTCCGAGTGGGAGGCCTGGAGATGCTCACGTCCTTGGCGGCCTCAGTCCCCACCGCGGCCAATGTCGAGTACTACGCTCGGATCGTCTCCGACCACTCCCTCAAGCGGCGGCTGATCAACGCTGGAGGCCGTCTCGCCGATCTCGGTTTCGACGAGAGCCTGGAGGCTCAGCCGGCGATCGAGGAGGCGGAGCGGACGGTCTTCCAGGTCGCCGATCGGGGCCGGGTCAAGAGCGACTTCGAGTCGATCGGTGAACGCCTGCCCCAGACCTGGGAGACCCTCCAGAACGCCTACAACCAGAGGGCCCGCCGCTCGGTGACCGGAGTGGCCAGCGGCTTCGGCCGGCTGGACGCGGTTACCTCCGGGTTCCAGCGCTCCGAGCTGATAGTGGTCGCCGCCCGGCCCGGAGTCGGCAAGACCTCCTTCGCGCTCAACGTGGCCCGCCATGCCGCGGTCCAACGCCACCACGGCGTCGCCCTCTTCAGCCTGGAGATGTCGCGGGACGCCTTGGTGCAGCGGATGCTCTGCAGCGAGGCGGGAGTGGACTCCTACCTGCTGCGAACCGGCCAGCTGGCCGATGACACCTGGCAGAAGATCGCTACCGCGATGGACACCCTCAGCCGGGCGGCGATCTACATCGACGACACGCCGGCGCTCTCGGTGATCGAGATGAGGGCCAAAGCCCGGCGGCTGCGGGCCGCCAACCAAGTCGACCTCTTCATCATCGACTACCTGCAGCTAATGCGATCCACCACCCGCTCCGATTCGCGGGCCCAGGAGGTGTCGGAGATCTCGGCAGGACTGAAGAGCCTGGCCCGAGAACTGGATGTGCCCGTGATCGCGGTCTCACAGCTCAATCGCGAGTCGGAGCGGCGCACCGACCGCCGGCCTCAGTTGAGCGATCTCAGGGATTCGGGCAGCATCGAACAGGACTCCGACATCGTCATGTTCCTCTACCGGCCGGGCATGCACGAGCCGGACAAGGACCCCGCCATGACCGAGCTGGACATCGCCAAGAACCGCAACGGTCCGGTGGATCGGATCAACCTCTACTTCAATGCTGGCCAGACCGCCTTCCACGACGTCGACCGAATTCACCAGGACCCGGCGGGGTGAGCGAGCCTCGGCAATGAGCGTTGTCATCTGCCTCGGTGGCCAATGGGGCGACGAGGGCAAGGGCAAGATCGTCGATCTCCTCGCAGAGACCTCCCAGATGGTTATCCGCAGCCAAGGGGGCAACAACGCCGGCCACACCGTGGTGGTCGGCGACCGAACTTTCAAGTTCAACCTGATCCCGGCCGGGATCCTCCACCCAAGTACCGTCTGCGTCATCGGCAACGGGGTGGTGCTCGACCCCAAGGTGCTGCTTCAGGAACTGGAGGCGCTGGAGTCCCAGGGTGCCAACCTCGACAACCTGGTGATCAGCGAGCGAGCCCACATGATCATGCCCTACCACCCGGTGCTGGACCGGCTCGAGGAGAGCGCCCGGGGCGATGATCGATTGGGCACCACCTTCCGTGGCGTCGGCCCCGCCTACAGCGACAAGGTTCGCCGCATAGGGTTCCGGGTGGGTGACCTCCAGAAGCTCCGGTTCCTGGAGAAGAAATTGAACTTCGTGCTCCCCCTCAAGAACGACGCTCTGGTCCGCCTCTACTCGGCGCCCCCCTTCACCGTGGAGGGCATCCTTGACGAGTACACCGACTACGGCCGTCGGCTCGAGCGCTTCATTCGCGATCCGTATCCGATCATCCAGGGTGCGCTCGCGAGAGGGGACCGGGTGATCTTGGAAGGAGCCCAGGGCACCATGCTCGATCTCGACCTCGGCACCTACCCCTACGTCACCAGCTCCTACCCCTCCGCGGGCGGGGCGCTGGCCGGAGCCGGGATCGGCCCGCGCCATGTGGGGAGAACCATCGGCGTCTTCAAGGCCTATACAACCCGGGTCGGCTATGGGCCTTTTCCCACTGAGTTGGATGGCGAGCTCGGCGAGTACCTTCGCGAGCGCGGCAACGAGTACGGCACCACGACGGGTAGGGCGCGGCGGGTAGGCTGGTTCGACGCCTGCGTCGCCCGCTATGCGGTGGCCGTCAACGGCATCGACTCCGTCGCCCTCACCAAACTCGACGTCCTAGATGAGCTCGAAGTCATACGCATCTGCACTAACTACCGCAGCAAGGGGCGGCCGCAAGACCACCCCATGGCCAACATCTCCCACCTGAAGCACGTCGAGCCCGAGTACGAGGAGCTGCCCGGCTGGGGTCGCAGCACCAAGGACGCCCGCCGGCTCGTCGATCTCCCGGAGGAGGCCCGCTGCTACCTGGCTCGGGTCGCTGAGCTCTGCGGAGCCAAGGTGGACTGGGTCTCGGTCGGAGCCGGGCGGGACCAGACCATCGAGCCGTCCGATTGGTAGGCTCCCGCCGGCTCTCGTCCTGGCGGCGGGGCGTTGCGGCTGGCGCCCTCTGCCTGGCTGCTCTGCTGGTGACGGCGGCGATGCTGGCCGGCGGAGCCGCCACCGCCGCCCCCTGGACGGCGCTGCAACCCATCCCCATCCCGGTCAACCAGCACGCGGCAGTCTGGAAGGTGGTGGGAAACCCCAGTTCCCCCCAGGACCTGGTGGCAGCCACCAGCAAGGGTGTCTGGATCAGCGGTGACGACGGCCAGACCTGGGCGTCGACTTCGATCACCGGGTTCACCTGGACGGTCGCCTTCGCCGACTCGGGGCAGACTCTATACGCGGGCACCGTCGCCGGTGGCATTTACCGCAGCATCGACGGCGGCCAAACCTGGAAGCAGGAGAATGCCGGGCTGCACAGCCGTGACGTTAGAGCGATCGCAGTCGGTCCCACCGCCATAGTGCTGGGAACCCAGGCCGGGGTCTACGTCAGCGGCAGCGGCGTAGCTTGGGAGCAGGCGGGACTTAATGCCCTCAGCATCAGTTCGGTGGCGATCATCGCCGAGGATCCCCTGGGGGTGATCGCGGGCTCCGATGAGACCGCCCAGCAGGACAATCTCTATCGCTCCCTGGCGGTCGGGGCCAACAGCGGATGGCAGGCGATGCCTGGGGGGGATCCGGGAGGTGCCCCGGTGTTCTCGGTCGCAGCCGGCCCGGTCGTGAAGGGTGGCACCGTCCCGCCGCTATTGGTGGGCAACCTCAAGGGGCTTTACTACAGCTCCGATGGGGGCACCACTTGGCAGGCCCAGACCCTGGCGGCGGGGGTCTTGTGGTCGGTCGACGCCATCGCCTTCGACCCTGACAACCCGGCGGTGATCTACGTCGGAGGTGACAACGGCGGCAGCTCAGGCGGCGGTCTTCAGCGCACCGTGAATGGAGGCACCACCTGGGCGCCCTTTGAGCTCGGCCTGCCCAGCCAGGACGTGACCGGGCTCTTCGCCCTCTCCACCGACCCTCTCACGGTGCTGGCTTCGGTCTGGCACCCGATCGTACGGGTCGGGGGCGCAGCGCGGGCCCTGGACACCACCGCGCCGGGTCCAGTTGCCCTCGCCTCGAGTACCGGGACCCCGATCTCCGTCGCCGTCTCTCCGACTCCCGAAGCCACCCCCACACCGCGGCACCATCACAAGGCGGCCGCCAAGGGAGTCTCGATCCCGGCCGGGGTGGTGGTCGCGGTGGTGGCAATCCTGGTGGTGTTGGTGCTCGGCCTGGCGATTTTCGCGCGGAGGCGGCGGCGGAGATTGGACGCGGAGGCGCCACCGTGATCGGGCAGCTCTCGGGGCGAACGCCCGAGGAGCGACTGGCGCAGTTAGGGCTGGAGCTGCCCCCGGCGCCGGTGCCCCTGGCGAGCTACGTGCCTTTCACCTTCGCTGGGGATCTGATCGTTACGGCTGGGGTCGTCCCGATGCGCGAGGGCCGGGTGATCACGGGCCGCCTGGGGTCCGACCTGGCGGTCGACGCCGGGGTCGCGGCAGCCCGCACCGCGGCCCTCTCTTTGCTGGCGCTGTTGGCGGTGGCGGCGGGACGGCTGGACCGGATCACTGGGCTGGTGCTCCTCAACGGCTACGTGCGCTCGGCGCCCGACTTCTCCCGCCACTCCGAGGTCATCGACGGGGCCTCTAACCTGCTCCTCGAGGTGCTGGGCGAGAACGGGCGGCACGCCCGGGTCGCGGTGGGGGTGGCCGAGCTTCCCCGGGAGGCCTGCCTGGAGCTGCAGCTCACCGCCAAGCGCTGACCGACCTTCGCCGATCGGACCACGGGGCTGGTGAAGGTGGTGCCGGTAGAATTGGCCGCCCGTGCCCCGAGACCAGCAGTCGATCGGGGAGTTCGCCATCGAAGTGGACCAGCTCTGGCGGACTTACCGAACCACCACCGGAACCTTGCGCCGTCACCGCCTCGAGATCGAGGCGGTACGGGGGATCTCTCTGCGGGTAGAGCCGGGAGAGCTGTTCGGCCTGCTCGGCCCCAACGGTGCGGGCAAGACCACCACCATCCGGGTCCTTTGCACCCTGCTGCTACCGACGTCTGGTCAGGTGCGGGTGCGCGGCATCGACGTGGTCGAACACCCGGGAGAGGTACGCCGCCAGATCGGGTATGTCTTCGGCGGCGACCGCGGCCTCTACGACCGACTGAGCGCCATTGACAATCTCCGCTATTTCGCCGACCTCTACGCTCTCGAGCCCCGGCGCCAGCGCCAACGGATCGAGGAGGTTCTGGAGCTGGTGGGTCTTGCGGGCCGAGGGCGAGAGCGGGTGGAGGGGTTCTCACGAGGTATGCGGCAGCGCCTGCACCTGGCGCGGGGGCTGCTCCACGATCCTCCGGTGCTGTTCTTCGACGAACCGACCATCGGAGTTGACCCGGTAGGGGCGCGCGAGGTGCGCCAGGTCGTCTCGGATCTGGCCAAGTCAGGCAAGACCATCCTGCTCACGACTCATTACATGTTCGAGGCCGATAGCCTTTGCGACCGAATCGCGGTAATCGCCAAGGGCAAGATAGTGGCCGAGGGGACCCCCCAGCAGCTCAAAGCGGGAGTGCGAGTTGGGGCCGTAGTCGAGATCGAGGCCTACGGAGTTCCCGAGGGGACGGTGCAGCGGATCCGGGAACTTCCTGAAGTCGACTCGGTTTCGACCGAGGTGCGTGAACAGGCACAACTGCTGACTGTTCAAGCTCAGGAAGGCAGCCAGCTCACGGGGCGTCTGCTGCAACTCCTGGAGGGAGTGAGGGTAGAGCGCATCGCGGCCCGCGAGCCCACCCTGGAGGACGCCTACGTGGCGCTGGTGACTGCCGAATGAGTGCTCTCCCCCGCCCCCTCCTCAGCCCCCTGTTCAGGACGGGGCCGGCCCCGCTGGGCTGGCCGCGGATGGTGCTGTCGGGTTGGTGGTATCAGCTGAAAATGCAGGCTCAATCGGGGTTCACGGTGCTGGTGGCGCTGATCCAGCCCTTGATTTTCGCCAGCATCGCCATGGCTGACCAGCAGGCCGGGAATCGCACTCTGCCGCTCCTCTACTACGCTCTCGGCGCCGGGATCATGGGCATCTGGTCGACGGTGGTGTTTGGTTGTGGCGGCGCTCTCAACTGGCAGCGCCACCAGGGGATGCTGGAGCCTCTGGTGATAGCCCCGGCGCCGTTTGTGCTAGTGCTGATGGGGATCACCCTTGGCACGGCAACGGTCGGGCTGTACGCGATGGCGGCGACCTTGCTTTGGGGCTGGCTGGTGTTCGGCGCTCACCTTCACTTCGCCAACTTCCCCGCCTTCGCACTCGCGGTGGTTGGGACGGTGGTGGCGCTGGGTTTGCTGGGGTTGGTCTTAGGCTCCAGCTTTGTCCTCTACCGCAACTCCAACGCCCTTTCCAATGCCTTGGAGTATCCGGTCTGGTTGGTCTGCGGCCTGCTGGTGCCGCTCTCGCTCCTACCCGGCTGGACCCACCCCTTGGCCTACGTCCTGGCTCCCACCTGGGGTGTCGAGGCCCTCCGCGCCGCGGCCATCGGAGGCAATCCTTGGTTGCCCCTGCTCTGGTGCGGGGTGGCCTCGATCGCCTACCTCGGCTTGGGGGTGGTGCTGGTGCGCAACGTCGAGCGCCTGTCCCGAATCCACGCCACCCTGACCTTTCAGTGAGCGTCGCCGCAGTTCGGCAGGAGCGGCGGGCCGGGAACTTCTGGCGGGTCTTCTTCGTCGGGGGACTGATCTCCTACCGGGCGCTCTTCTACTGGATCTCTCCCTGGCAGTACATCCCGACCCTCCTGGCCGCCCCCCTGTTTCAGATCCTCTTCTTCGTCTACCTGGGGCGCTCGGTTGGGGTTGGTTCGACCAACTTCTTCGTGGTTGGAAACTCGATCCAGGTCTGCAGCATGTCGGGGATTTACGGCATGACCATGGCGATCAGCAACGAGCGCTTTTTCCAAACCCTCAGCCCGATCCTGGCCACCCCTGCCAACCGGATGTCGGTCTTTCTCGGCCGAGGTCTGCCGGTGGTGGTCACGGGCATTCAGACCACCGCGTTCGGATTTCTGGTCTCCGCGTTCCTGCTCGGGTTCCGACCCGCCCCCAGGGAGCTGCCGGCACTGGCGCTCACGGTGCTGGTCACCGCCGCTTCTTGCACCGGCTTCGGGATGGCGTTGGGTTCCATAGGTCTCCGGGCCCGAGATGTCTGGGTGACCGCCAACATCGCCTACTTCGCGATGCTGCTCCTCTGCGGAGTGGAGGTGCCGCTGCGCCAGCTTCCCGGGGCGCTCCAGGTGCTGGCCCGCTTTCTACCGCTCAGCCACGGGATCGCTGCCGCCAGGTTGTTGGCCAGCGGCCACAACGTGGCGGCTGCCTGGCTTGACATCGGTGGCGAGTGCTTGGTGGGTCTCGCCTGGGCGACTGCCGGCTTGCTGTTATTTCGCTACTTCGAGCGACAGGGCCGGCGCAGCGGGGCCTTCGACCGGCTGTGAGCGATCAGGAGCAGGTGAGCGCCGTGGCGAGGCTCGACCTCCGCGGCATCGCTTGTCCGCTGACCTTCGTCAAGACCAGGATGGCTCTGGACAGGCTGGCCCCGGGCGAACCACTGGAGGTGTTGCTGGACGTGGGCGAGCCGGCTGAGTCGGTTCCTCCCGCCTGCGTTGAGGATGGCGACCTGGTTCTGGAGCTGAGGCCCTGGTCGGAGCCAGGGGTGGTGCTCCTGGTCGTTGCCCGATCGGGGTAACCCGAAACTCAGGTCGCGGCTGCGGTCGGCTGGATCCATCCCGCGGCGTTGCTTCGGGGCAGCAGGACGGTGAAGGTGGCACCGTGCCCAGGGCTGGAATCGACTGAGACCCGACCGCCCTGAGCCTCCACCAGAGAGCGAACGATCGCCAGCCCCAAGCCGCTGCCGCCGTCCTGACGCGACCGCGAGCTCCCAGACCGGTAGAAGCGCTCGAAGACGTGGGGGAGGTCCTCAGCTGGGATTCCGGGGCCATCATCGGCACAGCGGATCCCGACCATCCCGTCCCCCTCGACCGTGCTCCAGTGAACCGCCGCGCCGCCGCCATGGCGCTCGGCGTTGTTCTGGAGGTTGGCGGCAATGGCGGTGAGCGCCTCCGGGTCGGCGAGAGCCACCAGGCCGGGGCGTTGGTCCAGGTCGAGCTTGACTTTGGCGGGATGCTGCGCCACGAACTGCTCCATGAACGGCCCTAAGTCGACCGGACGGGGCTGGAGCGAGCGGCCCTCATCAGCGCGGGCCAGGGTCAGTAGGTCCATCACCAGGGTCCGCATCCTCTCCGCCTCCTGAGCCATGACCGGCAGGGCGGCCTCCATCGCCTCGGGGCCGGCGCCGCCGCCGCGCTGGAGGACATCGAGGTAGCCCTTGATGGCGGTCAGCGGAGTGCGGAGTTCGTGGGAGGCGTCAGCTATGAACTGACGCATCTTTTGCTCGGCTTCCTCTCGAATCCGAACGGTCCGTTCGACGTTGTCAGCCATCTCGTCGAAGACGGTGGCCAGCACCCCCACCTCATCTCGTCCCGGCTTGATCCCGCTGCGTCGGGAGAGATCACCTCGACCCAGCGCTTGCGCGGCCGAGGTGAGCCGGCGGAGAGGACCAAGGCTGTGAGTTGTCAAGGCCAATCCGATCAGCAGCGCCAAGAGCAGGACCGCCGCGGCGCCTTCTGCGACCACCCTGCCGGCCGCTGCCAGTTCGTTCTGGATCGGCCCGGCTGGCTCGGCCAGCTCGACCGCGCCGACATCATTGCCGAGGTTGCCGAGCAGAGGGAAGACCATCACCAGCTGGCTCGATCCCCCGCTGCCGAGCAGGACCGGCCCGGCGCTGTCGCCGTCTTGGGCCGCGGCCACGAGATCACCCGAGGGCGGGGTGGGGATGCTGATCCCGGTCTGCACCGCGCCCCCCGCCCGGGCAGGCGGCCCGGCCGTCGAGACCAACACCAGACTAGTGTTGAAGGCCCCGGCCTCCAGGTGCTCCTGGGCCAGAACCCTGACCAGAGCGAGGGCGGCGGCCCCATGCACGAGCCGCGGGTGACCCAGCTTTACCCGGGCCCGCTGCTCGGCCACAAAGATGGCCCGTCCCTCGTTGAAACTCGCCTCCAGGCTCTGGGCGCGGCTGGAGAGCACCGCCTGGCGCAGGAGGTTGGTCTCCACCCCGCCGGCGATCGCCAGCACGATCGCCAGAACCACGACGAACGACAAGGTCAGCCGCCAGCGCAGGCTGTGATACCAGGGGACGACGGTGTCAGTCGGCGACGAGGCGATAACCCACCCCCCGCACGGTCTGGATCAGCCGGCGGTCGGTGTCGGCCAACTTCAGCCGCAGGTAGCGCACGTAAACCTCGAGGTTGTTTTCGTCGCCGTAGAAGGAGACCCCCCAGACCGCGTTGAGGAGCCGGTCTCGATGGAGCACCTCGCCGCGGTGCTCCATCAGGTAGGTGAGGAGATCGAACTCGCGCGACGATAGTTCCAACTCCCGGCCATCGCGGCGCACCTTCCTTGTGCCCCGATCCACTTCCAGCGAACCAGCCCGGAGCACCGCCGCCTGCTCGGGCTGGCGCCGGCGCAGCACCGAGCGCACTCGGGCCACCAGCTCGTTGAACTCAAAGGGCTTGCCCAGATAGTCATCCGCCCCCACATCGAGGCCGTGGATGCGGTCATGGGAGTCGTCTCGGGCGCTCAGGATCACCAGTCCCCGCCGAGGATCGCCGGCCAAGACCTTGGTGAGTTCGATCCCGTCCATGCGCGGCATCATCACGTCGAGCACGACCACGTCGGGGGAGAACCTGTCCACGATGGTCAGGGCGGCCCGGCCGTCGGGGGCGGTCTCGACCTCGAAGCCCTCGCGGGTCAAGCCGAGCTTGATGAAATCAGTGATGGCCGGTTCGTCGTCGACCACCAGAACCCGGGGCGGGCCGGGACGACGGTCCCTCACCTCATCGGGCATGGCAGCGGAATTATAGGGCGGTCCACCCCGAGATCAGAACACCTGGCCCGGAGGAGCCCGCTTAGACATCGCTTAGACTCGGGCGCCGATGCCGACTGCGTGGCCCGGCTCGGTGGCGCCTACCCGGCAGAGTGCCGCGCTGGGGGAGCACCGGGTCTCGTGGCTGGAGCGCGAGGGGAGCGATCCACCGGTGTTGCTGCTCCACGGCTGGGGTGCCAGCGCCGTCACCTTCACTGGCTTGCTGCAACTGTCCCGAACTCGCCGCCGGCTAGTCGCACTCGACCTCCCGGGGTTCGGGGACTCGCCGCTCGGCACTGCCACCTGGACCAGGGCTGGCTACGCACAGCTGGTGCGACAGCTGCTTCTGAGCCGGGGTTGGCCCGAGGTCACCGTGCTCGGTCACTCATATGGCGGAGGCGTGGCAGTGCGTCTCGCTGGCGAGTCCAGCCCTCCCCTAGACCGGTTAATCCTCTGCTCCCCCTCCGGGCTTCGGCTCCGGGGTACCGGAGGGGTGGGAGCCCGGGGAGTGACCTTCCGAGCTCTTCGCAGAGGATCCGAGGCGGCCCTCCCGGAGAGATGGTCAGGGCCGACTGTGGAGTGGCTCCGCCAGCGCTTCGGCTCGGCCGACTACCGTGCCGCCGGCCCGCTGCGGCCGATCTTGGTGGACGCGGTCCAGGAGGACCTGACCTCGGTCGCCGAGCGGATCAAGGTGGCCACTTTGATCATCTGGGGCGGCCGGGACCAGGAGCTGCCCCTTGTCCCCTATGGGCGCCGGCTGCGAGAGCTGATCGCGACCTCAGAGTTGGTGGTGTTCGAGGGCAGCGGCCACTACCCGTTCGTGGACGAACCTGGTCGGTTCGCCTCCGTGTTCGACTCCTTTGTAGATGCGGACCTCTGAATGACGACGATCCCCCTCTGGCAGGCGCTGCTGCTCACCGTCCTGGCCGCGGTCTGCGCCCAGCGGCGAGTCGTGGGCTGGACCTACCTCTTCCAGCTCGATGAGTACCAGCCCAGCCGGATCTGGCGCACGGCCCGACGACGCTTCGCCAGCAATTGGCGGTGGCAGTTGGCGCTAGCCGTGGGAGCCTTGGCGATGGCGGTGGTAGCGGCCCGGCCCGCCCCTCTACCGCGGGTGGCGCCCCTGGCTCTGGCGGCGCTCCTGGTTCTGGGAACCGACCGTCCCTTTGAGAGAAGGGGGGAGTTGAGATGGACCAGCCGGGCCCGGGAGCTGGCAGTGCTGGCGGCGGTGCTCCTAGTGCTGGCGTTCTTCTTCGCGCTCTGGAACGGCTGGCCGGGTGCGGTGGTCCTTGGAGCGGTGGACGTGCTGACGGTGGCCGCACTCTGCATCGCGGTGGGTTTGAGCGCCCCGGCCCAGAGTCGCCGCCGCAGCCGATACATGGCCCAGGCTGAGCAGCTAATCGAGAGCGTGGGCCCGCTAGTGATCGGAATCACCGGCAGCTACGGCAAGACCACCGCCAAGCTCTTCCTCCAGCAGCTGCTGGATTCCGAAGCGGCCCCTTGCTTCGCCACTCCCGGCAGCTTCAACACCACTCTTGGGGTCTGCCGGGCTATCAACGACGGCCTCCGACCCGAGCACAGATTTGCGGTCGTGGAGATGGGTGCCTACCGACGTGGCGAAGTGGCTGAGATCTGCTCTTTCACCCACCCCGTGATGGGGATCGTCACCGCCGTCGGGGTGATGCACCTGGAGCGCTTCGGCAGTCCCCAGCGAATTGCCCAGGCCAAGTCGGAGTTGCTGGCAGCGCTGCCTGAGTCCGGGGTGGCGGCCATGCCCAGCGCGATCGCCGAGAGAGAACTGCTCACGGCCCCGCTGCGGGCAAGGCCAATCTGGGTTGGACAGCCCGGCGATCGCTGGTGGGCGGAGGAGCTGGACATCGACCCTGAAGGGTCCAGTCTTCGGATGCGCGGTTCGGGCGGCGAGGACCTGCTGATCCGGGTACCCCTGCACGGGATCCCGATCGTGACCGACCTTCTCTGCGCCTGGGCGATCGCGGTAGAGGTTGGGATCCCGGTCCCGGTCCTGGTCGAGCGCGCCGCCCAACTCAAGGGGGCGCCTCACCGGCTCGAGGTCAGCCGGACCGGCGGGATTACGATCATCGACGACGCCTACAATTCGAACCCCGATGGAGCCGCCGAAGCGCTGCGGCTCCTGGCTCGCCTTCCCGGACAGCGCCGGGTTCTGGTCACCCCGGGTTTCATCGAGCTGGGTCCGTTGCAGGAGCAGA
The DNA here is from genome assembly GCA_049583555.1 of Candidatus Dormiibacterota bacterium. GTDB lineage: Bacteria > Chloroflexota > Dormibacteria > Aeolococcales > Bog-877 > Bog-877. The sequence continues at coordinate 25,790 of JBAUWA010000047.1, read as the reverse complement.
GCATGCGCGAGCTGGGACGCCGGGCAGCCACGGTCTGCACCCACGTGATCCTGGTGGGCCCTCGGCAGTCGGCTGCGGTCGCGGTGGGTCTGGAACAGGCTGGCTACCCGAATTCGCGGCTGACGGTGGCAAAGAATCTCGAGGAGGCCCAGCGCCAGCTGCCCCAGGTGGCCGGGGAGGGCAGCGTGGTGCTCTTCGAAAACGACCTGCCGGACTCGTACCTGGAGCTGGGTTGAGCCTGCAGGGGGTGACCGTGGCGGTGGTCTTCGGCTCTCGCTCCGTGGAGCACGAGATCAGCATCATCACCGCCTGCCAGGCGATGCCGGTCCTGCGCGAGCTGGGAGCGGAAGTGGTACCGATCTATATCACCAAGCAGGGCCGGTGGCTGACCAAGCCCGAGTTCAGTGATCTCGGCACCTTCCGCCGCCAGCTGCCCCAGGAGGGTGACCCGATCCAGCTCGATCTCGACCAGGGCCGTCTCCTGGCCGGCGGCTACTCCCGCCTGGGCCGGCCCCGCGACCTCGGGGTGGGCGTGATCTATCCCTGTCTCCATGGAACCCTGGGTGAGGACGGCACGCTCGCCGCTCTCGCCGACCTCGCCCGCATCCCCCAGGTGGGCAGCCCCACCCTCGCCAGCTCGCTGGCCATGGACAAGCACCTCTCCAAGAAGGTCTTCGAGGCCTGTGGCTTACCGGTCGTCGCGGGGAGGATCACCAGCTCCATGGAGGGGGCTCGAGAGGCAGCCTCAGGCTTCGGGTATCCCCTGGTGGTGAAGCCGAACCGGAGCGGCTCCAGCATTGGTGTGAGCCTGGTCGCGGGCGAGGAGGAGCTTCAAGACGCGATGGAGCTGGCACTCACGTTTGACATTGAGATGGTTCTGGAGCCAGCCGTGAGGGGCGCGTCCGACCTCAACTGCGCGGTCAAACGGGCCCAGCCCCGGGCCTCCGAGGTGGAACGCCCGGTGCGCGAGTCCGGCGTTCTCTCGTATCGCGACAAGTACGTGACCAAGGGTGGTCTGACTGGGAGCCCCCTGACCGCCACATCGACGGCAGGCGCGAAGTCTGCCTACCCCGACTCCCGGCGCGAGCTTCCGGCCCAGATCCCGGCCGAAACCAGGGAGGAGGTGCAGCGCCTGGCGGTGCTGGCCTTCGATGTTCTCGGTTGCGCCGGGTCCGCCCGGGTGGACTTCCTCCTCTCAGACTCGGGCCAGCTCTTTCTGAACGAGGTCAACACCATCCCGGGTTCGCTGGCCTTTCATCTTTGGGAGGCGAGCGGTATCTCCTTTCCGGCCCTGCTCGAGGAGCTGGTGGCCGAGGCTCTCAGCAGGACCGACCCCAGACAGCTGGTGCTCGCCGACAACCTTCTGGCCGCCAACCAGGTCCTGGGCAAGGCGCCGATCTAAGACCTGGAGAACGGCGCCAGGAGCAGGGCTAGTTGCGTGACCAGATCCGCTTCATCAGCAGCTGGGCCAGCTTGTCGGGATCGTGGTGGGTCGTGATCTTGGGCGAGACTAGATCGCCGAGGACGTACTTAGTCGAGTGGCCGTTGCTGCCAACCCGGCTCCGATCGAAGGCCACCCGGTGGACCTCGGCCTCCTGGGCGGCCGGCGAGAGGGGAAGGCTGAGATTGCTGTTGGCGACCACGTAATCGAAGAGGCCATTGCCGACGTACCGCTCCAGGGTCTCGACGTGGTCGTGCACCGCGTAACCGGTGGTCTCGCCGGGCTGGGTGGCGACGTTGCAGACGTAGACCTTGATGGCGGGGGTCGAGCGGAGCGCCTCGATCATCCCGTCCACCAGCAGATTGGGAAGCAGGCTGGTGTAGAGGCTGCCGGGACCGATCACCACCATCTCGGCGTTCATGATCGCCAGCTGAGCCTCGGGGTTGAGGCGGGGATGCTCGGGGACCAGGAAGACGCGCTGGATCGGTTCCTTCCCGGTCGGGACCTTGGATTCGCCCACCAGGACCTCCTCCCCGGAGATGGCGCAGAGGGTGACCGTCTCCAGGGTGGTGGGTACGATCTGGCCTCGGACCGCCAGCACCCGGCCGGACTCCCGGAGGGCGTGCTCGAAGTCACCGGTGATGTCGCTCATGGCCATGATGAAGAGGTTGCCGAAGGAGTGGCCACTCAGTGAGCCCTCCTTGAACCGGTACTGGAAGAGGTCGGTCATCAGCGGCTCGACGTCGGCCAGTGCGGTCAGGCACTGGCGAAAGTCACCCGGTGGCAGCACCTGGTACTCGGCCCTCAGCCTTCCCGAGCTGCCGCCATCGTCGGCCACGGTCACCAGGGCGGTGACGTTGCCACTGTGGTTCTTGATCCCCCGGAGCAGGGTGGAGAGCCCGGTGCCGCCCCCGACCGCCACGATCCGAGGCCCTTTCTGAAGTCGCCGGAAGTCGTAGAGCCGCTCCACCAGAGCCTTGTTAGCGCCGGGGACGAAGGGGCTCAGCAGCGAGCGGGTCAGCTTGTACATGCCCAGCCCCAAGAGGGCAAGACCGACGCCCAGGAAGATCGCAGCCCTCACCCAGCGCGGCCAGAACTGCAGGGTCAGGCCGTAGGTGAAAGCGGGCAGATGGGCGCTGGTGTAGAACTCGCGCAGGGCGTAGCCGATTCCAAGCGCGATCCCAACGATGGCCACGATGGTCACACCCACCCAGCGCTTGACGTGGAGACCGGGAACCAGCCAGCGCGTCACGCCAGATCCGAGCCGTGGCGTTCGCATGACTTGGCCGGATGGTATCACCGCGCGTTTGCAACCCCGGGCCGGGTCGAGCGAGCTTGGAGTCGGCCAGCGCGAATTCCGGACGTATACTTGCCGCCGATCACAGATCGAACCGGTCATCAGGGCTGAAGGAGGCTTCTATTGGCCGCTCAGGAACCGCGCCGGGACCTAGCTGAGCTTCTGTTCGAGCCGCACTCCGCAGCGGCCGCCGAGATGAGTCCTGGTTTCGACCAAGACGAGGCTTGGGTCTTCTACCAGGGGGAGCAGCGGCGCTACCGCGACTCCCGGATCGGGTTGATGACCCACGCTCTTCACTACGGCACCGCCTGCTTTGAGGGGATCCGCGCCTACTGGAACCCGGCGCGTGAGCAGCTCTACATATTCCGACCCTTAGAGCACTTCCAGCGGCTCCATCAATCGGCCTCGATCCTCCGGATGAAGCTGCCCTACTCGGCCGAGGAACTGGTCGAAACCAGCGTCGAACTGCTCCGCCGCAACCAATTCCGAACTGACACCTACATCCGGCCCCTGGTCTACAAGTCCTCCCAGGAAATCGGGGTCAGGTTGCACAACCTGGAGGACGGCTTCCTCATCTACACCCAGCCCTTTGGGGAGTACCACGAGCGCTCCCGGGGGCTCCGCTGCATGGTCTCCAGCTGGCGCCGGGTCGACGACAATGCCTCGCCGGCGCGAGCCAAGATCAGTGGTATCTACATCAACTCGGCGCTGGCCAAGACCGAGGCCTTTGAGAATGGTCTGGACGAGGCAATCGTGTTAGGCCAGGACGGCCACGTCTGCGAGGGTTCGGCGGAGAACCTGTTCATGATCCGCAAGGGCACCTTGATCACCCCCCCGGTCTCGGACAACATCCTGGAGGGGATCACGCGCTCTACCTTGATGCAGTACTGGACCGAGGACCTCGGTCTGCCCTTGCTGGAGCGTCCGATCGATCGCACCGAGCTCTACATTGCCGACGAGGTGATCCTCTGCGGCACCGGGGCCCAGATCTCGGGTGTGGCTGAGATCGACCACCGCCAGATCGGCGATGGCAAGGTCGGGCCCTACACCCGGCAGCTCGACGAGGTCTACGGCCGGCTGGTGCGGGGCGAGATCGAGAAGTACCGGGAGTGGTGCACACCGGTCTACTGATCGAGCCGGCTAGCCGGTAGTGGGAGGGTTTGGCCTGGCCGCGCTGGGCTCGACTTGGCCATGCTCCGCACGATCCCCGGGCCGCCTCACCCGAGCTGTCCTGACCCTAAGTCGAGGGTATGCCGCGCTGGCTTGCTATCGCTAGTTCAACGGTATATAGTGTCCGTATGAGTAATCGAGCGATGCAGGAAGCGACCTTCATGATCCTCACCGCCCTGGCCAACGGTAGCCAGCATGGTTACGGGATCATCACCGACGTCGAGGAGATCTCTGGTGGCCGGGTCCAGCTGCGCCCGGGGACTCTGTACACCGCCCTGGACCGCCTCCGCGCGGACGAACTGATCGAGGTGGACCGGGAAGAGATAGTGGATGGGCGCCTTCGCCGGTACTACCGGCTCACGCCCGCGGGTACGAAGCGGCTCAGCGCCGAGGCGGCCCGGCTACAGGCTCATGCCACCGCCGCGCTGACGCGGCTGAAGCTGGCCGGAGGGACGGCGACATGAATGATCAGGCGAACCTCGAGCGACGGTACCGGCGACTGCTGGCGTGGTATCCCCCGGAATTCCGCCGAACAAACGGGGAGGAGCTCCTAGCGGTGCTGATGGCCGGAGCCCCAGACGGGCAGCGTCGGCCCAGCCTGGCCGCCTCCTCCGACCTCATCAGGAGCGGCCTGAGGATGCGTCTCCTCCCCAGCGTGCCCCGGTCGGCACCGACGGTGCGGGCTGCCGTCCGGCTGATGTATGCGGGCGCCGCCGTCACCACCCTCGGCCTGATGATCGCGATCATCTCGGTGGCCTTCATGGGCGGCAGGGCGGGTACGCTCCGCCTGTTGGGCCACAACCAGCCGCTCCCGATCGTCATCACGGTGGGGATCATGCTCGGCCTGGTCCTGATCGCCCTGTGGCTGTGGATGGCGCGGGCGAACGCCCACGGCCAGAACTGGGCCCGCATCCTGTCCACGGTCCTGTTCGGCCTGGCGACGCTGCATCTGTTCGGCAGCCAAGGCGCCGCTTCGGTGGTCTTCGCCCTGGTGACCTGGCTTGTCGGCCTGGCGGCAGTATGGCTGCTCTGGCGCCCGGCCTCCAACGCGTTTTTCAAGCCGGGAGGCTTCGCGCGGGCAGGGCAGAGCGCGCTGTCATCGCCTAGGTCGGACTGACGACTACCGACTAAACGGTCAAGGCTCCGCCCTCCAACTCCAGCAAGGCGCGCGTCGCAGTCGCGCGCAGCTGGGACAACGCCACCTCGGACGTGATCACGGTCCCATCCCGGATAGTTCGGTTGGGAGATGTCCGGACCAGCCAGCCGCCCAGTTCTCGTACCTCAACCTCCCAGGCAGGGTCGGCGCTGCCCACCAGCACCAGGCAGGGCAGTCCCCTCTGTGCCGAGCGCCGCAGGACCTCTCCGGTGACCTTGCCACTGAGGCTGGTCTCATCGAAGTGGCCCTCGCCGGTGATCACCAAATCAGCCTCCTCCAGTGCCGCGTCGAGGCCCACCAGCCTCGCGACCAGCGACACACCCTTCTCAAAACGGGCTCCGCAGAAGGCTGCCAGACCAAAGGCGGCTCCCCCTGCGGCCCCGGCCCCGGGCCGCTCGGCCAATCCGGAGCGGCGGAGGTCACGCTCGACGATGTCTTCCAGGAGCCGGATGCCCCGCTCGAGAACCCGCACCGTGGCGCGATCAGCCCCTTTCTGCGGGGCGAATAGGACGGCCGCACCCTGAGGCCCTGTAAGCGGGCTGTCAACGTCGCAGGCGGCGACCAGCACGGTCTCTGCCAGACGCGGATCGGCTCCCGAGGCGTCGATGCGGTCGAGATCGATCAGCCCGATCCCACCCGGGCCGATCGGCCGACCCTGCGGGTCCAGGAGGCTGAAGCCCAAGGCTGTCGCCAGACCCGAGCCGCCATCGGTAGTGGCACTCCCGCCCAGCCCTATGAGGATCGTCCGTGGCCTCCGATCTAACGCGTGTCTCAGCAGCTCACCCAGCCCCGTAGTCGTGGCGCGGGCGGCTGTGGCGGGAGACGGCTGTGCCACCAACTTGAGCCCGCAGGCTTGAGCCAACTCGATCACGGCGGTCGAGGCGGTGGCATTCGGCATCCAGCCGTATGAAGCCAAAGCCGGCTCGAGGAGCGGCCCCGCCACCTGGCACGGGACCAGCTCACCACTCCGAGCGGATAGCACCGTCTCCAGAAACCCGTCGCCGCCGTCTGCTAGGGGGAGCTTTCGACAAAGGGCGCCCGGCCGCGCCGCCGCCACCCCTTCCCGAATCGCGCTGGCCGCTTGGGCGCCGCTCAACGTCCCCTTGAAGGCGTTGGGGGCGATCAGCACCCGCATCGGGACCGGGCTCTCCTCCACCGGCTAGGTGTAACCGATGCTCAACTCCCGTCGTACTGCCCCTGCTGACTGAGACCGATATAGGAGCGTGTACGATGGGCGCCTCGATCCATCCGCGAAGTCCCGAGTAGGCGATGTCACGACAAAGAGCCCGTCCGGGCCTGCCCTCCAGGGGTCGGATTCGGCGCCTGATCGGCCGGATCGAGCGCTGGCACCGCCTCAGCGTCCGGCGCCGAATCCTGGTGGCCATGCTGGCCGTCTCGGTCATCCCGCTCGCCATCTTCAGCCTGGCCGGCCTGGCGGCCCTGTCGGGGCTTAACAGCGGCGCTCTCAAGACTGCCGACAGCGCCCTTGAGGCGAGCCAAGACGCTCACTTGCAGGATCTGGTCCACAGCAAGGCCCTGGTCATAAACAACGAGCTCCAATCGGTACAAGACCAAGTGGCGCTCCTCAGCCAGTCGACCGACGAACTCCTGGCTCAACCGCCCAGCCAGCCCACAGCCGCTCCAGGGATCAAGATCTACGGTCCCGGAGCGAACGCTGTCCAACCCAGCTCAAACGTGCTGGCCCTGCAGGCCCTGGGGGCTCAACTGGCGCTGGTCTTCAACGTCCACCCAGAGGTGGCCGACGTCTGGGTCCAGCTGCCGCAGAGCGGGCTGGTGGCGGTAGCGCCGGGCACGGCCATACCCAGCGCTCAAGAGGCCAGCGTGGGCGAGCTGTCCCCGACCCCGGCCGAATACCAGGCCGGGGTGGACCGCCAGACGGCCGACCTCAGCAGTCCCCACTGGCGGGCGCTGGTGCCCCACTCAGCCCAGTCGGTGTTTTGGACCCCGGTCTACAACAATCCCGCGGCCGGCGGGCCCACTGTCACGCTGGCGACTGAGACCGTGTCCTCCAACGGAATCCAGTTCTGGGTGGGCGCCAACATCACCGTCAAGAATCTGGTCTCGACCTTCCTGGCTGGCGCGCCCGGGCACTCCGAGGGCGGCTACGCCTTCCTGGTCAGCAGCGACGGCCCGGTCGGGACCGTGCTCAGCTTCTCGCCGGGAGGGGCTGCGGCGCTTGGCTTCGGGCCCAAGAAGAGCCGGGCCGCGGCCGTCAACCTCACATCCCAGAACAGCCCCTGGTTGGCGGTGGGTAATAACATGACGCTGGGGCGTTCCGGTCACGGCACCATCAACCTGGAGGGGGCGCCGGTCTCGGTCTTCTACAGCCCTCTCCCCGCCAGTCAGTGGAGCCTCGGGGTGGCGATCCCTGTATCGGGGATCGACGGCAGCGTGGTCGGGTTCTCGCAGACGATCACCCACGGCCTGGTGGGGGTCACTGCCCTGCTCCTGCCCTTCCTCATCATCCTGGCCGCCCTGGTGGTAGTGCTCACCGACCTTTTGAGCCGCCGCCTGCTGCTCCCGCTGTCCAACCTCACCGGAGCCTCGCGTCGTATCGCGGGTGGTGACCTTGAGACCCCGGTCGCGGTGGGGACCGGACCCCAGGACGAGGTCGGCACCCTGGAGACGGCCCTGGAGGGGATGCGCAAGCGACTCGCGGGCCAGCACCAGATCATCGAGGCGGCCCAGAGGAATCTAGAGCAGCGGGTCGAGGAGCGCACCGCCGAGCTCCGCCAGAGGAACGACGAGCTCGCCACCCTGAACTCGGTTAGCGCCGATCTGAGTCGCTCCCTGGTCCTCTCCGACGTGGCCACTGGCGCGGCGGACCAGCTTCGCCAGCTTTGGCGGGTCAGCGATGTGTCGGTCTACCTCCTGGATGAGACCGCTCCCGGCGGGGTCCGGCTGGTGGGCCGCTCGGTGGACAGCGATCCCGGCGATGACCCTCGCTCCGGGTTGACATCGGCGTTGGCCAAGTTGGGCCAGGCGCCGGTGGTCCCGATCCAGGTGGACGACCTGGTGGTGGTGCCGCTGCAGGTGACAGGAACCAAGGTCGGCTACCTCCTTCTGCGCCAAGCCCAACTACCGAGCCGGCGCCAGATCGAGATGCTCGAGGTGGTGGGAGGCCAACTGGCGCTGGCGCTCCGCAACGCTCAACTCTTCGCTGACACCCAGGAGATGGCGACCATCAACGAGCGCAACCGGATCGCCCGCGAGATACACGACACCATCGCCCAGGGCCTAGCCGGGATCATCATCCAGCTCCAGGCCGCTGAGGGTTGGATGGAGCGAGAGCCGAAGCGCTCCCAGCAGGCACTGGGCCACGCCGCGGCGCTAGCGAGGTCGAGCCTCCAGGAGGCTCGACGTTCAGTCTGGGACCTCCGACCAGAGTTGCTGGAGCGCGGAGGTCTCGCCGGCGCCCTCAAGGAGGAGCTGGCGCAGGCCCAGGCCCGGACCGGGGTCAAGACCTCCGTCAAACTGCGCGGGCTCCGTCAGCTGAGCCTGCCAGCCGCCACTGAGGTTTCGATCTTCCGAATCGTTCAGGAAGCGGTCGCCAATTCACTTCACCATGCCCGCCCGGGCAGCCTGGCGGTAGAGGTGGCGCGCGATGACGGCCACCTCCGGGTCGAGGTTGTCGACGACGGCTGCGGCTTCGATCCGGCCCGTCCCGGGCGGCTCCAGGCCTTTGGGCTGACTTCGATGCGGGAGCGCGCGACTGCCTGCGGCGGCAGCTTCTCGCTGTACAGCTCCCCAGGCCAGGGGACCCGGGTGGTGCTCGAGATTCCCATCGCTGACCCCGTCTCGGCGAGGCCGCTCCGGTGATCAGGGTCCTGGTCGCCGACGACCACCCGGTGGTCAGGCAGGGTATCTGCGCCATGCTCGAGATTGAGCCCGACATCGAGGTGGTGGCCGACGTCGGAGACGGAGCGGAGGCGGTCAGCCGGGCGCTCCTAGAAGCTCCCGACGTGGTGCTGATGGACGTCCAGATGGCTGGAGTGGACGGGATCGAGGCCCTGAGGCGGATCAGGAGCCAGCAGCCCCAAGCCAAGGTGGTGATGCTGACCACCTTCGGTCACGAGAACTACGTGGTTCCCAGCCTCAAAGCTGGGGCCATGGGCTATCTGCTAAAGGACGTTGGCCGTGCCGAGCTGATCGACTCGATCCGCAGGGTGGCCGCGGGTGAGTCCCTCCTAGAGCGGGTATCGGTGGCCGAGGAGGTCCAGCTCAGCCCCCGCGAGTTGGAGGTGCTCAGCTGCATGGCCGCAGAGATGTCGAACCGGGAGATTGCCGAGCGGCTCTTCCTCAGCGAGAACACCGTGAAGACCCACGTTAGCCACATCCTCAACAAGCTCGGAGCGGCTGACCGGGCGGGAGCCGTCCTGCGGGCCTGGCGCCAGGGCTTGATCTCAGATCCGCCGCTTCAGGAAGCCTCCTCAAATCACCCTGGCGGGGGATGACAGCTGCCCTAGCAATTCCATAACATCCGGTTACTGCGAGTAGAAGCAGGCTTCGGTGTGGTTGTGTGCCCGCCGGAGGCCAGGTATGGATCCGGCACAGGAGGGTCGAAACGCTAGTGAGAAAAATTCCAATGCTCTCGGTGTGGCGGGGGGCTGGCTTGCTTGCCTTGGCTGCCCTGGTGCTCACCGCTTGTGGCACCATCGCCTACCACGCTAAGACGACCGCCAAGTCTTCCTCTACGGTGACATTTGCCGAGGGGCCGTCGGCTCCTCCCGAATACATCTCGCCGCTGGCAGGGGGTGACTGGTTCAGCGTCACCAACCTCTCCGATTTCTCCGAGATCATGTACCGACCACTGTTCTGGTTCGGAGACAACGGCCAGCCCAAGTTCAACGCCGCGCTGAGCATCGCCAACGCCCCCGTGTGGTCCGACAACGACCAGACCGCCACGATCACGATGAAGCACTGGGTCTGGTCCAACGGCGCGCCGATCACCGCCAGGGACGTCATCTTCTGGATGAACCTGCTGGAGGCCTCGGTTTCCCCCGCAGCCGCCAACGTCGGTAGCAGCAGTGCTCCCGGCCCGGGCTGGGGTGCATTCGTCTCGGGTGGCTTCCCCAACAACGTCGTCAGCTACACCGCGACCGGGACTTACAGCCTGGTCTTCCACCTCAACGCGTCCTACGACCCGACCTGGTACCTCTACAACGAGTTGAGCCAGATCACCCCGCTGCCGCAAGCCTCCTGGGACAGGCTCTCAGCCACAGGCGCAGTCGGCAACTATGACGAGCAGGGCACCGGCACCGGCACCACTGGGGCGCTGGGAGTGGCCCAGTTCATCAACCTCCAGTCCGAGGACACCAGCACCTACGCCAGCAACCCCATGTGGCAGGTGGTGAGCGGGCCCTACAAGCTCAGCCAATACACCACCGCTGGCTTCGTGAAGATGGTGCCCAACACCAAGTACTCGGGACCCGACAAGGCGAAGGTCAGTGTCTTCGAAGAGATCCCCTTCACCAGCGACACTGCCGAGTTCAATGAGCTGCGCGCCGGCGACCTGACGATCGGATACATCCCGGCTCAAGACCTGGGCCAGAAGGGGTACCTGGAGAGCCATGGCTACGATTTCGCGCCCTGGAACTCCTTCGGGATCGTCTACTTCCCCTACAACTTCACCGACCCGACCACGGGCCCGATCTTCAAGCAGCTCTACTTCCGCCAGGCCTTCCAAAGCCTGGTCAACCAGCCGGAGTACATCAAGAAGTTCCTGGCTGGCTACGGGACCATCGGCAACGGCCCGGTGCCGACCTTCCCCACGGGTAACGCCGACCTGACCAAGCTCGAGTCGAGCGGCCAGGTGTACCCGTACGACCCCAGCAAGGCGGTAGCCCTGCTCAAGGACCACGGCTGGTCCGTCAAGCCGGGCGGCACCACTACCTGCGCCAAGCCGGGTACCGGAACGGGTGAGTGCGGAGCCGGCATCGCCGCCGGAGCTGCCCTTTCCTTCAGGCTCCTCTACGCCAGCGGATCGGTTCCGCTGACCGACGAGATGGAGGCACTGAAGTCCACCGAGGACCAGGAGGCCGGGATCCAGATCGCACTCTCGCAAGACCCATTCGGCCAGGTGATCGCGACCACCTTCGGCGGTGGCTGCAGCACAACTTCTCCGTGCAGCACCTGGGATATGGGCAACTGGGGCGGTGGCTGGGTCTACTCACCTGACTACTTCCCGACCGGTGAGGAGCTGTTCGAGACCGGGGCCGAGTCGAACCCCGGCTACTACAGCAGCACTGAGACCAACAAGTTGATCGCCGCGACCAACACCGACGCGACCGTCTCCGGCGAGATCAAGGCACTGGACACCTATGAGAACTACCTTGCCAAGCAGCTGCCAGTGGTCTGGATGCCAGACGAGCCGTACCAGCTGACGATGTACAAGAAGACCCTCAAAGGACTGGTACCACAGGGCGTATTCGACGAGATCTACCCGGAGGACTACAGCTTCTAGACCAACTGGTACCGCTTACCGTCACCTGGCTCGGGCCGGGTGGCGGGCGGCGGAGCGGGGCCCGGCACCGGCCGGGCCCCGCACCAGCACGACTCGTCCGGCTACCGGCTATGATCGATCGACTTGGGGACGAACCGGTAAGGAGTAGCGATGATCGGCTACATCATCCGTAGGGCCGGCCAGGCGGTAATCGTGATGATCGGGGTCACGATCATCACCTTCATCCTCCTCCACATGATCGGCAATCCGGTCAACGTCATCCTGGGCACGCACCACAGCCCCGCCAACGTCCGGGCCCTGACGATCCAGCTTGGCCTCAACAAACCATTGCCTCAGCAGTACGTGATCTGGGTCTGGAACCTGCTCCACTTCAACCTAGGCTGGTCCTACCGGCAGAACGATTCCGTCGCAAGCCTCCTTGCTCAGCGGCTGCCCAACACCCTGTTGTTGGTGGGCACCTCGACGGTTCTCGCAATCGTCGTTGCGGTGCCCCTGGGGATCATGCAAGCCGTCCGCCGCAACAAGCCGGACGACTACGTATTCACCGGTTTCTCCTTCGTCTTCTACGCCATGCCCATCTTCTGGCTGGGGCTGTTGCTGATCATTCTCTTCAGCTCCCTCCTCAACTGGCTTCCCCCTGAGGCTCCCCAGAGTCAGGGGGATCTCTTCGCTCAGCTCAACGCCCTCATCTTGCCGGTAGTCGCCCTAACTTTGGTCACACTTGCGCTCTTCAGCCGCTACATGCGCAGCTCGATGCTGGAGAACATGGTCCAAGATTACGTCCGTACCGCCAAAGCGAAGGGCGTTTCTGATAGAGCCATCCTGTTCAAGCATGTGCTACGCAACGCGCTGATACCCGTGATCACTCTCATTGGTTTGAGCTTGCCCGGGATCGTCGCCGGAGCTGTGATCACTGAGAACGTGTTCAACTACCCGGGGATGGGCTTGCTGTTCATCCAGGCCGCGGATAACGAGGACTTCCCAGTGCTATTGGGTGTGACCGTGGTGGTGGGCATAGCCACGGTACTGGGCTCTTTGATCGCGGACATTCTCTATGCGGTGGCCGACCCCCGTATCCGGTATGTGTCGTGACGACTCACACTGATCAGCAGTTGAGAATTGCCACGCGCGTGACAGCCACCCGCCGATGAGCAGCCTCGGCGACGCCGGTCTGATGGATACGGTGATAGGGGGCGACGTCCTACCAGAAGGGGGCGAAGGCTACAAGAGCGGTTCGGTTTATCGCATGATCCTCGCGGTTTTCCTGGAAAACCGGATGGCTATCGTCGGCGTCGGCGTCGTCCTTTTCATGATCGCCTTCAGTTTTTTGGGGCCGATCATCTACCACACCCAGCAGGTCTTCGCCAACCCCAATATCTCGCTGGACGCGCCTAGTCTCGCCCATCCTCTCGGCACTGATGCGCTCGGCTACGACAACCTGGGGCGGCTCATGCTTGGAGGCCAGACCTCGCTAGAGGTGGGTCTGGCGGCTGCGGTGATCGCGGTCACCGTGGGCGCCGTCTGGGGCGCGATTGCAGGCTTGGTGGGCGGCTTTGTGGACGCCGTCATGATGAGGATCGTGGACGCTCTTCTAGCGATTCCCTTCCTTTTCTTGCTCATCTTGCTGGGCACGATCTTCGGCACCTCAATCCTTGAGCTGATCATCGTCATCGGTCTGGTGTCTTGGCTGGTACCGGCCCGTCTGGTCCGGGGCGAGACCTTGAGCCTTCGAGTTCGCGATTACGTGCAGGCCGTGAAGGTGATGGGAGGCGGGAGTAGAAGGATCCTCTTCCGGCACCTGATACCGAACACCATGGGGACTATCGTGGTTAACGCGACCTTCCAAGTTGCCGACGCCATCACCTTCGTGGCGGCGTTGAGCTATTTGGGACTAGGGATACCGCCGCCCGCGACCAACTGGGGGGGCCAGCTTTCGGACGGCGTCACCTACATCTTCGATGGTTACTGGTGGTTGATATACCCAGCCGGCGTCGCGATCGTGCTGGTGGTGGTCGCCTTCAACTTCATCGGTGACTCGCTCCGCGACGCACTTGAGGTTCGCCTGCAGCAGAGGTAGGCGGGTGTCACCGTACTTGGCCGAGGATCCCACGCCAGAGAGCTCGCCGCTGCAAGGCAGGGCTGCGCCGTTCCTGGACGGGGCTGGCTAGGCGGCTGCAGCCGGCTCTGGGGTCTGGAGGGGGAAGTGGCAGGCGGCCAGGTGCTGCGGACCAAACGGCCGCAACGGTGGCTCCTCTACCGCGCAGATGTCCTGAGCCCGAGGACACCGGGTCCTGAAGCGACAGCCCGAGGGTGGGTTGAGCGCTGACGGTAGCTCTCCCTTGATCGGCTCAACTTGCTTGGTACGCTCGCGCACCGGGTTGGGCTCGGGTATCGCGTTGATCAATCCCAAGGTGTAGGGGTGCACCGGCTTGACGTAGATCTCGTTACTGGGCGCGACCTCCACCAGCTTACCGAGGTACATAACTCCGATCCGGTCGGAAAGGTACTTGACCACTGAGAGGTCGTGGGAGATGACCAGGTAGGTGAGGCCGTGGGTGTCCTGGAGGCTGTTCATCAGATTCAGGATCTGGGAGCGAATCGAGACGTCCAGCGCCGAGACCGGCTCGTCCGCGACTATCAACTTGGGGTTCAGAGCCAAGGCCCGCGCCAGTCCGATCCTTTGCCGCTGACCGCCGGAGAACTCGTGCGGATAGAGTTCGGTGGACTTGGGACTCAGCCCCACCTCCTGGAGCAGCTGTCTGACCCGCGATTCCTGCTCGGTTTTGCTGCCGATTTTCTGCACTGCCAGGGGCTCGCGGATGATCGAGCCGACTCGCATCCGGGGATTGAGCGAGGCATAGGGATCCTGAAACATGAGCTGCAGATCCCGGCGGCGGTGGCGCAGCTCGGACCCCTTCAGCTTTGAGATGTCGGTGCCTTCGAAGAGAATCTCGCCGGAGGTGAGCCTCTCCAGCGCCACGATCAAGCGGCCGATGGTGGTTTTTCCGCAGCCAGATTCGCCGACCAACCCAAAAGTCTCGCGTTTGCCGATGTTGAAGGAAACGTCGGAGACGGCCTTGATGGTGCCAATCTTTCGTTGCAGAACCGCTCCGGAGGTGACCCCAAACTCCTTGACAATATGCTGCAGCTGCAGAAACGAAGGATCGCTGCCGACGCCTTCGGCTGCACTCTGTGTCAAGGTGGCAGTCACGGTGTTACCTCTTTCAGTGTGGTAGGCAGGTCTCGGTCCGGCTCATGAGACAGCGGCCGCGTGGGCGGCGCGTTTGGACACCGGATTAAAGCAAGCGAATTGGTGCCCGCCGGGATCGCCTTCAAGCGGTGGTTCCTCTTCATGGCAGCGTCCGGTTGCATAGCGGCAACGGGGCTGGAATCTGCAGAAATCCGGGGGATTCGTGAGGTCTGGAGGCAATCCGGGGATGCTGTAGAGCACCGTGTCAGTCCGCTGATCCAAGCGCGGGATCGACGCCAGCAAAGCCTCGGTGTAGGGGTGATGCATGTCGTCGAAGAGCTCCTCGGTCCCCGCCGATTCCACGATCTTTCCCGCGTACATCACCATGACGCGGTCGGCTCGACCCGCGATTACGCCCATGTCGTGGGTAATGAGCAGGACCGCCATCCGGAGCCGTTGCTTGAGTTCGTAAAGCAGCTCCAGAATCTGCAGCTGAATGGTTACATCGAGTGCGGTAGTGGGTTCGTCAGCGATCAGCAGCTTGGGTTCGCAGGCAAGGGCCATGGCGATCATCACCCGCTGACGCAGCCCGCCGGAGAGCTGGTGGGGGTAGTCCTTCAGCCGCTCCCTGGGGCGGGGCATGCCCACCAGGCCGAGCACCTCCTCAGCTCGTTTCAGGCCTTCTGACTTGGAGGCGTGACGGTGAATCCGCACCGACTCAGCGATCTGGTCACCGACCATCATGGTGGGATTCAGTGATGTCATCGGATCTTGGAAGATCACCGCGACGTCGTTGCCGCGGATGTGGCGCATGTCCTTTTCGGGGAGTCCCACCAACTCTCGCCCATCAAGTTGGATGCTCCCCCCAGCGATGTAGCCTCCGGTCGGAAGCAGACGCATGATCGACATTCCGGTCATGGTCTTGCCACAGCCGGACTCACCGACCAGACCTAACGTCTCGCCTTCTTCGATAGCCAGGGAGACGCCGTCCACTGCGCGGACCTCAGCCCTTCGCTGTCTGATGTAGGTCTTGAGATCGGTGATCTCAAGTAGCGAGGTCATAACTCAAGTCCTAAGATCAGGCGCGACTTCGGTCCGCGCCAAGTTTCCCGGAGTATAGCGGCACTACGTGCGAAGTGGCGAGAGCCGGTGCTCGCGATCGCCTCGGGAGTGTCGCTGAGGCCGCTATTGTGGGCCTCTGAAGATGGCAAAGACAACTACCGGTCGGCGCTTCCCCAGCCTGCGCCAAATCATCCCTGCCCTGATCAGCCTGGCCATTCTCGGCCTCATTGTCGACTATGTCCAGCCCAGTCACCTGGGCAGCGCCCTCAGCCGCTTCCATCTCGCATATCTGCCGATAGTGCTGGCGCTCTCGATGGGGTACTACCTGCTCAAGGGTTACCAGTGGCATCTCTTCCTGAAGCCGCTCAAGCTCGACCACGGGGCAGTGGAGACCATCCTCATTTACTTTGCCGGCCAGCCGACCGCCATCCTGCCTCTGGGGGAGCTGAGTCGCGCCTTCATCCTGCGTCAGCACGCCAAGGTCAGTCTCGGGGAGGTCTCGGCCACTGTGGTAGTCCAGGAGTTGCTTTATCCGATCGGCCTGATCGCCGCCGCGGTGCCTGGAGCTGGGCGCTTCCCCGGAGCTCAGGCGGCTGTGATCGTGGCGCTGCTCGGAATCCTTGCCATCTCGACAATCCTGCTCTGGCCCCGAGCTTTCAATTTTGTGATGGGGTTCGCGGTCCGGATCCCATTGATCAGGCGTTACTCAGACGACCTCACCTCGCTCCATCAGGACGTGATTGTGATTGCCCGCCGTCCCGCCAGTTTGGGCCCCGCACTGTTGGGGCCGGTCGCGGCAATCATCGCGATCGCGATGTTCTACTTCACGATCCGCAGTGTGGGAGTGAACCTGGGGATCTATCAGGTGGCCTTCGTCTACGCCATAGCCCACCTGGCCGGGGGTATCAGTCTTCTGCCCGGTGGTGTCGGTGCCTACGAGGGCTCCATGACCTTCCTGCTGGTGGCGTTCGGCGTGGCCAGCCCGATCGCGGCCGCGATTGCCATCCTGAACAGGGCTTTCGATCGAGTCCTGGTCACGATCGTGGGCGCGGTGGTCTACTTCGCAATTCGTGGGTCGCTCAACCTTCGCGGAATGACCCTGCTTCCCGACCGGCAAGGTTAGCCTCGACTTGAGCCGCGCCCTGGGCAGAGGAGGCAGAGGGTGAAGGCCATCATCACCACCCCGGGACAGACCGGAAGCGTGCGCTTGGGATCGATCACAGATCCGTCGGGCACGGGCACAGTTGAAGGCGCCGACGGCAGGCCAGCCGAGCCGGTCGAGGTGCAGGTAGTTGAGGTCGGGGTCTGCGGCACCGACCTTGAGATCGCCAACGAGGGTTATGGCGCTCCTCCTCCCGGCCGGGACAGCCTGGTCCTGGGCCATGAGAACCTGGGCCGGGTGCTGACTGCCCCAGCGGGGAGCGAACTGCGTAATGGTCAACTGGTGGTGGCGACCGTGCGACGGCCTTGTCCCGAGCGTTGCCCACCATGCGCGGCGGGCCAGAGCGACGACTGTCTGACCGGGAACTACACAGAGCGTGGAATCAAGGGCCGCGACGGTTACATGGCCGAGCGCTACGTGGAGTCCGGGGACTACCTGATCCCGCTGCCAGCGACCCTGACCAAGGTCGGGGTGTTGATGGAGCCCAGCAGCATCGTCGAGAAGGGGCTGATCCAGGCCTTCAGCATCCAGCGAACCCGGATGCCCTGGGACCCCAAGCAGGCCCTGATCTGCGGCGCCGGAGCCATCGGCTTGCTGGCCGCCATCTTCCTGCGGCTTCGCGACATCGAGGTCAGCCTGGTCGCCAAGTCGGACCCCGACTCCACCTCCGCCAAGGTGGCCAAGGCGGTGGGAGCCAACCTGCTCGACGCCGACCAGCACCCGGTTTCGGGGATTGCACAGGAGCTGGGCCACATCGACCTGATATTCGAGGCGACCGGGGCCTCGTCGGTGGCCATGGCCGCCATTGCTGCCACCGGCCACAACGGCGTCTGCTGCCTCAGCTCGGTGACCGCGGGAGCGCGATCCGTCACCGTCGATTCCGACTCCCTCAACCTGGACATGGTTCTGGGGAACAAGCTGGTCTTCGGCACCGTCAATGCCAATCGTCGCCACTTTGAGGCGGCCGCTCGCATGCTCGGGGCCGCGGTCCGGAAGTGGCCTGGCGTCGTGGAAGAGATCGTGACCCGGAGGGTTCCGGCGGAGCAGTTCGCCTCGGCCTTTGCCCGCCAGCCTGATGACATCAAGACGGTGATCACCTTTTCTGGAGGTTGACGCAGATGTTCCCTCAGTCCCGCGGCCGATTCAGCCGCCAGGCCCACGTTGACCTGCCCGAGGGCACCTACGAAGAAGAGTTCGGAAGGCAGGGCTTCTTCGGGCCGGCCTCCCACCTCTATCACTCCCATGCACCCACCGAGTGGCTCCGCATCGAGGGGCCATTGCGGCCGCGCGCGTACGACCTGCGGCGAGTGGAAGCGGCAGATGCCACCGATCCGGCGGCCGCGGTGACTCCAATCCTCGGCAACCAGGATCTGCGCATCCAGATCTCCCGTCGCGCCCAAGCCATGCCGTTCGCCTACCGCAATGCCGACGCCGATCTGATCTATTTCGTGCACCGCGGCGGTGGCCGCATGGCTACCGACTTCGGGGACCTCTCCTACGAGCAGGGCGACTACATCGTCCTGCCCCGAGGCACCACCCACCGGATCTTCCCCGGCGGGGAGGAGAGCTTCCTGCTGGTCATCGCGTCTTATGAGATGCCCCAGCTGCCTCCCGCCGACCGGATGGGTCAACACTCCCCCTTTGACCGCGCCGTCCTCCGCCTTCCCGAGCTGCCACTCCCGGGCAGCCCGCCCAACGGCGACGGGGAATGGGAGCTGGTGATCGAGCGCGAGGGGCAGTGGAGCAGGGTCTTCTACCCCTTCGACCCCATCGACACCGTTGGCTGGAAGGGAGATCTCAGCGCCTTCGTGCTGAACGTGAGGGACATCCGGCCGGTGACCTCGGGACGTTTCCACCTGCCGCCCTCGGTGCACACCACGTTGCGGACCTCTGGCTTTGTGCTCTGCACCTTCGCCCCCAGGAGGATCGAGGGACTGGACGACCCAGGAGCGGTGCGGCTGCCTTTCTATCACCGCAACATCGACTACGACGAAGTGCTCTTCTACCACGCCGGCCAGTTCATGAGTCGGGCCGGGATCGACGCCGGGATGATGACCTGGCATCCCCAGGGCATTCATCACGGCCCCCAGCCCAAGGCGGTGGAGCGCGACAGGCAGCTAACCAAGACTCACCACGACGAGGTGGCAGTGATGATCGACGCGGTCCACCCACTGCAGGCCATGGCCGGGAGCGACCAGGGGGAGATCGCGGACTACGCCGAGTCCTGGATGCCCCACATCGACGACGACTGAGGATCTGAGTTGCGCCTCGCCACGGTAGGCATCCCGGGGCCGCTGGGGCTGACGCCCCGAGTGGTGGCAGAGGTGGCCGACCCCGAATCCGGTGCTCCACGCCTGGTCGACCTGACCGCGGCCGGCGAGCTCTGGTGGGAAGCCCAGGGCTCGGGAGACCCGGTGCGCTGGGCGGGCACCACCTTCCCATCTGACCTGGTGCTGCTTCTGAAGGGAGGCAGGAGGGCTCTGGACATGGCGGCGTCGGCGATCGAGCTTGCCTCGGCTCAGGCGGCACCGACACTGGCTCCCTCGGGCAGTCATCTGCACTACAAGCCCGATGAGGTGCAGCGGTTGCCGCTGCTGCGGCCGCCTCTGCTTCGAGACTTCTACGCCTTCGAGGAGCACGTTGCGGCCGGGGCGAGACGACGCCAGGAGCCGATTCCCGAACCCTGGTATCGCCGCCCCGTCTACTACAAGGGCAATCCCGCCACCCTGCTGGCGCCCGGCGCCGAGGTGCCCTGGCCCGCCTATACCGACGCCCTCGACTACGAGCTCGAGGTGGCCTGCATCCTCCTCTCAGGCGGTAGGGACCTCAGCCTGGAGTCCGCCGAGGCGGCCATAGCCGGCTATGCCGTCTTCTGCGACTTCTCAGCTCGCGACATTCAGGCTGACGAGATGAAGGTGCGGCTGGGGCCGGCCAAGTCCAAGGACTTCGCGTCGGGGCTGGGGCCGTGGTTGGTCACGGCCGATGAGACCGGCGACCCCGCCCGGCTGGGTGTCTCCGCCCACATCAACGGTGAGATGGTGGCTCAGGCAAGGCTGAGCGATGCCCGCTGGTCCTTCGCCGAGATGGTCTCCTACGCCTCAGGAGCCGAGCCCTTGGAAGCCGGCGAGGTACTTGCGAGCGGGACCGTGGGAGGGGGCAGTGGTCAGGAGCGCGGCCGTCTGTTGGAACCGGGCGATCGGATCGAATGCGAGCTCGAGGGGGCGGGGAGACTGGTCCACGTGATCGGCCCCCGCTATGGCGGCGGTGGCGACCTGATCGCGAAGGCTCCTCAGCCTTAGATCACGGCAGGGGATACAATCGGCCTGCCCGGGAGACGCGGCTCGCGCCATCCTGCTGGCTAAGTCTGGAGGTCGGCAATTGGCAAGACGCTCTATGGGTGGTCGCACCCGACGCGGACCCTCACGTCCACGGGTCTCTCACGTCACTCCTCCTGAGGAGATGAAGGAGGAGACTATCGAGATCGAGGGGACCGTGGTCGAGCCGTTGCCCAACGCGCAGTTCCGGGTCGAGCTGCAGACCGGACAGACCGTGCTCGCCTACATCTCGGGCAAGATGCGCAAGCACTACATCCGGACCCTGATCGGAGACAAGGTCAAGGTCGAGCTGAGCCCCTACGACCTCACCCGGGGCCGGATCACCTTCCGCTACAAGTAGCCCGGCTCCCGCTCGGCGAAGAACGCAACCGTCCGTCGCAGCCCCTCCCCAAGGGTTACCGTTGCGGTCCATCCCAGTTGGGACTGGGCCAGTGAGGAGTCAAGGCAGCTCCGCCGTTGCTCACCTTCCTTGGTGGGCCCGTGGATCGGGCTGGGGAGAGCGCTGCCACCCCTACCTGAACGCGTCTGCACCACCGCCCGGCCCAGCTCGTCCGTGAGCTCCAGCACCGAGGTTTCACGACCGGTGCCCAGGTTGTACTGACCCAAGGGACCGTGGAGCAGCCGCGTGGCAGCGTCAACCACGTCCTCGACGAACACGTAGTCGCGGGTCTGGAGCCCGTCTCCGTTGATCACTGGGCTTCTACCTTCAAGCAGCGCGGCCGTGAAAATAGCCACCACCCCTGCCTCCCCGTGGGGGTCTTGGCGGGGCCCGTAGACGTTGCCCGGCCGGAGCACCGCGGTCTCCAGTCCGAACGAGCCCGCGAAGGCGCTGAGGTACGCCTCACCCGCCACCTTGGCGGCGCCGTAGGGTGAGGTGGGCCTCAGTGGATGGGTCTCCGGGGTCGGTACCGACTCGGTGTCACCGTAGATTGCGCCCCCCGAGGAGACGAAGACGAAGCGGGCGCCCCCGGATCCCACCACCGCCCGCAGCAGCTGAACCGTTCCCAGCACATTGACCTCGGCGTCGTGGAGCGGATCGCTCACCGAGCGGCGGAGATCGATCTGAGCGGCTAGGTGAAAGACCACCTCGGGCCGCTCCCGGGCGATGACTCGGCCCACCCACTCGCTGGCCACATCGAGCTGGTAGAAGCGGGCCTGGTCGCTGACCTGCTCTCGGCGACCGCTGCTGAGGTCGTCGACCACCGCGACCTCGTGGCCCTCGCGCAGGAGGCGATCGGAGAGGTGGCTGCCGATGAACCCAGCCCCGCCGGTGACCATCACCCTCATGTCGCGGGCGGATCCGCTGGCGGCGGGACGGCGCCGCGGCCACCGCGTCGTCTCTTGGCCGCCTCCCGCTCCCCGGGATCGACTCGGTCCAAGAGTCCGGCCCCGGAGTGGGGCAGGCGCCGACTCAGCCCCTCGCGGTTACGCCGCGCCTGGATTTCCGCAAGTCGCTTCCGACCCGCCTGGGGCGAGGCGACCGAGCTGGACCGTTCCAGGGGCGGTCGGGTGTCCCAGCGGCGGACGTAGAAGGCACCCTTGAGGGCGGTGTAGGGGATGGCACACATCTTGTGCTCTCGACTCTTGGCGTCGATGATGTCCCACACCGAGCCGAACCTTTGCAGCGAGGCGGGGTTGACCACGTGGGCCCGCATCACCTGTCCGTCGACAAAATGCAGTGCCACCCTGGCCAAGTCCTTGAGATCGAGCTTGTTGCCGGGTTGGGGGACTTTGGTGAGGTCCACCTGGCGCACCCCGCTGACCGGAACCAAGGCCTGGCGCGCGTTTCCGTCCATGGTGTGCAAGTCGAGGTCCAAGAAAGGATCGTCCATGTGTAGCAGCGGGAGTTCCCCGTACAGGACCTCACCGTCCAAGAAGGAGACAACAACTTCCGGCACAGGACGTCCAACCTCAAATCAATCGCCCGCCGCCAGTTGCCGTCGCCGGTCCCGCCAGCCGTCACCGGACCGTTTGGCCGGTGTCACGCCTTCGCTACCGGCTGGGACCCAAGGCCTGGATCTGGACGACTACGGTGGAAACATCATAGGGCCGGTGCCTGACAGCGGTCCCGGCGCTCCCGCAGCACCGCTGTGGGCGCTGGCGAGCAGCTCCGGTGGTCGGAACAGCAATAACGTCTGAGTACCTGGGGCAATCACTTTTTGGCCACACCACCTCCGAACCGGCGGCGCGTCCGCCGCAAGTCCTTCACCTCGCAGTTCGCGCTGGTGCTGCTGGGGGTGGGGCTGGCGACCGCGGTGGCGGCCGGTGCGGTCGCCTGGGCTGAGACGCAGCAAGTCCGCACCCAGCAGTTGTTGGAGTCTGGACAAGGGGCCGGTCGGCTGACGGCAAGCGCGCTCCGGCTGCAGACAGCGACAGCGTCGCAAGAGTTCGCCTGTGACGTGGCGGCCTTGCCCACCACCGCCAAGGCCTACGCCGCCGGAGCTAGCAGTCTGGAGGCCATTGCCCAGGCCGGAGTCGCCAACGCTGCGCCTGGGCAGGTGCTGGTCTTCGCGGATCGCGGCGGAGCAGTGCTGGCTCAGGCACCGGCCACCACGGTGCCTGACCTCGCAGCATTGGTCAGTCAGGCCAGCGCCGGCTCAGCCAGCTGCGCCGCCCCGGCTGTCAGCGGTTTCTACGCCACCAGCGGTTCCAGACGCCTTGTCGGCGTGGGATCCGCTCCGGTGTCGGCGGGCGGAGCGAACATCGGCGAGGTGGTGGTGCTGACCCCAGTTGGGGCCGGCGTCCTGGACTTTGTGCACCAGCTGGTTGACACTGCCGGACTCCGTTCCACCACCGCGCTCTTGCTCGGTGGGCGGCTAGCGATGCCAACCACGCTTGCCGGCACTCGCTATTCGGCCGGCACGGCACTGCCGGGCCAGCTACGGGCGGCGAGGCCTGGAGGAAAGGTCGGCCAGGCCTCGCTCCACGGAACCAGCTTCGCAGTGGATCAGCAGCAACTGCGATCCCAGAGCGGCAAGCCGGTGGCCAGCTTGCTGGTGCTGGTATCGGGCAGCGGCATCAGCCTGACCGTCGCAGATCTGGCCCTGCCACTGGCGCTTGCCGTCGCTGGCATTCTGCTGCTGGGAATGGTGGTGGTGTTTCTACTCGCGGAGCATTTCCTCAATCGTCCGCTGCGCCGGCTTGACATTGCGGTGCAGCGGCTTGGCCTCGACGCTTACGCCTCGCCTGTAAACATCGAAGGAGCTGAGGAGATCACCCGACTGGCCGCGAATTTCGAGATCGTGCGCAAGCAGCTGCGTCGCCAGCTGCTGAACGCGACCGGACGCACGGTGATTGCCTCGACGTTGACCGGAAACGCTCCTTTGGAGCAAGCGCTCAGTCAGGTACTGCGCAGCATGGTGGACCTGCTCGACGCCGACATGGCTTTGATCCTGCTCCGACCACAATCACAAAGCCCACGCAGCTTCCTACTGTCCATCGGCGTACCTGAACCAGCACCTACGTGGGCCGAGCTGGAGAGCAGTCAGGGCATCATCGGCAGCCTAGTCCGCGAACCGCGATTCATGGTCCGCTCGCATCTGAGTCCGGAGGAGCGCAGCTCGGTCGAGGCGCAGATGGGCTTGCGCGACTGCCTGGCAGAGCCGCTGCGGTCTGAGGACCACGACTTGGGGGTGATGGTGTTGGGCAACAAACGTCGTCCCTACCAAGAGGATGACTACACACTCTGTCGTGCCGTCGCCGACCAGATAGTGGTTGCGGTCGAGAAGAGCACCCGCCTCGCTGTGACGCAGAGGGAAGCGACGACCGACGAGATGACCGGCCTTTACAACTACCGCTTCCTGGTGGGATATCTGGACCAACAGGTGAACGTCGCCGAGCGAGCCAGTTCCCCCCTGTCGGTACTGATGCTGGACCTCGACCATTTCAAAACGGTGAACGACTCTCACGGTCACCCTGCCGGCGACCGCGTGCTGCGGCAGGTCGCCAGCTTGACGTTGGAGACGATCCGCAAATCTGACCTTGCCGCCCGATATGGGGGTGAGGAGTTTGTGGTGGTCATGGCCAACACAGGGCGCGGTGATGCACAAGTGGTGGCCGACAAGATCCGCGCCGCCGTCGAGGCAATGGTGGTGCGGTTGGATGACGGCAGCGAGGTCGGTCTCACGGTCAGCATCGGTGGAGTCACATTCCCGGAGGGGACCAGAGGAGCTCGTAATCTGCTTGACCTATCCGATCGAGCTCTGTATGCGGCCAAGCGCTACGGGCGAAACCGCGTGGAGTTCCTCGACCTGGCAGCGTCTGTGGGAGAGCCCAGCAGCAGCTGAAGCTACTGTGGCCCAGGCCCTAGGATTGGCGTGAGCCATGCCTGCCGAGATCGACCTGCGCAGCGATACCGTCACCCGGCCATCGCAAGGGATGCGTCGCGCCATGGCCAGTGCGGAGGTTGGCGACGACGTCTTCGGCGAGGACCCGACAGTGCGTCTACTGGAGGAGCGCGTCGCCGAACTGATGGGCAAAGAGGCGGCACTTTTTTGTCCCAGCGGCACCATGGCCAACCTGATCGGCGTCGCCAGCGCGGCGCTCCCGGGAGAGGAAGCCCTGGTCGATTCCGAGTCGCACATCCTCCATTACGAGCTGGCGGGAACAGCGATGTTGGCTGGTGTCCAGCTGCGCAACTTCGACGCAGCGCCGGCCGGTTGCCCCACGCCGGAGCAGCTAGAATCGCTGCGCCGGCTCGCTGACCCGGACCACGAGCCACGTACCGCAGTCCTCTGTCTAGAGCAGAGCCACAACCGCAGAGGCGGGCGGGTGAGCGCGATCGCGGAGCTGCGCAGCGCCAGCGACGCCGCTCACAGCATGGGGCTGCTTGTGCATTTGGACGGGGCTCGCCTCGCCAACGCCGCGATCAGCCTCGGTGTGCCCATGACGGCGCTGGCTGCCGTCGCCGACTCGCTGACCTTCTCCCTCTCAAAAGGTCTGGGCTGTCCTGCCGGAACTCTCTGGGTAGGTTCGGCCGAGGGCCGTCGCCGTGCCCACACCTGGCGCAAGCGCCTGGGCGGAGGGATGCGGCAAGTCGGGATTTTAGCGGCTGCCGGACTCTTTGCTATCGACCACAACGTGGACCGGCTCGCCGAAGATCACCAAAAGGCTCGGCGCCTGGCTGAGGCGCTTCATTCCGCACCCGGTGTACTCGTCAAACCCGATCTGGTGCAGACCAACATCGTGTTGCTGCGGACCGCGGAGGAGGCGGACGTGGTAATGGATCGAGCTCAGCGTCTGGGTGTGCTGATGGTGGCCTTCGACCGGCACACCGTGCGTTGCGTCACCCACCTCGATGTGAGCATGGAAGCGGTCGAGGAGGCGGGCCAGCGACTGCGCCAGGTTTTCGCCACCTAGCGAGAAAAGGAAAGGAGCGGGCCTTGCGACCCGCTCCTTACGACTGCGAGTCGGGACCTGCCCTCAGGCGGCTCCGGATCCGGCCAGAGTCACCCGACCGCGACGCTTGGTGCTGCGACGGGGAGCCTTTGGAGC
>JBAUWA010000046.1:0-16140 GCA_049583555.1 Candidatus Dormiibacterota bacterium | reverse complement strand
GGAGGCGATGACTGAGGACAAACTCCGCCTGGAGGGCGTGGAGCTCACCTCTCGGCTGATCCATGGCACTGGCAAGTTCCCCTCCCCTGAGGTATTGGCCGGCGCGATCACCGCCTCCGGCGCCGAGATGATCACCGTGGCGGTGCGCCGGCTCCACCTTGACGGTGACCAGCGGTCGGAACTATCCGAGCTTGACCTCCGCGCCTACACGATTCTTCCCAACACTGCGGGGGCGAAGACTGCCGCCGAATCGGTACGGCTGGCAAGGCTGGCCCGCGCTGCCGGACTCTCCAACTTCATCAAGATCGAGGTCATCGGCGACGAGCAGACCCTACTGCCGGATCCGATCGCGACCCTGGAGGCCACCCGCGAGCTGGTGGCCGAAGGCTTCACCGTCATGCCCTACGCCAGCGACGACGTCTCGCTGGCCATGCGCCTGGCCGACGCCGGTGCGGCCGCGGTCATGCCAGGCGCGGCGCCGATCGGGTCGACCATGGGCGTACTCAACCCGTTCAACCTCAGGGCCATCATCGAAAGGTGTCCGGTGCCGGTTATCGTGGACGCTGGCCTGGGATGCCCCTCGGACGCGGTCCGGGTAATGGAGTGGGGGGCGGCGGGAGTGCTGGTGAACACCGCCATCGCCCATGCCCGGGATCCGATCGCCATGGCGGCTGCGTTCAAAACTGCGGTGGCGGCTGGTCGCGCGGCGTTTCTGGCCGGTCTGGCCGAAGACCGCCCGCCTCAGGGCTACGGCGCCAGCAGTACAGCCCAGGGCCTGCCGGCCCCGGCAGGGGTTAGCGGCTGATCGAGAAGCCGCTGGCGTCGCGAAGCGCACTGCGCAGCATCGGCTGGAAGGATGGCGATCCGGTCTCTGCCCGAGGCGAGGCGGGCGTGCTTCGACAGCTGATGGAGCTAGCTCGTCCGGCGGGCCCCGCCGCCGAGGTAGGGCCTGGGGACGACGCTGCCGCCTGGCGTCTTACCGGCGGATGCCTTGGCCTGTGGTCGACCGACACCATGATCGAGGACATCGACTTTCGTCGCCGCTACCAGAGCCCGTACCAGGTGGGGTGGAAGGCGTGGGTCGCGGCGGCCTCCGACCTCTCTGCGATGGGCGCCACGCCCCGAGGTGGCCTGGTGGCCGCATCCTTTCCCCGGGAGACCCCGGTTCTAACCCTGGAGGCCATCCAGCTCGGCCTCGTCGAGGCGGCGGCCGACGATGGGGCATCGGTTCTCGGGGGGGACCTGAGCCGCACCGATGGTCCGTTGGTCCTCACAGTGACCGTGCTGGGCGAGCTCAGCGATGGCAGTCCGGTCCTCCTCGGCGGGGGCTCCGCTGGTGACGCGCTGGTGGTTACCGGGAGCCTGGGTCTGGCGGCGGCGGCGTTTGAGGTACTTGAACAGGGTTCCGGGGAGGTGCCTTCTCCCTGGAGAGAGCGGTTCCTGCAACCAAGGTCGCGCACCCTGGCCGGAGTTGCACTGCGGCGAGCGGGAGCCTCGGCGATGACGGATATCAGCGACGGCTTCTTGCTCGACCTTGGCCGCCTCTGCGAGGCGAGTGGGGTGGGAGCGGAGGTTTGGCTCGACCGGGTGCCTGTGGGTAGAGGGCGGGCTCGCTCCGGGGGCATCGAGAGACTGGCGTTGACCGGCGGCGAGGACTTCGAGCTGCTGGCGGCGATACCAGATCACTTGGTGGGGCAGCTGAGCGCGGGTTGGAATCAGGGGCTGCCGCCACTCTCGCGCTTGGGGGTGCTGACTGTGGAGACGGGGATCCGCCTGCTGGAGGACCCTGGCGGAGAGCCAGTCGATCTGCCCGATGGCGATGGCTTCCAGCACTTCTGAGGCTCCCCGGCGGCTGGTCTTATGGAGCCACTCCGACCAAGAAACCCGTGCCATCGGGCAGCGGATCGGCGCCGGCCTGCAAGCGGGCGACTGCCTGGCCCTGAGAGGGGAGATGGGCGCAGGTAAAACGGTCACGGCTCAGGGGATCGTTCAGGGAGCGGGTGGTGGGGAAGACGTCCGCAGTCCAACTTTTCTACTCCATGCGATCTACCCGGGTCGGATAACCGTCCACCACCTCGATCTCTACCGTCTCGGCCCCGGGATCGACCTGCGCACGCTCGGGGTCGACGAAGCTCTGCTGGAGGGTGCCGTGATCGTTGAGTGGCCGGAGCGCGCCCTCGGTGATTGGTACACCGGGGAGATAGCCCTGGAGATCACGTCCGATAGCGAACGCAAGATCCACCTCCAGCTGCGGCCAGGACTTGGCAGCGAAACCTAGGGTGGCGACCCGGGATCTGGTCCTGGCGGTGGACGGCTCGCAGCGAGATGCACCCCTTGTGATCGTGGTCGACTCAAGAGGGGTTCTCGCCGCTAGCTCGGAGCTCGAGCCCGGGGCCACCGCGGTGGTGAGGGCGGTGCGGGGTGTGCTGGAGCTCTATCGCCACCGGCTAACGATGGTGGTGGCCGTTTCTGGGCCCGGTTCTTACATGGGTGTGCGTGCTGGCCTGGCGGCCGCTTTGGGGGTTGCCCAGTCCCTGGCTCTTCCCCTCGCGCTCGTGGGCAGCCTTGAAGTCATCGCGGCTCAGGCCGACCCTGGCTCGGGGACAGTGCTGGCGCTGGCCGACGCTGGTCGAGGAGGCACGCTCGGCCAAGTGCTCGAACCCGAGGTTCGCCCGGGCAGGCCACCACGGTGGCGTGCTTCGGGCGAAGCTGAGCTACTGGCGCGCGACCTCCCCTGGCCCGAGCGATGGCGCGAACTGCGCGGGGTGATTGGTAGCCCCGCGGCGGGGAGGGCGCTGCCAGACCATCTGGGCCAAGTGCCGGTGGCCCGGGATCGGCGCCACGCGCTAGCCTGGGTGGTGGCGGGTGCCCCTGCTCCGATCACCGGGTACGATCAGGTCACCGCCGACTACGCAGAACCTGTAGGAGCTCGGTAGTGGTCCTGATCGGCGAGCGACTGCAACTAAGCCCGATGCGCGACGGGGACATCGCCGAGGTACGGGCTATCGAGCTTGAGGTGTTCCCCACGCCTTGGCCGGGCAGTGCCTATCAACGCGAGATCAACAACAATCGGGCCGCTCACTATCTTTGCCTGCGCCGCAACCAGGAGATAGTGGGGTATGGCGGTCTCTGGGCGGTGGGCGAGGAGTCGCACGTCACCACCATCGGGGTGGCCGGGCAGTGGCAGGGGCAGGGGTACGGGCATGCCATCTTCGCCGCTCTGGTCAGCCGTTCGTACGCACTTCGAGCCAACTTCATCAGCCTCGAGGTGCGGCCGGCCAACGAGCCGGCGATCCATCTCTATGAGAAGTTCGGCTTCAAGGTGATCGGCAGGCGGCGGGGCTACTACACCGACAACGGCGAGGACGCCTTGGTGATGTGGTCCGATCTGATCCAGGCGCCGCACTTCAAGCAGAACTTCCTGGCGATCTGGGATGGGCTTGAGGTCGAGGGACTGGGTACCCGCCCCACCGAGGACCTGCCATTTCCCTGAGGCTGCTGGCGGTCGAAACGTCCTGCGACGAGACCGCTGCGGCCCTGGTTGGCGACGACTTCACGGTTCAGAGCTCGGTGGTGGCCTCGCAGGCCCTGGCCCACGCCGCGTATGGAGGAGTGGTCCCCGAACTGGCCGCCCGGATGCACCTGGAGCGGATCGCGGCAGTCGTGTCGGAGGCGCTGGTCCCCATCGACGGTGACCTGACGGCGCTCGCCGGCGTGGCGGTGACTCGAGGCCCGGGACTGGTCGGCTGCCTGGCGGTGGGGGCCAACTACGCCCAAGCCCTGGCGGCTGGCGCGGGTTTGCCGGTGGTGAGCGTCAACCACATGACCGGTCACATCCTGGCCGGGCGGATCGCCGACCCCGGGCTGGCGCCGCCCTTTGTTGCCCTGGTGGTCAGCGGCGGCCACACCGACCTGGTCCACTACCAGGCACACGATCGGGTGGAGCTCATGGGGGCCACTCGAGACGATGCCGTCGGCGAGGCCTTCGACAAGGTGGCACGAATGCTGGGCCTGGCGTACCCCGGGGGCCCTGAGATCGACCAAATAGCGAGTTTTGGAGATCCGACGAAGTACCGCCTGCCCCGCCCGGTTCTGCCGCACTTCTCCTTCTCTTTCAGCGGACTCAAAACCGCCGTTCTGTACCTAATCCGGGAGCTCGGGGAGCTGGAGGAGCAGCAGGTCGCCGACATCGCCGCCAGCTTTCGCCTAGCGGCGGTGGAAACTCTCTGCACCCAGCTGGAGGCGGCGGTCGAGCACACCGGCTGCACCAGAGTGGTCCTGGCCGGCGGAGTCGCCAGCAATCAGCTGCTGCGGCGTCTGGCGGTGGAGCGACTCGGTGGGATCGCCCAGGTCACGATTCCCGCTCCCGAGCTGTGCACCGACAACGCCGCCATGATCGGGGCGGCGGCCTGGACCAAGGTGGCGGCTAGCGGCTTCGACACGGATCCGTTCGGAGCCGAGCCAGGCCTACGCGCCTATGCCTAACACTGGGTAAGGGATCGCGCTCCGCCTCAGGCCGGGCGCGAGCTGACATCGCGGAGAACCTGTGGGCCTCGCGAAGTAGGCGGTACCCAAGCGGAGCCCCCACACTGGTGAAGCTAGGCCGCGGTTTGATGGACCTTGGAGGGTGAGCGAATTGGCAACACAGAGGGACGCGGAACTGCTCGTTCAATTGCTGCGATGGGGCACGGAGATGGGAACCGAGGAAGCCTACAGAGAAATCTTCTCCGACGAATTCGACAAGGAGGAGGCTTCGGTCATGAATACATCGGTCGGTAGGCTCCTGGTCTATGGCGAAACCGTAGGGACCCTGGTGAAGCATGGCCTGCTCGACCGCGACCTCCTGAACGACCTGTGGGCGTCTTATGTGATCTGGGAGCGGGTGGGGCCAGCGGCATTGCGGGCCCGAGAAGAGGCCGGAGATCCGCGGATCTACGAGAATTTTGAGGCCCTCGCCAAGGCATCGCCGCACAAGTAGGCGTCACTTTCAATTGCTCAAACTCACGCCGTCGCTAACCAAGACCCAGGCGGGTCGGGCCGTCGAGGGACCGCCCTGGCAAGCGACCCACCCGTGTGCGTGAGCGGACTTGCAGATCCAGCCATCCCGGGCATAGACTGTTAGCACTCACGAGGGTTGAGTGCTAATAGTGAAGGAGGCAGGGAATGGCATTGAAGCTACGGCCGCTGGCCGATCGAGTGGTAGTCAAGCCGCTGGAGCGTGACGAGACCACCAAGAGCGGAATCGTTCTCCCTGACACCGCCAAGGAGAAGCCTCAGGAAGGCTTGATCGAGGCGGTTGGGAACGGCAAGTACAACGAGCAGACCGGACAGCGGATCGCGCTCGACGTCAAGGTTGGCGATCGGGTGATCTATGCGAAG
The DNA here is from genome assembly GCA_049583555.1 of Candidatus Dormiibacterota bacterium. Classification (GTDB taxonomy): domain Bacteria; phylum Chloroflexota; class Dormibacteria; order Aeolococcales; family Bog-877; genus Bog-877. The sequence goes on along the minus strand of JBAUWA010000046.1, from coordinate 10,761 downwards.
TACTCGGGCTCTGAGATCAAGATCGACGAGCAGGACTACCTCATCCTTTCGGAGCGGGACATTCTCGCCATCGTGGGGTCGAACGGCAAGAAGTCCTGAAGCGGTGAGCCGGAGGCTCGCGGGGCCCACCTCGGGGGTCGCCGCGAGCCCCGCCCCCAAACCTAGGAGATTTGAATAAGTGCCTGCCAAGCAACTGAAGTTCGACGACAAGGCCCGCGATGCCCTGCTGCGGGGAACCGCCCAGGTGTCGGCGGCGGTTCGGCCCACCCTGGGTCCGAGGGGCCGGTCGGTGGTGATCGACCGAAAGTACGGCAGTCCCCAGATCACCACGGACGGCGCCACCATAGTCCGAGACCTCGAACTTCCTGACCACTTCGAGAACATGGGCGGTCAGCTGCTGGCGGAGGCCGCCCGCCGGGCCAACGACGTCGCCGGTGACGGCACTACCACCGCGGCACTCCTGGCGGAGGCGATGGTCGTAGAAGGGGTGCGCAACCTGGCCGCCGGAGCCTCGCCGATCGGCCTCAAGCGCGGCATCGAGAAGGCGACCAAGCTGGTTCTGGCCGACCTCGATCGCCAGAGTCGGCCCCTGGCCGGGCGCGCGGATACCGCCCAGGTCGCCACCATCTCCAGCGGGAGCCAAGAGATCGGCACCATGATCGCCGACGCCATGGAACGAGTCACCTCGGATGGTGTGATCACCGTCGAGGAGTCATCGGGGATCGAGACCGAGGTCAAGGTCGTCGACGGGATGCAGTTCGACCGCGGCTTCGTCTCCGCCTACTTAGTGACAGACCAGCATGGGATGGAGTCGGTCCTCGAACAGCCCCTGATCCTGATCACCCCTCGCAAGCTCTCCGCGGTCGTGGACATCGTCCCGGCCATGGAGCTGGCCGTGAAGGCGGCCAGGCCGCTGCTGGTGGTCGCCGAGGACATCGAGGGTGAGGCCCTGGCGACCCTGGTGGTGAACAAGGTGCGCGGCACCGTTTCCGCCTGCGCGGTTAAGGCGCCCGGATTCGGCGACCGCAGGATCGCCATGCTTCAGGATCTGGCGGTGCTCACCGGTGCCCAGGTGGTCTCCGAGGAGCTCGGTCTGACCATGGAAGGTCTCAAGGAGTCGCAGTTGGGGACCGCCCGTCGGGTCGTGGTCACCAAGGACGACACCACGGTGGTGGAAGGCGGCGGCAGCCACCAGGCGATCCAGGACCGGGTCCGGGAGATCGACCAGCAAATGGAGCTGACCGAATCCGATTGGGATCGAGAGAAGCTCCAGGAGCGCAAGGCGCGTCTGGTAGGTGGGGTGGCGGTCATCAAGGTTGGCGCCCCCACCGAGACTGCCCTCAGGGAGCGCAAGGAGCGGGTCCAGGACGCCTTGGACGCGACCCGGGCGGCGGTCGCCGAGGGCATCCTCCCAGGTGGTGGCAAGAGCCTCTTGCTCGCGGCAGCCAGGCTGTCCTCGGTGAAGGCGGACGGCGACGAGCTGACCGGGATTGAAATCGTTAGGCGAGCTCTCGAAATCCCGGTCAGACAGCTGGCAGCCAATGCTGGGTTGGACGGATCAGTGGCTCTGCAGCGGGTCCAGGCCATGGGTCCTACCGAAGGCCTGGACGTGTCCACGATGAAGTACGGCGACCTGCTCAAGGCCGGCATCATCGACCCCACCAAGGTGGTCAAGACCAGCCTCCAGAGCGCGGCGTCAGTGGCGGGCTTGCTGCTCACCACTCAAGCCCTTGTCGCGGATGTCCCCGATCTGGCTCCGGCGTTCCCAGCCGGCGGGGGCGATGACGGGATGGGGGATATGGGCGGCATGGGTGGAATGGGTGGCATGGGAGGTATGGGCGGGATGGGCGGCATGGAGGATATGGACTTCTGACCGCCGTGCAGGCGGAAAATGTCCAAGTGACCTCAGCTTCCCTTCTCAAAGTGGCGGTCTGCCAATACGCCCCTCGACTTGGTCGGGTTGCAGAGAACGCCTCCCTGGGATCGGAGTGGATCGCCAAAGCGGCCAATGCCGGAGCCCGGCTGATTGTTCTCCCCGAATTAGCAAACTCGGGCTACGCCTTCAATAGCCAGGACGAGGCGGAGCTGGGCTCCGAGTCCGCCCCTGATGGCCCCACCCTGCTGACCTGGGCGGAGCAGTGCCACCAGTTGGGCGTCTGGGTTGTGGCCGGGTTCTCGGAGCGTTCAGCAGCCGGCCGCTTCGATTCGGCGGCCCTGGTGGGCCCCACCGGTGTCATGGGCGTCTACCGCAAGGCCCACCTGTTCTTCAACGAGCAGACCTACTTCCAGCCCGGAGACAGCGGCTTCCCGGTTTTCGAACTGCCCTTCGGCCGGGTGGGGATGCTGATCTGCTACGACCTCTGGTTCCCGGAGGCAGCCCGAGTGCTAAGCCTGGCCGGCGCCGACATCATCTGCGTCCCCACTAATTGGGTGGCCAACTTCCGCCATCGGGTCCACGACGAACGCGGTTGGACCATGGGCAACTACGCGTCGGTTGCGGTGGCCACCCAAAATCAGGTGTTCCTGGCCGCGGCAGATCGAATCGGCAGTGAGCGCGATATCGAATTCGTCGGCAGCAGTTGCGTGGTGGGCCCCGACGGCTGGATGCTTGCCGGCCCGGCGACGCGATCTGACGAGGCCCTGCTCCTGGCCGACGTCGACCTCGCCCAGTCCGCTACCAAGAAGCAGCGCACCCCGCGCAACCACGCTCTGGGGGACCGACGGCCGGACCTCTACCGCGAACTGAGCGCGACCGAACCCGTAGCCACCGGGTGACTGAACCAGCCGGGCTCCACGACGCCGAGGGTCCGGCAGAGGCCAGCGGAGGTCAGGAGCTTCTGCGGGGACTCAACCCAGCCCAGCAAGAGGCGGTGGTCGCTCCGGATCGGCCCCTGCTGGTCCTGGCGGGCGCCGGTTCTGGCAAGACCAGGGTCCTTACCCATCGGGTGGCCTACCTGCTGGCGCAGCGCCGGGCCCGTCCCGACCGAATCATGGCGGTCACATTCACCAATAAGGCGGCGCGCGAGATGCGGGGTCGGATCGCGGTGCTCCTGGGCGCGGAGCCGCACGGTATGTGGCTGGGTACGTTCCACGCCCTGAGCGCGCGGATGCTGCGCCAGAGCGGCGAGTTGATTGGGATTCCCCGGAACTTTGTCATTTACGACGAGGTCGATCGAACCGCACTGATCAAGGCGGGGATGCGGCTCGCCGGAGTCGACGAGAAGCGGGTCAGCCCAGCCACTGTCTCCGCCGAAATCTCGCGGGCCAAGAATGAGCTTTTGGATCCGCTGGCATTTGCGAACGCGGCAGTGGGCTACGTTGAGTCCCAGGTAGCCGCGGTGTATCCGAAATACCAAGCGCTGCTGGAGGATGCCGCGGCTCTGGACTTCGACGATCTGCTCTTTCGCGGCGTCGATTTGCTGCAGCAGTCGGAGGATGCGCGGGTCTATTTCCAACAGCGCTTCGACCACGTTCTGGTCGACGAGTATCAAGACACCAACCGGGCCCAGTACCTCATGTTGCGCGACCTGGCCGAGGAGCATCGCCACATCACGGTAGTGGGGGATCCCGACCAGTCGGTGTACAGCTGGCGCGGCGCCGATATTCGCAACATCCTTGAGTTTCAGCGGGATTATCCGGACGCGCTGGTGATTCCACTGGAGCAGAACTACCGCAGCACCAAGGCCATCCTGGCGGCGGCTCAAGCAGTGATCCGGGAGAACTCGGAGCGCGTGGAAAAAGGACTCTGGAGCGACGGACCCGAGGGGAGGCCGGTGGTGGTAGCCCAGCTCTATGACGAGCGCGAGGAGGCCAACGCGGTGGCTCGGGAAGCTCAACGCCTGGTCGACCAAGGGGAGTGCGATTTCGGCGACGTTGCCGTGCTCTACCGGACCAACGCCCAGTCGCGGGCCCTGGAGGAAACGCTGCTGCGGGCGGGGATTCCCTACCGTCTGGTGGGCGGGGTGCGCTTCTACCAGCGGCGCGAGGTCAAGGATGTGCTGGCCTACCTTCGTCTGGTCGCCAGCCCCCTGGACCGCCTCGCCTTCGAGCGGGTGGTGAACGTCCCCAAGCGGGGCGTTGGGGGTCAGTCACTGGCGGAACTGATGCGGGTAGCCGGGGAGCTGGGCGTCTCCCACTGGGACCTGTTGGCGGACCCTCAGGCGGTAGGTATCAGGGGCGCCGCCGGCAACGGTCTGCGCAGCTTCCGCGCCATGATCGAAGAGGTCGCCGACTGGGGAGCTCAGTGGCCGTTGGTGACTCTGATCGACAAGCTGCTGGACCGCAGCGGCTACCGGCAGTTCGTCCGCGATGGCAGTCCCGAGGGGGAGGAGCGCTGGGCCAATGTGGTCGAACTGCGAGGGCTGGCGGCCGAGCAGGGGGAGATGCCTAGCTTCCAGACCCTGCCCCTCTTCTTGGAGCAGATAGCACTTGCCGGCGAGGTCGACCAGATGGAGGAGTCAACCGCGGCCCTGACCCTGATCACACTTCACCAGGTCAAGGGCCTGGAGTTCCCGGTCGTTTTCATCACGGGTATCGAGGAAGGGCTACTGCCCCACAGCCGGTCGCTGGACACCCTCAGCGAGATCGAGGAGGAGCGGCGGCTGCTCTACGTGGGTATGACCCGAGCCAAGCAGCGCCTGTATCTCAGCCATTGCTTCCGCCGCCACGTCTACGGCAGCCCGTCGCCGGCGATCGCCTCGCGCTTTTTGGCGCCGCTCAGCAACCGGGAAGGGGTGGAACGGTGGGACGTCAGCCCCACCGTTCCATCGGTGTTCGAGGAGAGTTGGGCCGAGCCTGACCGCAGTTTCGTGGCACCGGTGGCGGTTCGGAGCCAACCCTTGCCCCTGCGCCGAGCCCGGGACGTCATCTTCGAGCACGCCCTGGCGCCGGGACAGAAGGTGGTGGCTGAGAGTCGCTTCCAACCGGGGGACAAAGTGGAGCACGCTCGGTTCGGCCGGGGTGTCATCAAAGCCAGCGAGATGACTGGAGCGGGGGAGGAGGTCGTGATCGGATTCGACTCGGCTGGGGTGCGACGTTTCGCAGTCAGCGACGCGGTCTTGCGCCGGGTCGACCGCTAAGGCGCCGGATGGCCGACGAGCGCATCCCGAGCGTCGCGAGGAAACGAGCCGCCGAGCTCCGCGAGGAGCTGAGCCACCACAACTACCTCTATTACGTCTTGGACGCCCCAGAGATCGCGGACAGCGACTACGACGCCTTCTTTCGTGAGCTCCAAGAGCTGGAGACGACGTATCCCAAGCTGCGCAGCAAGGATTCACCCACCAGGATGGTGGGGACAGGGTTCTCCACTCCTTTTCGCAAGGTGCGCCACCAGACCCCGATGTACTCGCTGGCCAACGCCTTCTCACTTGAGGAAGTGGAGAGCTTCCGGGCCCGGGTCAAGCGCCTGCTTGGCACCGAGCCAGCTCTGGTGGCGGAGCTCAAGATCGATGGCCTGGCCATCAGCCTGACCTTCTCGGGCGGCGATCTTGAGATCGGCGCTACCCGCGGCGACGGTCAGGTTGGTGAGGACGTGACCGCCAACATCCGAACGCTGCGGGGAATCCCTCAGCACCTCGAGAAGCGCCAGGTAGCCGGACTGCCCCCGCGCTTCGAGGTTCGGGGCGAGGTCTACATGCCCACGTCGGCCTTGGTCGATCTCAACGCGGAGCGCTCCCGGTCGGGCCTGTCGCTCTACGCCAACCGCCGCAACGCGGCGGCCGGGAGTCTGCGTCAACTGGACTGGCAGGTCACCGCCAGCCGCAACCTCGAAGCCTTCTTCTATGCCTGTGATCCTCATCCGGCAGCGGTGAAGAGCCAGTTCCGGCTGCTCGGCTGGCTGGAGGAGGTCGGCTTCCCGGTCAATCCTCACCGCCGCCTGCTCCAGGGGCCGACCGAGATCTCCGAGTACCTGGAGCACTGGCGCGAGGCTCGCCACGATCTGCCCTACGCAACTGACGGGGTGGTGCTCAAGGTGGACGCCCTGGACCTGCACGACGAGCTAGGCGCGGACAGTCGCAGTCCACGCTGGGCAATCGCCTTCAAGTTCCCGCCGGAGGAGCAGGAGACGACGGTGTTGTCGATTGAGGTCAGCATCGGCCGGACCGGCGTCGCCACCCCGGTCGCCAATCTGGAGCCGGTCCTGGTCGCGGGGTCGACCGTAGAGCGGGCCACCCTCCACAACGAGGACCAGGTGAGGGCCAAGGACGTGCGTGTCGGTGACCGGGTCGTGGTTCGCAAGGCCGGGGAGGTCATCCCCGAAGTGGTCAGGGTGCTGCCGGAGTACCGGCGGCGTGGTTCCAGACCCTTTCACATGCCCAAGCAGTGCCCGGTCTGCGGCTCGGACTTGGTCCGGGAGCCAGGCGAGGCGGCGACCCGGTGCCTCAATCCGCTCTGCCCGGCACAGCGGCTGCAACGGCTCTTGCATTTCGTCAGCCGAGGAGCCCTGGACATAGACCGCTGTGGCCCGGCCGTGCTCTCGGAACTGCTGGACCGAGGGCTGATCCAGAGTCCGGCCGGCCTCTTCGGATTGCAGGCGGAGCAGCTCGAAGCTCTGCCTCTCTTCGGTAAGAGGTCGGCTCGGCAACTGGTCGCCGCCATCCGCTCAAGGCAGCACCCGTCGCTGGAAAGGTTCATATACGCGCTTGGGATTCCCCACGTTGGCGAGCGCACCGCCCAAGTGCTGGCGGAACACTTCGGAAGCCTCGACGCCCTCCGCCGAGCCGACGTCACCGCTATCACCGCAGTCGCTGGGGTGGGGCAGATCGTGGGCGACGAGGTTGCCCAGTTCTTCGCCAGCCCCGGTGGCACCGAGCTCCTGGACCAACTCTCCGCGGCGGGAGTGACGCCCCTGGAGGCGCTGAAATCCGATGGTCCGTGGCGGGGCAAGACCTTCGTGCTCACCGGCAGTCTCAGTCACTGGAGCCGGGCCGAGGCAGAGCAGTTGGTACGTGATTTGGGAGGGACGAGCGCCAGCAGTGTCTCCCGGAAGACCACCGCCGTGATCGCTGGGGACTCGCCTGGTTCCAAGCTCCAGGCGGCGGAGCGCCTGGGGGTCCGGGTCCTCAACGAGGACCAATTTGCGGCCTGGCTCAAGTCTCCCGAGGAGGAGCCGGTCAGCTAGCCGGAACGCCTGAGCTCGGTCGCTCCTCCGTGCGCAGGAGCTGGAGTGCGCTTTCGGCGGCGGCCAGCGCGTCGGATCCAGGCCCTCCCAGCGACGCCGCGGCGTCCCTGGCGGCCCGCAGGGCTTCGGCGAGCTCCTCCAGGGCGATTCCCATCGCGTACCCCTCGACCATGGTCACCAGCCGGCTGGGCTCGATGGCCAGGTCGGCGGCGATCCCTCGCATCAGGGCCGCCCAACGGTCGCGAGCATCCTCAAGCTTTCGCGCCGCCTCCTCCAGGCTGGCCTGAGCCTTGTTGCTGGCCCGGCGGGCGCCGGGTATGGGGTGACTTCGATTGACGGCATCAGCCCCGCGTCTGCCGGCACCGTCGAGCAGTCGGCGTGCTGACCGAGCCGCGGCGAAGGCCTCGGCGGCAGCTGCCAGTGCGGCTGGCTGGGGATCTACCGCCTTGCCGGGGATGTCGCCCATGTGCTGAAACTCCTGGAGTTCGATCGAGCCGATCCTATAATCCAGCCTCGGTGGAGGAGGAGCGAACGACCGCAGCAGGGGCGGGGTCGATAGACCTATCAGAGGTCGCCCACGTCAGCAGTCTGGCCCGGCTCGGTCTTACTCCAGAGGAGCTGGCCACCCTGGCTGCACAGCTGGAGCTGATCGTGGCGGCCGTGGGAAAGCTTTCGGCGGCTGACATTTCCTCGGTCGAGGCGACCGCCCAGGTCGGGGATCTGCAAAACGTGACCCGGGCAGATGTGATCGCGCCCGGCCTGAGCCAGGAGCAGGCGTTGGCCAACTCGGCCACCAAGGAGGCAGGCTTCTTCCGGGTCCCCGCGATCCAGTGACCTTGCTGGAGGAGCCGATCCGAGCGCTGGGGCAGCGCCTTCGCGATCGGGAGATCTCGGCGGTGGAGCTGGCCGGCGAGGCTTTGGCCCGGGTTGAGGAACTCGACCGCGGCGTGGGTGCGTTTCTGCGGACCACGCCCGAGCTGGCGTTGAAGGCCGCCGAGGGCGCGGACCGACGTCTGGCCGAAGACCCGGTCGCGGCTCCTGCCCTCTGCGGCATCCCCGTCGCCTACAAGGACGTGATCTGCACCCAAGGGGTGGAGTCCACCGCCGGAAGCAAGATCCTGCGAGGGTTCGTTCCCCCGTACAGCGCCACCGTGGTGGAGCGGCTCAGCGCCCTGGGCGTGGTGCCCTTGGGCAAGCTCAACTGCGATGAGTTCGCCATGGGCAGCTCCAACGAGAACTCTGCCTACCAGGTCACAAGAAACCCCTGGGCGCCGGATCGAGTGGCGGGCGGCAGCAGCGGCGGCTCCGCGGTCGCTGTCGCCGAGCGCTTCGCCTGCGCAACTCTGGGGAGTGACACCGGGGGGTCGATCCGGCTACCCGCCTCCTTCAGCGGAGTGGTCGGGGTCAAGCCCACCTACGGTCGGGTCAGCCGCCTGGGGCTGATCGCCTTCGCCAGCTCGCTGGACCAGATCGGGCCCCTAACCAAGACCGTGGAGGATGCCGCCATCGTCCTGACCGCCATCGCCGGCCAGGACCCCGGAGACAGCACCAGCGTGGCCGCGCCAGTAGACGCCTTCCTGGAGGATCTGGGCCGGGGAGTGGAGGGCCTGCGGCTCGGCATCCCTCGCGAGTACCTGGAGGTTGGACTCGAGCCCGGGGTCAGACATGTATTCGAGGAGTCGGTCAAGTCGCTGGAGCGGATGGGGGCGATGGTCGAGGAAGTCCGACTGCCTACCACCGAGTACGCCCTCGCGGCCTACTACGTGATCGCTCCGGCCGAGGTCAGCAGCAACCTGGCTCGGATGGATGGTGTCAGGTTCGGCCCCGGCGCTCCCGGCGCCACAACCCTCCGTGAGGCGTATGAGAGCGCCCGCCACCATGGGTTCGGCCCTGAGGTGCGACGCCGGGTGACGCTGGGGACCTACGCCCTCAGCAGCGGCTACTACGACGCCTACTATCTGCGGGCTCAGAAGGTGCGCACCCTGGTGGCTCAGGATTTCGATCGCGCCTTCTCCCAGGTGGACGCGCTGATCTCGCCTACCGCCCCCACCCCGGCCTTCCGGCTTGGTGAGCGGACCGCGGACCCACTGGCGATGTACGCCACCGACATCCTCACCCTGCCGGCAAACCTGGCGGGCATCTCCGGAATCTCGGTTCCCGCCGGCTTCAGCGATGGGCTCCCGGTCGGACTCCAGGTGCTGGGGCCTTATTTGGGCGAGGCCGTCTGCTTCCGAGTCGCCGGAGCCCTCGAGACCGAGGTGCGCATCTGGGACCAGATGCCACCGCTCGCGGCGGTCGCCGCTTGAGCGTGGCGACGCTGTCCCGGTGGGAGGCGGTGATCGGGCTCGAAGTTCACGCCCAGCTCCTAACCCAGAGCAAGATGTTCTGCACCTGCCGCGCCGACTACCTGGGGCTGCCGCCCAACAGCAACACCTGCCCCACCTGTCTGGGGCTGCCGGGCGCTCTGCCGGTTATGAACGCCGAGGGGATCCGGCTCACCATCAGGACCGCGCTGGCGCTCAACTGCGAGATCCCAGGGTTCACCAAATTCGATCGCAAGAACTACTTCTATCCCGACCTCCCCAAGGGATATCAGATCTCTCAATACGACCTCCCGCTCTCCCGCAACGGCTGGCTGGAGTTCGGTGTCGAGGGACGCTCGGTGCGGGCGGGGATCACCCGGGTCCACCTGGAAGAGGACAGCGGAACCCTGCATCACGCCGGCGAGATCCAGACCTCGGCCTTCTCGCTGGTGGACCTCAACCGGGCGGGGGTGCCCCTGATGGAGATTGTCGGGGAGCCCGACCTGCGCACACCCAGCGAGGCCCGGGCTTACCTTCACACCCTGCGCCAGCTCCTCATCTACATCGGGGTCAACGACGGCAACATGGAGGAGGGCAGCCTGCGCTGCGACGCCAACATCTCGCTTCGCCCTACCGGCAGCCCAAGCCTGGGAGTCAAGGTCGAGGTCAAGAACATGAACTCCTTCCGCGGCGTGCAGAGGGCGCTGGAGTACGAGCTCGAGCGCCAGGCTGAGCTCCTCGACCGGGGCGACTCGGTGGCCCAGGAGACCAGAGGCTGGAGTGAGCTGGAGCAGCGCACAGTATCCCAGCGCAGTAAGGAGGAGGCTCAGGAATATCGCTATTTCCCGGAGCCGGACCTCCCACCACTGGTGATCACCAGGGCTGAGGTTGAGGAGGTGCGGGCGGGACTTCCCGAGCTCCCAGCCGCTCGCCGGGCCAGATTCCAGAACCAGTACGGCTTGGCTGAGGACCAGGCCCAGTTGCTGACCACTCGCCCCGGCGACTCCCGCTACTTCGAGGAGTTGGTGGGAGACGGCGTTGAGCCGTTGCTGGCGGCCAACTGGCAGCTCGGCGACCTCCAGGGTCTTTGCAATGCCGCCAACCTGACCGTGGAGGAGTGCCAGGTCTCGCCGTCAGCCCTGGCTGAGTTGCTGAAGCTGGTCCAGAGCGGGGAGGCGACCGCCAAGGTGGCCAAGGAGGTTCTGGCGCGCGCCTTTGAGACCGGAGCCAGTCCGGCAGAGATGGTGCGGAGTCAGGGACTCGGTCAGGTCAGCGATCAGGAGGAGATCGCCGCCATGGTGGAGCGGGTCCTCGAACAGAACCAAAAGGCGGCGGCCG
>JBAUWA010000045.1:0-3064 GCA_049583555.1 Candidatus Dormiibacterota bacterium | reverse complement strand
TTCCATCGCGTACTGGTAGACGGCGGGAAACCGGTACTCGCCCTCCACTACCAGATCTGCCTCGCCAAACGCGGCCGCGACATCTCCGAAATCGAAGCCGTAGCTGTAGCAGATGTTGCCGTCCAGGTCCGGCAACTTTCCCAGACCGTGTGCCAACCCGGGCTTGGCCGCCGTGGTGTGCACCTGCTCCGCGCCAGGCGCAAGCGCCGCCTCCAGTGTGGCTATGACAGGGAGGGGTTCATAACTTACGTCGATAAAAGTGAGCGCCTCTTCGGCAATCTCCTGGGTTTCGGCGGCGACGACCGCCACCGGCTCTCCCGCGAACCTCACCGTGTCCAGTGCGAGGATCGGGCGATCGCGCAGGGCGTGACCGTAATAGGGATTCATGTCGCGCAGATCCGCCCCGGTTAGGACCGCCCGAACCCCCGGGCGAAGTTCGGCTGCGGACGCATCAACAGAGCCGAGCCGGGCCCGGGCGAACGGGCTCCGCAACACGGCGGCGTAGAGCATCCCCGGGACTCGAATATCACCGGTGAACTGCGCTTTGCCTGACAGCTTCTCTCGGCCATCCGCGCGGGGCGCTCGCTGCCCCACCGCGTCGACGACCGGTCCAGCAGCGGCGGTTGCCGCGAAGCCGTGCTCGCTCACGGGTGGATTCCATCGGCGACGCCCAGGGTCTCACAGGCAGCGTCGAGAATGGACTGATAGCCGGTGCAGCGGCAGAGGTTGCCGCTCAGCGCCTGCCGTACCTCGTCGCGCGAGAGCTCGCCTTCCTGGTCCGCAAGCGCTTTGACGGTCAGGATCATCCCCGCGGTACAGAATCCGCACTGCAGCGCCGAGTATTTCATGAATGCAGCCGACACCCGCTCGTGGTACTGGGATCCGACCACCCCCTCGATGGTTAGCACCTGGCGACCGTCGACGTCGGCCGCCAGGTGGCAGCAGGAGCTGACCGGCTGGCCGTCAACCAGGACGGTGCAGGTGCCGCATACCTGGACCTCACATGACTGCTTGACTCCGGTGAGACCCAGACGGTCGCGCAGGAAGTCCAGCAGCAGCAGGTTGGCGGCGATGTTTCCCTCGAACTGACGGTCGTTGACGGTGCAGGAGAGCGCGATCTCGCTCACCGGGACTGCCCCGACTGGGACTTGCGGTCCCGGCGGCACCAGGCATCCCAGTATTCATCGAGAAAATCGGCCCGGTATTTGTTGGGGAAAACCGCGTCGGCCGCTGACTGCTCCAGCGGGGCGAGCTCACCGACCGCGCTCGCGACCGTCTGCAGCTGGGCCGCCCGCTCCAGGGTCACTGCGCCAAGCACCGCCCAGCGGACGTCTTCCCCCACCACGAAGATCCCGTGATTGTGGAGGAGCACGGCTCGCCTGCCGCCGAGAGTCATCGCCACCGACCTGCCTTGCGCTGGGGTGGTCACCAGGCCGGCGGGCTCGTCATGGCCGGGCACCCCGTCGTGGAACAGCACGGCGTCGTGGGAGAGGAGCGCGAGTCGCGCCTTGGTCGCCCCTAGGGCCGTGGCGTACAGCGGGTGGGTGTGAACCGCCGCTCCCGCGTCAGGTCGCAGCCGGTAGGCCTCCATGTGCATCACTGTCTCCAGGTGCGCGCCCGGTGACCGGTATCCATCGGGATCGTCCAAGCGGACGGTGATGACGTCCTCGGGGGCCACCTCGGCGAGCGCCTTTCCCTTCCGCTTGATGAAGATCTCGAGGGGATCCGATCCTCGCACGCTGACGTGACCGAGGGTCAGGTCCTCATGTCCCAAGCGGCCGAGGATTCGGCAGGCGGTTGCTACCTGCTCCCGAGCTTCAGCAGCGGAGGTCGGCGAACGGCCGTTCAGAGCGGGAGTCCCGGCCGGACTCACCCGCGGGGATCTCTGCGCTCGGTGGGAGGGTAGTCCACTGAGGGGAAGGAGAAGACCATCACCAGGTCTTCGGTGCCCTCGTTCACCACGGTGTGCCACACCCGCGCCGGGATATGGATGGCCTCGCCGGCGACCACCGCGCAAGGTCCTTCCTCGAGCCGTATCACCCCTTTGCCCGAGACCACGTAGGCAAGCTCCTCTACCGCATGGGATAGGTCGGCGGCGACACAACCAGGCTTGAAGACCGAGTAGCCCATGCAGGAGGAATTGCCCTCCACGGTGCGCTCAGTGATAAGTAGCCTGGACCAGCTTCCCATCGGAAGGTCGACCGGTTGGACCTGGTCTAGCGCCACCGTCGTGACCTCGCTCACAGCTGCCAGATTCCGTCCTTGACGATGTACTCGTCGGTATCGAGGATCCGGATGGTGGCGTTGAGGCAAACGCCATCCAGATGGAGCTTGCTGACGTTTTGACCCCCTGGGTAGCAGTTCTTGTTATCCCCCAGCGCGAAGTGGACTGTGCCCTTGCGTCCCTTCTCGGAGGGCGAACCCAAGGGGGCAAAGTCACTGGTGCCGAAGGCGAACTCCCCGACCACCTTGGTGCCGTCGACTCCCTCGATCACGCTACGCAGGCGCTCGGCCTCAGCCTTGCCCTCGATCGCCTGCCAGCGACCGCCCTCGACCTGCCAGGTGATCGGCTGCTCCACATGGCCGGGCACGCCGATCCCCAACATGTTGCCGTCGACGACGATGCGACCGTTGGTCTGATCCTCGACCGCGGCGTAGGCGACCTCGCCCCACAGCGGAACCGGACCCATCATCGCCCCCTTGCCCTTGACCGGTACCACCGCCAGGGCGGGCCGCGCTTCGATGCTGACCTCGACGTCGGTACCCCCGGGCGAGGTCACCCGAACCCGGCGCTTGCCCTCGAGGCGGGCGATGGCTGCATTGGCGTTGGCCATCGTCTGCTCGATGTCCTGCACCGATATCGCCCACTTGCCGAAGCCTTCCTCGATGGAACCGATCCGGGCGTTGCGGTCGACCGCCTCACGCACCGCGGAGACATGGGCGAAGCGGTTGGCCCACTCCAAGTTGGTGACGATGATGATGGAGTCCGAGCTGACCATGGCGGTGTGGAGATTGCGCGGAGGTGCCATGGGAAACAGGGTGTCGGCCAGGGCCCGCCGCACCT
>JBAUWA010000044.1:0-2350 GCA_049583555.1 Candidatus Dormiibacterota bacterium | reverse complement strand
CACCATGCCCACCACAAGAACAGACCAGAGGGGAGCTGCCCAGGGATAGCTGAAGACCAGCAACCCTCCCACCCCAGCTCCCGTGACCAGCGCAGCCAGCGCGAGGAGGTCGCGCCAAAGTCTGTCGCTTCCCTGACGGCGAGTCACCAAGGCAGCGACCACCTCGGTGAGAGTTCCCGTGAGGTAAGTGCCGGACAGACCGGGAACGGCCAGCTTGACCGCGGCGGCCGACTGAATTCCCATGGCCGCCGAGGCCAGCGAGAGCAGAAGCAACTGATCATCGCCAGTTGGCGACTGGCGCGCGATCTCCCACCCGCAAGCAAAGATCACAGGCGCTAGGAATTCCACCAGGAGGGCCAGAGTCGCCCGCCGTGGCCAAAGTGGTTGACCTGCACGGGGACGGGAGGCCAGTCGGGTACCCAGGCCGACTCCCACTGCGTAACCAAGAAAGGCCACGCCTGTGTGGGGCGCCAGACTTGCGTTGCGGCTGCCGGCGGCCAGACCGAGGAGTGCGACATTGCCGGTCATGACGCTGGTGAAGACCCAAGCGAGTGAACCCGATCACGTCTAGAGAGCCGGTGCCCAGAGTCAAGAGGATCACGAGTGCGTCCCGTCGCTCCTCGGGCGAGGTGAGCCTCATGTTGGTTCTTTCCCTTCAATCTACCGAGTTCAGCGAGTGTCCTGCCCCCTCCCGCCGCACCACGCAATGATCCTGCTCGGCTCACCGCGCTGGGATGCAGCTAGTGGGCGACACCCTGCCTCTCGAAGACCACGTAGCATGACCGGTTTTGCTCGGCCCGTGATCTCAGCCGTAGGTCGGGCGTTCAATCCCGCCCTGGGCCCCTCCAACCTCAGGCCCAGCGCTTAGGGGGAGTCCTGCCGGTGACTCGCTGGTGCGGTGTCGGGTTCCGGGGATGGTGATGCGACGAGCGTGGCTGCCTGCTGCTGGGTGAGCGCGCGGCCCGTGGCCAGCTCGGCGTCCCACTGCTCGGACGCGATGGTCGCTCGGACGGGGGCCAGGAACTTTTCGAGCATTTCGGGTTGCTTGATCGGGATCCCGGTCTTCTGCCGTATGGCTTGCGCGGCGCCGGTAAGACGGGCGGCCCGCAGAGCCTCGCCGAACTGAGCGGCGTTGGCGGCACACAGTTCCAAAGTTGTGGCCAGAAGCTCCGGGTCACCGGAGCTGGTGACGTAGCCGGCCATGCTGGACAGCAAATCGCGGGCCTCTTGGGCATGGCCCGCCCGGAGGCCCACACCTGCCAGCGATTGCTGGTCAATGGCCACGCCTAGCATGTCCCCCTGCCTTCTGTCGATCGCGAGCGCCTCTAGCAACACCTCCGTGGCCCGGGTGAAGTTTTCCGCATCGCTCTCCAACTGGCCGAGGTTCGTGAGGGCCGCGGCGAGCCGGGGGTCACTGCCGACCTCGCGGGAGATGGTGGCGCTTTCCTCCAGCAAGGATCGTGCGCCGTCCACCTCGCCTAGGTGATGAAGAGTGATGCCGAGGCTGTTGAGTTCTCGTGCCTGTTGGTCACGGTCACCCAGCTCACGCCAGATCGTTAGGCTGCGGTCCAGGAGCTGCGCCGCGGCCTGTGGCTCGCCCTGCTGCTGTAGCAGTACCCCGAGCCAGTGCGCGAGCTCGGCCAGCGTTGCTCCACCATCCGGGGCGGCCAGTTCGATGGCCCGCTCCAGCCATCGCCGTCCTTCAAGGAGGTGGCCATGCCGGTACCAGAAGTAGGCCAGCGCCTGGACCAGCCGCAGGCCGATAGCCGGCTGCTCGGCGCTGTCGGGCACTAAGGTGGCGGCCGGGGTTTGCAGCGACCAGGCTAGGGCGGCGCGCATGTTGTCGTGCTCGGCCTCCAGCCGGTCCAGGGCTGCAAGGTGCGCCGTGCCCGAACCGCGCAGTTGCTCGTCCGTCCGTTCGGCGACAACGGCGTAGTACTCGGCGTGGCGGCGCCGCGCGTCGTCCAAGTCCCCGGCCTGCTCTAGGCACTCTAGTGCGAACTCGCGAATCGTTTCCAGCATGCCGACGCGCGGCTCGCCGTCGGCCCCCTCGGTCACTGTGATCAGGCTGACATCGTGCAGTTCGGTGGCCAGATCCAGGGGATCGGCGTCGGTCTCCTGGGCGCCTTGGCCGGGCCCGACAGCGGTGATGGCCGCAAGCGCGTTCAGGTCGCAGCCGCCGGCGAACACCCCCAAGCGGCGAAACACCTCCGCCAGTTCGGGGGCCAGCAGGTCATAGCTCCAGGCGATGGCGCTCCGCAGCGTCTGCTGCCGGGACGGCAGCCTTACGTCTGCGGCGGCTAGGTCCAGACTGCGGCCCAGCCGGGCCAGCAGGGCACGCGGGGCCAGC
>JBAUWA010000043.1:0-18704 GCA_049583555.1 Candidatus Dormiibacterota bacterium | reverse complement strand
ATCGTCTATGACTTCCCGGATCTGGGCAATTGCGGTGGAGACGTCTTCCGGGACCGCCGTGCGACCGGTTCCGATCGCCCAGACCGGCTCGTAGGCGAGGATGCAGCGCAGCAACTGGGGCTGGGCCAGTCCGGCAAGGCCGGCCTGCGTCTGAGCCTCTAGCACCGCATCAGTTCTGCCCGATTGGCGTTCCTCCCAGCTCTCCCCCACGGCCAGGATGGGATCCAAGCCGGCCTCAAGCACCGACTCGAGCTTGCGCCTCACCACCCCGTCATTGTCTCCAAATAGCCGCCGCCGCTCGCTGTGACCGACCAACACGTACCGGCAGCTGCCCACCAGCATCGCCGCGGAGACGGCCCCGGTGAAGGCCCCGGACTTCTCCCAATAGCAGTCCTGGGCTCCTACCGCGATCCGGGGATCGTTGGCGAGAAGCTGCTGCACCGGCCACACCGAGATGAAGGGTGGGAGCAGAACCACTTCGGGGAGTGGATCTGGACCCAACCGCTGTCGGATCAGGGTGGTGAGGTTGAGCGCCTCCAGGACCGTGGTGTTCATCTTCCAGTTGCCGGCCACTAGTGGCCGCCGGCCAAGACCGGTCATCTGGCGACGGGCTTGGCCGCACGGGGGGCATCTTGGAGAACGGCGATCCCGGGCAGCTCGCGGCCCTCGAGGAACTCCAAGGTCGCGCCCCCGCCGGTGCTGACGTGGGTGAAGCCCTGCTCCAGACCGAGGCTGCTGATCGCGGCTTGGAGATCACCGCCGCCGGTGACGCTGATTGCGGAGCTGGTGGCCACGGCCTTGGCCAGACTCTCGGTTCCGGCCGCGAAGAGGGCCTTTTCGTAGAGGCCAAGCGGACCATTCCAGACGATGGTGCCGGCTCTCTGCACCATCTCCGACCAGCGGGCAACTGTGCCAGGGCCGATGTCGAGGATCATGTCGTCCCCGCCCAAATCCCCCACCGACTTGACGGCAACCTGATCAGCCTGGGCTTCGGGGAATGGGGCTACCACCACGTCGATCGGCAGCTGCAGGTCGACGTGCCGTTCCGCCGCCTGTCTGACCACGGCCAGAGCTTGGTCCTGGAAGTCGTCCTCCACCAGCGACCGCCCCACCTCCAGGTCCGCGGCCTTGAGGAAGGTCGCAGCCATGGCTCCCCCCAGGCAGAGCGCGTCGACCTCGTCGACCAGATGGCTGAGCAGGCCCAGCTTGGTGCTCAGCTTGCTCCCGCCGATGATGGCCAGCAGCGGCCTTTTGGGGTTATCCAGGATGGCGCTGAGGTGGGAGATCTCGCTCGCCATCAGTCGCCCGGCGACGGCCGGCAGGAAGTGCGTCACCCCCTCGGTCGAGGCATGGGCGCGATGGGCAGTGGCAAAGGCGTCGTCGACGTAGATGTCCGCCAGAGCCGCCAGCTGGCGGCTGAACTCGGGGTCGTTTTCCTCCTCGCCCTTGTGAAAGCGCAGGTTCTCCAGCATCAGGACCTCGCCGGGCCGGAGTGTCCGCGCTCTCTCCTCAACCCGCTCTCCAAGGCAGTCATCCACCCACCCCACCGGGACCTCTAACAACCGCTCCAGGGCAGCTGCCAGAGGCCGCGTGCTCAGGGCCGGATCGACCTTGCCCCGGGGCCGGCCCAGATGGGTCGCGATGATGACCGCGGCCCCCCGCGAGAGGAGCTCGCGGATGGTGGGCAGGGCGGCGACGATCCGGCTTTCGTCGCGCGGACTGCCGTCCGGCTTCATGGGGACGTTGAAGTCGACTCGGAGCAGAACCCGCTTGCCGCTGGGGTCGATGTCGTCTAGTCCGGCCTTGGCGGCGGCTGCGCCCGACGCCACCTCAGTTGGAGGTGGTTCGCAGACCGTCGGCTACCAGTGCGGCCAGGTCGACCACCCGGCAAGAGTAGCCCCACTCGTTGTCGTACCAGGCCAAAACCTTGAGGTGACGCGATCCCACCATCATGGTCAACCGCGCATCCACCACCGAGGAGTGCTGGTCCCCTTGAAAATCGACCGACACCAGCTCCTCCTCCTCGACTCGGAGGATGCCCTTGAGCTCGCCCTCGGCGGCCTTGCGCAGGGCATCGTTGACCGCCTCCACGCTGGCCGCGCGCTCGGTGATGACCGTGAAGTCAACGATCGAGACATCCGGTACCGGAACTCGAAGCGCGAATCCCTGAAAGCGTCCCTTCAGCTCGGGCAGAACCCGGGCCACAGCCTGGGCCGCCCCGCTGCTGGTGGGGATCATCGAGAGCGCCGCGGCGCGGGCCCGTCGCTGGTCCTTGTGGAGGCTGTCGAGCAGGCGCTGGTCACCGGTGTAGGCATGGCACGTAGTCATAAGCCCGCTCTCGATCCCGAAATCCTGGTGCAGGACCTTGGCCACCGGCGCCAGGCAGTTGGTGGTGCAGGACGCGTTGGAAATGATGTGGTGGTGGGCGGGCTGGTAGGCCTTGTCGTTGACCCCCATGCAGATGGTGATGTCCTCGCCTTCGCCGGGCGCGGTGATGATGACCTTCTTGGCTCCGCCCTTGTCGATGTGCAGGCGCGCCTGGTCGGCGTGAGTAAACGCTCCCGTTGATTCCACCACCAGCTCCACCCCGAGGCCGCCCCAGTCGATTTCTCCCGGGGAGCCGGCTGCCAGGATCTGCACGTCCTTACCGTCCACGTTGATGGAGCTATCGCCGTGTCTGATCGTGCCCGGATACCGGCCCAAGATCGAGTCATAACGGAGCAGGTGGGCTAGCTGTTCGGCGCTGCCGATGTCATTGGCGGCCACAATTTCAAACGACCCGTTCTCGCGAGCGGCGCGGAAGAAATTCCTGCCAATCCTGCCGAAGCCGTTGATGCCTACCCGCACGACCAAGCTCGGTCTACCTCCCCGTCACCTGGAATTGCTGCCGGCCGCTCGCGGCCCAGGATGCACCTTCAAGCCGAGTATAGAGACGGCCCGCCGCCCGATCTGCCGGTCCTAGAGCGCGCCATTGCTCAGGCGCGCTGAGGCAGGTCCCGGTGCCAGATCAGGGTGGCGACCCCGAGCGCCTGCAAACGGCGGCCTAACTCCTCGCTCAGGGCAACTGAGCGGTGGAAGCCCCCGGTGCAGCCAAAGGCCAATCTCAACAGGCGCTGGCGGGAGTGTGCCCGGAGCTCGGGCAGCTGGGCGTCGACCAGATCCATCGCGGTCGAGAGCAACATCTCGGCCACCCTCTGCTCCAGTACGAACTCCTGAACTCTGGGATCCAGACCCGAGAGCATGCGCAGACTCGGCTCCCAGTACGGATTGCGGATGGCCCTGGTATCGAAGCAGGAGCTGAGGTCGAGAGGTACACCTCGCGGGTATGCGAAGGACTCGATCACCACGCCTGGCTGCGCGGTCCCCTGTTTCTGGAGGAAGGGAGCCAACTGGTTGACCCGCGCCAGCAGCTCGTGGGGATTGAAATGGGTGGTGTCGAGCACGGCATTGGCGCGGAGTCGGGCCGAAAACAAGCGCTCTCGAGATTCCTCCAGCTCGCGGATGGCGAGGGTCAGGTCCTGGGGCAGCTGGCGCGCTGCCCAGGGAGCCATCGACCTGGTCAGGCACGCAAGATCGCTGGCGTCCAGCGCCAGTAGAACCGGCCCCTCCCCGGGATTGAGATCCGTCGCCTCCACGGCGGGGCGGGGTTCGTCCTGGCCCCCCTCCCAACTGTCCGCCCTCGTCGCCTGTCGGCCGACCCCAGCCGCCACCAGGGCCGCTCCGGCGCCGGGAGGTCCGAAGACCAGCAGACCGGCGCCGGCGGCCGCAACTGCCTCCTCGGTCACAGGATCTCCTTGATCGCCGCCGCGACGCCGCGAGTCACTCCCGGCACCGAGGTGAGCTCCTCCCAGGAGGCGTTGCGTATGCCCTCCACCGACCCGAAACGGCGGAGAAGCGCCCGCTTGCGCTTGGGTCCCAGGCCGCCGATCTCATCGAGTCTCGATCGCACCCCGGCCTTGGAGCGCTTGGCGCGGTGGCGGGTGATAGCGAACCGATGAGCCTCGTCGCGGACTCTCTGCACCAGGAAGAGGGCGGGACTGCCCTCGGGCAGGTGGATCGGCTCGCTTCGATCGGGAGCGTAGATCTCCTCGAACCTCTTGGCCAGACCGAAGTGGGGCAACTCGGTCAGACCCAGTGCTGCCAGGGCCCGACCGGCGGCGGCCAGCTGGCCCGCTCCCCCATCGACGATCAGGAGGTCAGGGCGCACTCCCAGACTCTGGTCACCCTCGTCTGACCTGGTCAGGTGGGCGAGTCGGCGGGTCAGAACCTCCTCCAAGCTGGCGAAGTCGTTGGGACCCTCGACACTCCGGATCGAGAAGATGCGGTAATCGGCGGGCTTGGGTCGCGCGTCTTCGAATACCACCATGGACCCCACGCTCTGCTCGCCCATGGTGTTGCTGATGTCGTAGCACTCGATCCGATGTGGAGGCGAGGCCAGTCCAAGGCGCTGGCGCAGGTCCTCCAGCGCCATGGCCGCCCGCCCCGAGTCGAAGTCCTGGGCTATCCGAGCCTGGCCCAGTGAGGCGCTTGCCGTCTCCTGGGCCCTCTGGAGCAAGGTCCGGAAGCGACCCCGCCGTGGCACCACCAGCTCCACCCGACCGTGGCGCCGAGCCTCGAGGAACTCCACCAACAGCTCGGGTGAGGCCGGGTTCTCGGGCAAGTAGATGGTCCGCGGCACATGGGGGGAGTTGGCGTAGTACTGAGAGGCAAAGCTGCTGAGCACCTCGTCCGGCTCTACCTCCCCCACCCCCTCGAGCGGATGGCGCTCCATCCCCTGCAGTCGACCGTCCCGCACCAGCAGCACCGCGGCCATGCCCTGGGTCCCGTCCACCGCCAGACCCACCACGTCGACGTCGGCGGCCAATCGGGGCGGAGTGATCTGCTCGTGGGCCAGCTTCTCCACGGTCTGGAGGCGGTCCCGGAGCGCGGCGGCGGTCTCGAAGTCCAGTTCGTCGCTGGCTCGCGCCATCTGGGCCCGAAGCCGTCCAGTCACAGCCTCAATCCGCCCCTCCATGAACGCGGCCACGTCGTCGAGCAGGTCGGCGTAGGGGCCGGGCTGGATCAGTCCCGCACAGGGACCGGCGCAGATGCCGAGGTGGTAGTCGAGGCAGACGCGGCCCCGCCGGAAGATGGAGTCAGTGCAGCCGCGGAAGGGAAAGACGGTGCGTATCTCTCGCACCGATCGCCGCAGCGACTTGGCGTCGGTGAAGGGCCCAAAGTCGCGATCCTGCTCCCCGCCCAGGCGCCGACTGAAGCTGGGTCGGGGGAAGGCAGCGAGCTTCTCATTTATGTCCTCGGGGACGATGTCTCGATGGCTTGCACGCGGCTGGGGGACCCGGAAGTAGAGGTAGTTCTTGTCGTCGCGGAGCCGAACGTTGTAGCGGGGATGGTGCCGCTTGATGAGTGTGTTTTCGAGGATCAGGGCCTGCTGCTCGCTGCCGGCGGCGATCACCTCGAAGTCGAACGCCGAGTCAACCAGACGTTGGATCCTGACCGGCTGCGACTCCCAGCTCACGAAGTAGCTGCGCAGCCGGTCCCGCAGGTTGGCGGACTTGCCGACGTAGATCACCTGGCCCGACCCGCCTCGGAACAGGTACACCCCGGGTGTGGCGGGAGCCTCCTTGAGCCGCGCCTTGAGGAGGTCTGGGCGTTGGCGCAGCCGCGGGGGGACACCGGCAACCGCCGCGCCAGTCTCAGCACCAGGGGCCGCTGCCGATGTCAACGAAGAATCGACGGACTCTCGAACCGGCCCTGCCACCGCTAATGCGCTCCCGTCAACTCAAGGATGACAGTAGTGAGCAGCAGCACTGCCAGCAACGCCATCAGGCCCACCCCGGTCAGGCAGGCGGTGCGCTGCCAGCCCTTGAAGGTGTGCGGTGAGCCGGGTTCGGACCGGTCGTTCTCTCCCGGGTCCCTCACACAGCCACCCGGTCCGGGACTGCGGACCGGGGCGCGGCCGCCGCCGCCAGGAGCGGGGCTAGGTAGCTTCCGGTCGACGATTGCCGAGCGGCGGAGACCTGCTCCGGGGTTCCCTCGGCAACTACGGCGCCGCCCGCGGCACCTCCATCGGGTCCGAGGTCAATCAGCCAGTCGGCGGACTTGAGCACGTCCAGGTTGTGCTCGATAACCA
Organism: Candidatus Dormiibacterota bacterium; assembly: GCA_049583555.1. Lineage (GTDB taxonomy): Bacteria > Chloroflexota > Dormibacteria > Aeolococcales > Bog-877 > Bog-877. The sequence continues at coordinate 12,574 of JBAUWA010000043.1, read as the reverse complement.
CCACTGTGTTGCCTTGGTCCACCAGACGGTGCAGCACTCCCAACAACTTGGCGACGTCGGCGAAGTGAAGCCCGGTGGTGGGCTCGTCGAGGATGTAGAGGGTGTGGCCGGTGCTTCGCCGTGAGAGCTCGGTCGCCAGCTTCACCCGCTGGGCCTCGCCACCGCTGAGTTGGGTCGCGGGCTGGCCCAGGTGGACGTAGCCGAGGCCGACGTCGACCAGGGTCTGGAGCTTGCGCGCGATCCCAGGCTGGTTGCGGAAAAGCGTCAGCGCCTCGGCCACCGAGAGCTGCAGCACGTCGGCGATCGAGTGTCCCTTGAAGCGTACCTCCAGCACCTCCTGGGTGTAGCGCTGACCCTTGCACACCTCACAGGTCACGTAGATGTCGGGCAGGAAGTGCATCTCGATCTTGATCAGACCGTCGCCCTCGCAGGCCTCGCAGCGGCCGCCCCTTACGTTGAAGGAGAAACGTCCCGGCTTGTAGCCGCGCGCCCTGGCCTCGGGCAGCAGTGCGAAGAGTTCACGAATCGGGGTGAATAGCCCCGTGTAGGTGGCGGGGTTGCTCCGGGGAGTGCGACCGATCGGGTCCTGGTCGACCTCGACCACCTTGTCGATCAACTCCAGCCCGTCGATGCGGTCGTGGGCTGCCGGTCGGTGCTTGGCGGAGTACAAGTACTGGGCGCAGCGGCGGTAGAGGATGTCGTTGACGAGGGTGCTTTTGCCCGAGCCGCTGACCCCGGAAACACCTACGAAACAGCCCAATGGGAACGCCACATCGATGTCGCGGAGATTGTTGGCACGGGCCCCGCGCACCACGATCTGCTGGCGGCTGCGGCGTCGGCGCTGAGGCACCTCGATTCGCTTCTCGCCTCGCAAAAACTGGCCGGTGATCGAGTCAGAGCTGTTCAAGACATCGTCGAGGGAGCCGGCCACCACCACCGCGCCGCCGTGCTCCCCCGCCCCGGGGCCCATGTCGACCACGAAGTCGGCGCTGCGAATGGTCTCTTCGTCATGCTCCACCACCACCACCGTGTTGCCCAAGTCGCGGAGCCGGAAGAGTGTCGCCAGCAACTTGCCGTTGTCGCGCTGATGCAGTCCGATGCTGGGCTCATCGAGGATGTAGAGGACGCCGGTGAGCCTGCTCCCGATCTGGGTCGCCAGCCGGATTCGTTGGGCCTCGCCACCGGACAGCGACCCCGCAGGTCGGTCCAGGGTCAGGTACTGCAGCCCGACGTCGTAGAGGAAGCCGACCCGCTCGCGAATCTCCTTGATGATCCGGCGGGCTATGACCTCCTCCCGATCCGAGAGCTTCCAGCCCTCTAGGGTGGCCAGGATTTCGTCCACCGGCTGGGAGCAGAAGTCCATGATCCCCAGCCCGGACACGGTGACGGCCAGGAACTCGGGCCTCAGCCGCTTGCCCTTGCAGGTTGGACAGGGGCGCTGCATCATCAGGCGCTCGATTCCGTCCTTGACCGCGGCCGATTCCGTCTCTCGGTAGCGCCGCTCCAGATTGGGGATGATCCCCTCGAACTTGGCTTGGTAGTGGTGCACCTGTCCGCTCCGGCTGCGAAAGCGCATCGCCACCGTCTCCCCTCGCGGCAACCCGTAGAGGATGAGATCCCGTTGGGTGGCACCGAGCCTCCGCCAGGGTCGGTCGAGGGGAATGCCATTCTCCCTGGCCACCGCCTCCACCAACTCCGCCATCCACTGCTGAGCCGGACCCCAGCTCCAGCCCGACACCACCCCCTCTGCTAACGATTTCTCGGGATCGGTGACGACGCTGTCGGGGTCGACCTCCATGCGCGCTCCCAACCCGGTGCAGTCGGGGCAGGCGCCGTGGGGGTTGTTGAAGGAGAAGTTGCGGGGCTGGGGCTCCTCCATCGAGAGGTTGTCGTAAACGCAGGCGAATTGCTCGGAAAACAGCATGTCTTGAAGTTCGGAATTAGGCTCAGCGGGAGCTACCAACACCGTGCCTCCGGAGAGCCGCGAAGCCTGCTCGCACGACTCGCGCAGTCGAGAGATCGATTCGGGTTCCACCACCAGACGGTCGACCACCACCTCGACGTCATGCTTCAGTTTCTTGTCCAGGGCAGGCACCTCTTCCAGGGAGTACACCAGCCCATCCACCCGCACCCGCACGTATCCCTGGCGTCGAGCCAGCTCAAAGATGGCCTGGTGCTCACCCTTTCGCCCCTGGACCATGGGGGCCATCACCAGCACCCGGCTGCCTCTTGGCAGGGCCGCTATCTGGTCCGCGATCTGCTCCACGGTCTGACGGGAGATCTCGCGACCGCACTTGGGACAGTGGGGATGGCCGACCCTGGCATAAAGGAGCCTGAGGTAGTCGTAGACCTCGGTGACGGTGCCCACCGTGGAACGGGGGTTGCGACCGGCACCCTTCTGGTCGATCGAGATCGCCGGTGAGAGGCCGTCGATGTGATCGACGTCCGGCTTCTCCATCTGCCCCAAAAACTGGCGAGCGTAGGCGGAGAGGGACTCGACATAACGGCGCTGGCCCTCCGCGTAGATGGTGTCGAAGGCCAGCGAGGACTTACCCGAGCCGCTGAGCCCGGTTATCACCGTCAACTGATCGCGGGGAATGTCTAGATCGATGTCGCGAAGGTTGTGTTCGCGGGCGCCCCTGATCGAAATGTAAGCCTGTCCCATCCTCTTCTAGGGTACCCTCCTGCGACTCAAAGGCAGCATTGGGTTGAGCTGCCTCGACGAACACTAGTTCGTAGGCAGCTTAGCACTCCCAACCGCCTTCTGACCGTAGGTTCAGGGGCTCAGTAGCCGGGTTCGACGCGCTTGGCTTCCAGGAAGATGTCGACTCCGCTCAAAGCCTTGGACACCGGGCAGGAGAGCTTAGTTATGTGAGCGCGATCCTGGAACTCCTGCTCAGTGATGTCGGGTACGTTTCCGACCGTGATCAGGTTGATGGTGGTGATCCGGTAGCCGTCGCCCTCCTTCGCCAGCGTCACCTCCGCCGCTGTCTCCAGCATGGTCGGGGGATGACCAGCTGCTTTCAGCCCGGCAGCCAGGGCCAGGTTGAAGCAGGCGGCGTGGGCCGCCCCCAGAAGCTCCTCGGGGTTGGTCCCAGGGTCCGACGCGAATCGGGATCCACTTGAGTACTCCGAGCTGAGCGCGCCACTTTCGCCACGAATCGCGCCGCCACCGCCATGGTCATTTGGAGCCCAGCTGGCTCGCGCTGTCCGCACCGGCATCCTTCACCTCCTCCAGCTCCCGGCTCCGCACCGGTCCGCACCGTCTCAACCAGTGTGAACTAAGAACCCAAGGGCTGTCTGAAGTCGGCTGCGCTCAGCTGCGCGGAGCGCGGGCGCGGCGAGCTGGTCGCTCGGACCGGGCCGCGGATCTTCGCGCCGTCGTGCCTCCGGCGGACGGTTCCTGCCCCATCTCGCTCCACATTCTTCGCAGGGATACCAGGCGGTCACGCATCAGGGCCGCCCGCTCGAACTCCAGGTTGGAGGCTGCCTTGCGCATCGCCTTCTCGACGTCCCGGGTCAGCCGCAGCAGCTCATCGGGGGGCAGGCCGACCGCGTCCTGGAACTCGGCCGCAACCTCTTGGATCTCGGCCCGGACCATCTCCTGCTCGCGAACCGCCTTGACGATCGTCGCCGGGGTTATCCCGGCGGCCTGGTTGTGGGCGGTCTGGGCTTCCCGCCTCCGGGCCGTCTCGGCCAGAGCCTCGCGCATCGCGTCTGAGGTGGTGTCGGCGTACATCACCACCCGGCCGTTGACGTTTCGGGCCGCGCGGCCGGCAGTCTGGATCAGGGAGCGAAAACTCCGCAGGTAGCCCTCCTTGTCGGCGTCCAGGATGGCGATGAAGCTGACCTCGGGCAGGTCCAGGCCCTCCCGGAGCAGGTTGATCCCCACGATGACGTCGAAAACGCCCAGCCGGAGGTCGCGGATGATCTCTACCCGCTCCAAGGTGTCCACGTCTGAGTGCAAGTACTGGACTTTCACGCCGGCCTCGCGGAGGTAGTCGGTGAGGTCCTCGGCCATGCGCTTGGTGAGCGTGGTGATAAGGCAGCGCTCCCCGGCCGCCGCGGTGCGGTGGATCTCGGCCAAGAGGTCGTCTACCTGACCTCGCGAAGTGCGCACCTCGATCTCCGGATCCAGCAACCCGGTGGGTCGGATCAGCTGCTCAGCCACCTGGGTGGCGTGCTCTAGCTCATAGGGCCCGGGGGTGGCCGAGACGTAGACCACCTGGCCAACCGATTGCTCCCACTCCGCAAAGGTGAGGGGGCGGTTGTCCAAGGCTGAGGGCAGGCGGAACCCGTACTCGACCAGGGGGATCTTGCGGGAGCGGTCGCCCCCGTACATGCCTCCGATCTGGGGCACCGCGACGTGGGATTCGTCGACCACGACCAGGGTGTCGGCGGGGAGGAAATCCATAAGGGTGAACGGTTTCTCGCCTTCGCGACGTCCGCTCAGGTGGCGCGAGTAGTTCTCGACCCCAGCGCAGCTACCGGTCTCCCGGAGCATCTCCAGATCGAACAGGGTGCGCTGGCGCAGGCGCTGGGCCTCCAGCAGCTTCCCCTGGCGGTCCAGCTCCCCGGACCGCCACTCCAGCTCCTCCTCGATCGCCTTGAGCGCTCGCTCCAGCTTGTCCCTGGGGGTGACGTAGTGGGAGGCCGGGAAGATCGCCAGCTCCTCGCGATCGCCCAGGATCTCACCCGTCAGGGGATCGAAATCAACCATCCGCTCCACCACGTCCCCGAAGAACTCGACCCGGCTGGCAACCTCCTCGTAGGCCGGCTGGATGTCGATGACGTCGCCCCGCACCCGGAAGCGGCTGCGTCCGAAATCGAGGTCGTTGCGTGAGTATTGGAGATCCACCAGCTTGCGCAGGAGGATGTCCCGGCGCCAGCTGGCACCGCGTACCAGCTGCACCGACTCGCCCAGGTAGTCCTCCGGGGATCCCACCCCGTAGATGCAAGAGATGGAGGCCACCACGATCACGTCCCGCCGGGTCAGCAGTGACCTGGTGGCGGCGTTGCGGAGCCGGTCGATCTCCTCGTTGCGGGAAGAGTCCTTCTCGATGTAGGTGTCGGTGCGGGCGATGTAGGCTTCTGGTTGGTAGTAGTCGTAGTACGACACGAAGTACTCGACAGCGTTTTTCGGAAAGAACGCCCTGAACTCAGCCCAGAGCTGGGCGGCTAGGGTCTTGTTCGGACTCAGCACCAGCGTCGGCCGCTGGAGTTCCGCGATCAAATTGGAGATGGTGAAAGTCTTGCCGCTGCCCGTGACCCCGAGGAGGACCTGGTGGAGGTCGCCGCGCTTGACTCCCGACCTCAGCTTGCTGATGGCCTCGGGCTGGTCCCCGGTGGGCGTGAACGGCGCGTCGAGCTGGAATTCGGGCACGATTCGAGTATCGCAGCGTGGGCGGTCGAAGGCCGCCCGGCTCGGGGATCTGCCTTGGCACTCCTGAGCTGCAGCGACGTCTCGGTCGAGTACGCCGACCGGGTCGTGTTCTCAAGGCTTGACCTCAAGCTCGAGCCGGGGGACCGGCTCGGCGTCGTAGGCGCAAACGGCGCCGGCAAGTCCAGCTTGCTGACGCTGTTCGCCGGCGTGCAACCGGCGGCCACCGGCACGGTCGAGCGCTCGAGACGGCTGCTGGTCGCCTACCTTCCCCAGGAATCTCCCCAACCGGTGGCCGAGACCGTCCTCGGCGAAGCTATGGCCAGCCGTACCGACCTGGCTAGGTTTCGCGACGAGCTCGGTCACCTGGAGGAGCTCCTGACTCTGCCGAGCCCGGAGAGCGAGGCCCAGCTGGCCAGGTATGGCGAGGTACAGCTCGCCTACGAGGGGCTAGGCGGGTACGAACTCGAAGCCAGGGCCAGAGCCGTCCTCGGAGGCCTGGGTCTGAGGGAGGAGGAGCAGGCGCGTTCACCTCGAGAGCTCAGCGTCGGCCAGCTTCGCCGGCTAGAGCTGAGCAAGCTCCTGCTTCAGGAAGCGGACCTGCTGCTGCTCGATGAGCCCACCAACCACCTCGACCTAGCCGCCATCGAGTGGCTTGAGTCCCACCTCCTGCAGAGCGCCCCGACTCTCTGCCTGGTCGCCCACGACCGGCGCTTGTTGGAGCGGGTCTGCACCCGGATCGTCGAGCTCGAGGCGGGCCGTGCCGAGGTCTACGAGGGCGGCTACAGCAGTTACCTCCGGCAACGCCAGGAGCGCCGGCTCCGCTGGCGGCGCTCCTGGGAGGCCCAGCAGGCTCACATCAGCCACCAGGAGGAATACATCCGCCGCTACAAGGCGGGCCAACGAGCACGGCAGGCCCGAGGCAGGCAGACGCTGCTGGACCGGCTGGAGCGGGTTCCCGAGCCCACCGAGCTGCAGCGGATGCGGCTGACCCTGCACGCGGCGCCCAGCGCGCACATCGTGCTCCGCACCGAGGGACTCGCCTGCGGACGGGATCAATTGGCGCTCCTGGAAGTGCCCGACCAGACGGTGGCACGGGGCGACCGGATCGCCATTCTCGGGCCGAACGGATCCGGGAAGACGACCCTGCTGCACACCCTGGCCGGCCAGCTCCCCCCGGTACGGGGTCGGGTCATACCCAGTGCCCGAGCGCGGATCCGTGAGTACCACCAAGATTTTGCCGACCTTGACCTGGAGCGCACGGTGCTGGAGAACCTCCTCGACGACCATCCCGGCACACTCCCGGAGCGAGCCCGGTCGGTACTGGGGGCGATGCTCTTCAGCGGAGAGCGCGCCCTGAGCCGGGTCGGAGAGATCTCCGGAGGTGAGAAGGCGCGGGTGGCGCTCTCCCGGCTAGGCATGGACGACGCCAATTGCCTGCTCCTGGATGAGCCGACCAATCACCTCGACATCCCCTCCCAGGAGGTCCTGGAAGAGGCCCTGGCCCGGTACCCCGGGGCGGTGGTGCTGGTCTCACACGACCGCTATTTCGTCGACTCGGTGGCCACCACCGTCTACGAGATCGACGCTGGCCGGCTGGTCGCGCGCCGATCGCCAACCCCTCATCCGCCTCCAGCCCGAGCCCGGGCAGCTCGAAAGCCTGCGGCGCGGACTCGCGCAGCACTCCCAGTGCCAGTCACGCCGTCACGCAAAGAGACAGAGCGCCGGATCGAGGCATTGGAGAAGGAGCGAACCGATCTCGAGGTCCGCCTGGCCGCTCCGGATACGTTCATGACTGGTGACCGCGGCCGGGAAACCCTGGCACGCTTCGAGACAGTCAGAGTCGAGCTGGAGGCGGCTTACGCCACCTGGCTGGCCTTGGAGCCCAGCACCGACCGATAGACCTCAGCGATCTGGGGCCTAATGGCGTCCCACGAGTAGTGGTCCACCACCGCCAAGCGGGCAGCCGCGGACATCTCCTCCCAGCGTGCCCGGTCGCCCAGAATCCCTCGGGACGCCTCCAGCAGCGCGGCCGTATCCTCGGGCGGCACCCGCACCACCCCTCCCCCCTTGATATCAGTCAGACCGGGCACATCGGTCGCGAGCACCGGGGTACCTGCCGCCATGGCCTCCAGGGCGACCAGCCCGAGTCCCTCGTAGCGTGAAGGTACCACCAGCAGTCGAGCCCTTCGGTAGGCACTCGCGAGATCAGATTCCGACACCTTTCCCATCACCATCATCCGACCCTCGAACTCCTTGGCGGCCCCCATCACCGCGTGGTGGAGCGGGCCGTCACCGCAGACCTCGGCGCGGAGGTCGGGGAACTCCTTTCTCAGGTCCCGGAAGATCGCGACAAAGTGCTGCACCCCCTTGATCGGGACCAGCCTCCCCACGAAGAGGATCGTGTCCCGCTCCTCCTCGCCCTCGACCGGCTGGAGCCACTCGCTGTCGATCCCCACCGGGATCACCGTGATCTTCTGACTGGGCACGTCGTAGTCCTTTGCCAGCGAGGTCGCGGTCGAAGGCGATATGGCGATCACCTGCTCCGAGAAACGGTAGCCGCGGGCTTCCATTCCGCCCAGGGGGCGCCTGATCAATTGCCTCCCGTGGGCTGTCCGGTAGGTGTGGTTGGCGGTGTACACCAGAGGCGCCGTCGGGGGATGGCGAAAGAGCAGCACCCCACCAGGTCCGCCGAGGGCGTGCCACAGGTCAGGCGCGAGCGCGGTGGCCACCTCGGGCAGGCGTCGGCGCAACCAGAGCGAGAAGTCCAGCGGGGCTCGCCGGGTCCGCTTGGGAATCCGCACCCCGGTGCCCCACGGTCCCCTTCTAGCGCTGACCACGTCGATCTCAAAGCCCGATTTGGGCATCTCCTGCTCGAGCGCGCCGGCGTACCTGCCCTGGCCACCGATGGGCGGGACGTCGTCGTAAGAGAGCAGCGCCACCCGCGAGGTCAGCGCTGGCACCGGCTGCAGTACACGGTGGTGCGTCCCCCTATCCGGCTCTGGCGCAGAGTGCTGCCGCAACGCACGCAGGGTAACCCGCCCCGGCCATACACGAAGAGCGACTCGTACGCCTCGCCTCTGGCCCCGAAGCCGTCCCGATAGTCAGAGAAGGAACTACCCCGGCGCCGGATCGCTTCCCGCATCACCAGCGGCAGTGCCGCCAGGAGCCGGCGCAACTCGGCCGGACTCAATGAGTTAGACCGGCGGCCGGGGCGGATGCGGGCCAGGAAGCAGGCCTCGTCGGCGTAGATGTTGCCGCAGCCAGCCAGAACCGACTGGTCCAGGAGCGCCGCCTTTATCGGACGCGTCGATCGCCCGAGGATCACAGCCACGCCGCTCTCGGCGAAGTGTGGCGATAGCGGGTCGGGCCCCAAGCGCGGCAACACGCCGATCTGTTGCAGCAAACCCGGATGTCCTAGGAGGATCCGGCCAAACCGGCGCGGGTCGCGATAGCGCAACTGGCTCCGATCGTCCAGATCCAGCAGTAGGTGGGTGTGGGGCAAGCGGGGCGCGGTTGGCTGCTGCATGGTCAGGGAGCCGGTCATGCCCAGGTGAACCACCAAGTTTTCGCCGCCACCGACGCCGATATGGATGAACTTTCCCCGTCGGCGGACAAAGGCCACCTGCCGGCCCGGCATCGCGGTCCGGAAGCTGGCCGGTTCGGGAAATCGCAGGACCGAGTCGCGTACTAGCTCCGTATCGGTGATGGTGCGGCCCACCAACCGGGGTCGGAGGTCGCGGACGATGGTCTCGACCTCGGGAAGTTCAGGCAACGATGCCTTAGCCCACCGCCCGGGCCAACGCGCTCAGGTCTCGCCAATTGGGACCCACCTTGAGATCAACCACCAGCGGAACCTCAAGCTCGATCGCCCCCGCCATCCCTTCCGCCGCCAGTTCGGCCACCTCAGCCGCAGCCGAGGCGGGCGCCTCGAAGAGGAGCTCGTCGTGCACTTGCAGCAGCATCCGGGCTGGGCTCCCCGACGCCTGCAGCGCCTGGGCGGTGCGGATCATCCCCAATTTCATGATGTCGGCGGCTGAACCCTGGATCGGCATGTTGATGGCCATCCGCTCACTGGCCTCTCGGACCTGGCGGTTGCTGGCAGTGATGTCGCCGAGGTAGCGGCGGCGCCCGAGGATGGTGCTGACGTAGCCCTGCCGGCGCGCCTCCTCGCGGACTGTCTCCAAGTAAGTAGCCACCCCGGCGTAGGTGGCGAAGTACCGCTTGATGAAATCGTCGGCGACATCAGGCGCGATGCCCAGATCTCGCCCCAGCCCGAAGCTGGAAAGCCCGTAGAGGATTCCGAAGTTCACCACCTTGGCCATCCGTCGTTGATCCGCCGCCACCTCCGCCTGGGCGACCCCGAAGACCTGGGCGGCGGTATCCGCGTGGATATCGTCACCCCGGGCGAAGGAGGCGGACAGCTGAGGGTCCCCGCTCAGGTGGGCCAGGACCCGCAGCTCAATCTGGGAGTAGTCGGCCGAGATCAGCACCCAGTCCTCCCTGCCCGGGATGAAGGCGGCCCTGATGCGCCGGCCCAGCTCACTGCGGATGGGGATGTTCTGCAAGTTGGGATCGCTCGAGGAGAGGCGGCCAGTGGCGGCCACCGCCTGGTTGAAGCTGGTGTGGACCCGGCCGTCGTCGGGATCCACGAGCTCCGGAAGAGCGTCGACGTAGGTGCTCTTGAGCTTGGTCTCCTGCCGCCACTCCAGGAGCAGGTCGACGATCGGGTGCTCGCCGCGAAGAGACTCCAGAGCCTGGGCGTCGGTGGACCGGCCGGTCTTGGTGCGGCGGGAGCTCTTGAGACCGAGCTCGTCGTACAGGAGCGCCGCTATCTGGGGAGTCGAGCCCGGACTGAAAGTCCTTCCGGCCAGGCGGAACATCTCCGCCTCCAGCGAGGCAATTTGCTGGTTGAGATCGGCCGAGATGGCTCTCAGCTGCTCTACATCCAGGCGGACCCCCAGCGCCTCCATCTCGGCCAGGATCTGTAGCACCGGCAGCTCTAGATCTCGGAGCAGCTGGCTCTGACCCAACTCCCGCAGGCGGTCTTCAAGTTGGGGCCGGATGGCGGCGGCGCACGCCGCCTCGCCGCCGTAGAGCTGGGCGGCATCCTCGATGGTCAGCTCCGAGGGCTGCCGGGTGGCCACTCCCTTGCCCAGGTAGACCTCGGGGTCGGGCGCTGGGGGACCACCCCACTCCCGACTGAGGGCTCCCAGGGTTGGTGTCCGGCTCCGGGAGTCAGCCAGGTAGGCGGCCAGGACGCAATCAAACGCGGCTCCGCCAAGGTTCGCTCCGGCTCCGCGCAGCGCCAGCAACGCCTCCTTCAGCTGGTAACTGGACTTGGTCACCGCCGTCGTCGCCATGAGCTCGACCAGCGGCGTCAGGTCGTCCCAGCTAAGTCCTCCACTCCCGCTACTCCCACCTGACTGCACCGGGCAGTACCAACTCTGGTCCACCCCGGTGGCGAGTCCTATGCCCACCACCCGTCCCTTGCGCGCCGGCCCATGGGTGGCGATCTGTACCGTGATCGAGCCCGCCTCACGCAAACTCGCGACCAGAGCAGCCAGACCTTCCCGACTCATCACCAGCTCGGGAGGGGCGGCCGCAGGTCGCTCCGGCTGAAGCTCCGCCGAGCTGGCCGACGACACTGGGAGGCGGGCCACCAAGCTGGGCATGCCCAACTCCTCGAGCAGGCTGGCCGCCGCCTCGCGGTCGTATTCGCGAAGCCGGCAGTCGTTGACATCCAGGGTCACCCCCGGGACCTCCTGGACGATGGTCACCAGCTCCCGGCTCAATCGAGCCAGGTCCTGGCCGGCCTGAAGAGCTGCCTTGACCCTGCCTTCGGGCATGGAATCGACGGCTGCGAGCACTGCCTCTAGTGATCCGTAGGTTTGGATCAGGGTGGTGGCGGTCTTCTCTCCGATCCCCGGAACTCCGGGGATGTTGTCGCTGGAGTCGCCTCGAAGAGCCTTGTAGTCGATGACCTGTACCGGGTCGAACCCGTAGCGCTCCCGGACCGCGGCAACGTCGTAGATCACCTGCTCGTTGCTCCCCCGCCGCCCCACCATCCACTGCACCACGGTGGTCTCGTCGACGAGCTGCAGCAGATCCATGTCGCCGGTCAGGATCACCGTGTACCAGCCGGCCGCCTTGGCCTGTCGGGCCAGGGTGCCGATCACATCGTCGGCTTCGAAGCCCGGCACCATCAGAGCGGGGATGTTGAGCCGCTCGCTGATCTGCTGGCAGGCAGGGATCTGGGCGATCAGCTCCTCGGGCACCGCCTGGCGGGTGGCCTTGTAGGTGGCCAACTTCTCATCGCGAAAGGTGGGGCCGGGAGGATCAAAAGCGGCGATCGCGCACTCGAAGCCGCGCGACAAGGCGAGCAGCAGGATGGAGGTGTATCCGTACGCCACCCGGGTGGGTTCGCCCCGGCGGTTGGTCATCTCCGGGAGCGCGTGATAGGCGCGGAAAGCCAGCCCGTGGGCGTCCACTAGCAGCAGCCGGCGGGGCGCTTCGGGCTCAGCCAGCATGTGATCGATTATCCCGACCTCAACCCCGGCGACTAGTCGCGGCGCCGGGCCAAATAGAGCCTGGCCAGGTAGCGCTGCTCAAGACTCCCTCTGTGGCCGGCAAGGACAACGTCGATCCCCTGCAGTAACCGCTCCAAAACAGGTGGGTCGAGCAGTCGGTGGTCGGACTGGGTCCGCAGCAGCCCCAGATACTCCTCGGACGTGTAAGTGGTGGACCAGGGGTAGTCCTCACAAACCACCTCGACGAAGACCCTGCTGGCCTCGATCTCCTGCACTCGATCAGGCTCGCGCTCTCCCGGAACCCCGTGGGCAAGGCCAGGTGCCTCCCGACGATATACCTCCTCGATCTCGGCTTCGAGCTCGGCACCCCGGCCGAATCGGTTCTCCTCCCCGGTTGCGGTGTTCCATACCAGGGCCAGGGTGCCCCCCGGCTCCAGCGCGTCCCGGGCCTTGGCATACGCCACCTGGGGCTGGACCCAGTGCCACGCCTGAGCCGAGGCGACCAAGCGAAATGGCTCGGGGGGCAGTGGCCAGTCCTCGAATGAGGCCTCATCCACCCGTACCGCGGCTAAGTCGTCGGTATTCCGCCGTGCCAATCCGGCCATTGGCGGGCTGGGCTCCAACGCCGTCACCGCCAGGCCACGCAGGGCCAGCGGCCGGGTGG
>JBAUWA010000042.1:0-3791 GCA_049583555.1 Candidatus Dormiibacterota bacterium | reverse complement strand
GTCGAGATCCTCGGCCTTGATGGAACGGTGATCGCCGAGGCTCCCCGCCTCGGTCCCCACCGGACGAGCATGGTCGAGGCAATGGCGCGGGTCCTGGGGTTGGAACCTGCTCTGGTTTCAGTCAAACTCAAGTCCAGCGACGGGCTGGGGCTGACCGGGCGCGGTGAGGGGATCGCGGCCCTGGCGGTGGCCCGGGTCGGAAGCTGATTCGGGAATAAGATAGGCCGCCATGCCCATTCGCCTGTACAACACGCTCAGCCAACAGATCGAGCCGCTACGACCCTTGCATCCGGGCCGTGTTCAGATGTACACCTGCGGGCCGACGGTGCATGACCGTGCCCACATCGGTAACTACCGCACCTTTCTGGCGGAGGATCTGCTGCGGCGCCACCTAGAGGCACGCGGCCTCAAGGTGGAGCAGGTGATGAACATCACCGACGTCGACGACAAGACCATCGCCAAGGCCACCGCTCTCAGTCAGAGCCTGAACCAGTACACAGCACCCTTCATCAACGCCTTCTTCGCCGATCTCGACCGTCTGGCGATTCCGCCGGCCCAGCACATCCCGAGGGCGACCGACCACATCGCCGCGATGGTGGCGCTGGTGGAGCGGTTGGTGGCTTCCGGGCACGCCTACGAGAGCGAAGGCTCCGTGTACTTCCGGGTGGCGTCATTCCCGGAGTACGGGCGGCTCTCTCGGCTTGACGTCGAGGGGCTCAGTGCCGGAGCCAGCGGTCGGATCGACTCGGATGAGTACGAGGCCAAGGAGGCGGTTCGCGACTTCGCGCTGTGGAAGGAGGGCAAGGAGGGCGACCTGGCCGCCTGGCCTTCTCCCTTCGGCTGGGGCCGACCGGGCTGGCACATCGAGTGCGCAGCGATGGCGATGGAGCTTTTAGGAGAGACGCTCGACATCCACGCCGGTGGCATTGACAACAAGTTCCCCCACCATGAGAACGAGATAGCGGAGGCTGAGGCGGTGACGGGCAAGCCCTTTGTCCGGCTCTGGTTCCACGTCGAGCACCTGCTGGTGGAGGGCGGGAAGATGGCCAAGTCCCTTGGCAACTTCGTGACCCTGCCGGCTCTCATAGAACGCGGCTACAGCCCGCTGGTGGTCCGCTACCACCTGCTCAGCAACACCCACTACCGGCAGAAGTTTCGCTTCCGGGAGGAGGACCTGGTGGGGGCAGGGGACTCCCTGGATCGGCTCGCCACCTTCTGGAGGCGCTGCGCGGAGGCCCAAAACGGCGAGCTCAAGACCGCCGGGTCGGGTGACCCCATGGCGGCAGCTGCGCGTCGAGCCTTGGACCGCTTCGAGGCCAACATGGACGACGACCTCAACCTGCCCGGTGCCATGAGCTCAATCCACGACCTGGTCCGCGAGGGCAACCGTCTCCTCGACGAGGGGCGAGTCGGTGCCGATGGCTGCGATGCTGCGCTGCGCACTCTGCGCAGCGCCGACAGCCGCCTGGGGGTAATGGAGCGGGCAGCGGTCTCCGAGGAACCCTATCTGACCGCCGAGGAACAGCAGCTCCTGGACCGCCGCCAGGAGGCCCGCAAAAAGGGGAACTTCACCAAGGCGGACCGGCTCCGCGACGAGCTGCTCGAGCGCGGCATTGTGGTCGAGGACACCAAGGACAGCACGCGTTGGCGCCGGCTCTGATGCCGGAAATCCTCTACGGGCGCAATCCGGTCTTGGAGGCCTTGCGAGCAGGTCGCAGAGTGCGGCGGCTCCTGGTGGTGCCCGGCCTTAGCCCCGACGGGCGTTTGGAGGAGATCATCGACCGGGCCGCCACCGTGGGGGTGGCCATAGAAGCCACGCCGCGAGGCCGGCTCAACGATGTCGCCCACACCGAACACCACCAGGGAATCGCCGCCTATTTCGATGGACGGCAGCTGGACAATCGCGATGCCCTTCGACAGCTAATGGAGTCCCAGAATCCCAGCTGGCCTCCGGCTTTCGTTTGTCTTGACGAGGTCCAAGACCCGCAAAACCTAGGATCGCTGGCGCGCAGCGCCGAGGTCCTCGGTGTGACGGCGCTGATCTTGCCCCGGCATCGCACCGCGCCACCATCTGCTGCTGCCGCCAAGGCCAGCGCTGGTGCCATTGAGCACCTCCGTCTGGTGCGGGTGGTCAACCTGGTGCAGACCCTGCGCGAGCTCGGAGACCTGGGGGTGGCTCGGATAGGACTGGACGCCAGCGGCGACCGTCGCTGCGACCAGGTGGACTTGCGGCAGGCTGTCGCGCTTGTTGTGGGAGCCGAGGGCGAGGGCCTCCGTTCGTTGACGCGGCGTCATTGCGATGCTCTGGTGTCGATCCCAATGGGTGGCCGTGTGCAGTCGCTAAACGCTTCGGTAGCAGGATCCCTTCTCATGTACGAGATGGCAAGACAACGAGGCTTTGCCTATCCCAGCAGTGCCCTCGCATCCAGGAACCGCGCCGGGGCGAGCATATAATTCGCGACTCGGCCGACGTAGCTCAGTGGTAGAGCGGCTGTTTTGTAAACAGCGGGCCGGGGGTTCGAATCCCTCCGTCGGCTCCCGATTCGATCTCGATTGAGACCTGACCAGACCTATCCAGTCCTAGGCTTTACGAGTCCGTAATGGGTCAGTTTATGGGTCAAATCTTGCGGAGATGGGAAGCACTCCGGCGGAACTGATCGACGACCCACGTTATCAGCGAACCCACTCCAATCATCAGGAGGAATAGAAGCAGAAACAAGTAGGCGTGCCTCAACGTATGTTCCGTCAGAGCGAGCACGACACTAAGCACGACTGCGAGTCCGACAAGCCGTAGTGCCGGACTTCTGGCAAGTGGTTGCAGTCTTTCGATGGTACCAGTGGGCGGCCGAGCATTAGGGGCGGGCGTTCGACCCGGCTTTCGTACCCCTGCTTAGTGAGTTAGGCTCCGAGCAGTCTCTCAGCAGCCACTTGAGGTCTAGCATCAAGGTGTTCCATCGGCACGCAGCCCGGAGGCCAAATGTCAGAGCCGCAGGAGCTATTAGAAGGAATTCCCCAGGGGGAAGGCCATTTCGTCAGGACCACTGACGGGCACACGGTCGAAGCCTTCTTCGTCAATCTAGGGCAGGCCCGCGGCGGCAAGCGCGTCGTGCGTCCCACCGACAGTGGCAGTCAGCCCGGTCACGTGTTGGAACGGGATGACCTGCTGTTCATCCTAGACGCGAAGAAGCGCGATTGGCGGAAGAGTCGTGCTTCGGCCAGCGAGAGGGAACGGATCCTGCTCATTGGCAGTTAGCTGGTCCGATCGGGCCTGACGGCCAGCTCGGTAGCGAGGAACCTGGGCCTGAGTCCCAGCACCTATCGGAAGTGGAAGAGCGAGGCTGGTATTCCCTAGCATCTCGCAGTCAGTGCGAGGGCTCCGCCGCTGGGGGTCGTAGGACCGCCGTGTGCACAAGTCCCGACGGATTCCCTTCGGGGCCGGCACCTCAGGCAGAGGCCAATTGAAGGGTGTCGCATTCGGGCGGCAGGAGTAGCGACCCGTAACGTAAGGTGGGTTCACTACGTCTTTCGTGGTGTCGAGGAAGGGGGGTACAGAACGGAGGTGCCTCCAGGTGCAAGGTCGGGCGGGAGTCTTGGTGGTGGTGATCAGCCTGCTGGGCGGAGCCCTCATGGCAGCCTGCGGCACTTCCGTGGCAAGACCATCGCCTAGCCCCAAGGCCAGTCCACCCCGAGCGACGACTCCAGCCTCACTGTGCGCGACCTCACAAGTGAGCGGTAGGTTTTGGATCGACTCCCCAGGCATGTCCAAGGCCATGGAGGGGATCACCTTCACC
>JBAUWA010000041.1:0-36120 GCA_049583555.1 Candidatus Dormiibacterota bacterium | reverse complement strand
CCCCTCCGCCAGCTCTCCGTCGAGCCGGCCGGAAGCGACTCGCTATTCCCTCTTGCAGTTCGAGGCTATCTGGCGCCGGACTCGATTAGTCGTCTACTACTCAGTGGTGGTCGTGGCTGTTGCAATTGCCATCAATTACTTCGAACATCACCAGGTTCAAATCCCGCTGGTGATCCTGGGAGTGGCGGTCTTGGCCGTGGCGCTCTTGCTCCAGCTTGGCTCTGGTCGCCATTACGTGACCGTAGAACCCGAGGGACTGAGGATTGCCGGTCTGTTCCGGTCCGAGATCATCCCTTTCGACGCCATTCGCCAACTTCGCCTCCAGCGCGTTGAGGTCTTATTCGGAGCCGCGTCCAGGCGGGATCGCATGGACCGTTCGCTCCGGGCCTTTCGCCACACCGAGGCTTGCCTCGTGCGGCTCAATCTTGGCGGCAGCGAGGTTTTCCGAATAGGGCGTTTGCTGGGCCGCGGCACCGCCGTTGACCAAGACCTCATCTTCATCGTCAGCCAAGCTGAGGAACTAGAGAAGAGCCTTTTGGCGCGAGTTCGTCGGTACTCGGGTAACTCCAGTACGCGGGTCTCCCAGCCCAGAAAAACTTGACTTGAAGCGCCGCCACCTCCGCCCTGATCGCGGCAAGCGGCCAGAACCCCAGTTCGACGGACCTTCCGAGTCAGCCCACTATCGGTGTATAGTCGCGGGCGAATCAACGGCCGCCCGGTGCCGGTGCCCGGGCCACTTGAGAATGGAGGGGAGGACGTGGCAGCAGCTGTAGCCACAGGTCGGGGGCCAGCGGTCGGCGATCCCGGTCTTAGACGCGACGTAGGCCTGATGGGCCTGATGTGGGCCTCGGAAGGATCCATCATCGGCTCCGGATGGCTGCTTGGTGCCCTGGTCGCGACCGAATATGCGGGGCCGGCCGCCGTCTTCGCCTGGGTCATTGGATCTTTCATCGTCATGATCCTGGCCCTGATCCATGCTGAGCTGGGCGGAATGTTCCCGGTAGCCGGTGGCACGGCCCGTTTCCCCCACTACGCGTACGGCAGCTTGGCCGGCTTTGCCTTTGGCTGGTATTCCTGGTTGCAGGCGGCGGCGGTCGCCCCTATCGAAGTCGAGGCGGTGATGACCTACGCCGCCAGCTACGAGCATTGGATGCTCAACAGCAATGCGACACTGAGCGGTTGGGGTCTCATCCTCGGCATCGTGCTAATGGCGATCTTCGTCGTCATTAACTTCTTGGGCATCAAACTGCTCTCACTGATCAACACCTACGCCACCTGGTGGAAGGTGATCGTGCCTGTCTTCGCTCTGATCGTGCTCTTTATTGCCCGCTTCCATGGTGCCAACTTCACAGCTGACGGTGGCTTTGCCCCCTTCGGCCTCAAGGGCGTGCTGGAAGCTACTGCTGCCGGCGGAGTGGTCTTCGCCCTGCTTGGATTCGAGCAGGCGGTCCAGATCGGGGCTGAGAGCTCAAATCCTCAACGCGACATCCCCAGGGCCGTGATCGGCGCCATGATCATCGGGATCGTCGTCTACCTGGCACTGCAATTCGTATTCATCGGCGCCCTGACGTCGGCTGATATCGCCCATGGCTGGCCCGCTATCACCTTCCCTTCGAGCGTAACCGGGCCATACGCGGGCTTGGCCACAGGAGTAGGCCTGGGCTGGCTCGCCACCATCCTCTACATCGATGCCATCATTTCCCCGTCGGGTACCGGGCTTGTCTACTTCACCGCAACATCGCGAATCTCGTATGGCCTTAGTCGAAATGGCTACATACCGACCTTTTTCGAGAAGCTCACCCAGACAACCGGAGTCCCATGGGGCAGCCTGATCATCGCCTTCCTGGCCGGGTGCGCGTTCCTGGCTCCCTTCCCAAGTTGGCAATCGATGGTCGGCTTGATCACGTCGGCCTCGGTACTGATGTATGCGGGCGCTCCGCTCGCATTCGGGGCGCTGCGCCTCTCGCTTCCAGACTATGTCCGTCCGTTTAGGTTGCCGGGCGGGGCGATCATCGCTCCCGTCGCATTTGTCGGGGCAAACTTGATCATTTACTGGTCTGGCTGGAACGTCGACTGGAAGCTGTTCTGCCTGATCGCCTTGGGCTTCGCGATCCTATGGGCGTCAATGACCTTTGGCAACAACCCCAACAAGCCCAAGTTGGACTGGGCCTCAGCCATGTGGTTGTGGCCGTACCTCGTGGGGATGGCGCTCATCTCCTATCTCGGGCAGTTCAACGAAGGCGCCGACTCTGCAGGTCGTCCCTACGGGCTCTTCAAGACCCTCAACAACTATCACATCCCCTTCTACTGGGACATTGGGGTGATCGCCGTCTTCAGCTTGGTGATCTACTACTGGGCGGTCTCGCTTCGGATGCCTCCCGAGAAGGTGAAGGAGTACACCTCGGTCGTCACCTACGACCCACAAACCCCGGGCTCCGGACCGCCTCCGGTACACCCCCATGTCACCGAGCCCGGATTCGGTGGATAACCTCTAGAAGAGAGAACTCGGTGGGTCCGGTCGGGTGGTGCACCGGCCGGACCCTCTTTTTTAGGGGCGGCGGAGGCGGCTTGGGAGCCTGCGTGTACCTGGATGGGCCCAGTGCCTCCGGGAAGGTGGACTACGCTGACTAGGTAGGCCCCGTCCATGCAGGTGCTCCCCTTTGAACTTTCTCTTCCTCCTCACCGCCGGACCTCGAAGCGAGGCATCCCACACCGTCCGTGCCTTGGTTCAAGCCGCGGCGCGATCAGGTCACCGGGTCGAAGTGTTCCTGGCTGGTGATGGGGTTGCCCACGCCAGCGCATTGGCGGGATCGGCCGAGGTCACGCTCTGCGAAGCGGACCTGCGCTGGCGGCAGCCGTATCCGGGTGAGATCGAGGGTGTACGAAGAGGCAGCCTGCGAGACCTGGCCCATCTGGCCCGCGATGCCGACCGGATTCTGGTCTTCAAGTGAACTCGGCCGCGATCAAATCGGTGTTGCTGCTGGCCCGAGGTGACCTCTCACGCGATGACGCCGCGTTGGCCGTGAGGGTGGCACTCGCGCTGCCTCTGGGAGGGCTATCGGTGAGTTTGCTGCTGGTGGATTCCGCGGCCGCGCTTGGCCTGTCCAACCCACCCGACCTGGGTCCTTGGAGCGGCGGTCTAGGTCGCGAGCTGGAAGCTCTGGTTGGGGACGGGGAGGTCCCGGTCTTGGTCGAGCAGGAGTCCCTGGTGGCGCTCGGGCTGGCGGAGCCTCCGCTGCGCCCTGGAGTGGAGACGGTGCCCCGGTCGCAGGTGCCGGCGATTTGTGCCGAGGCGGATATCTGCCTGGTGGTCTGAACTGGACATGGAACTGTATCTGGTCAGCCGGCGCTCCGACCAGCGCGCCTGGGAGCACTTCCGGGCGCGAGTCGAGGCAGGCGCTAAGGTGGAAGTTGTGCTGCTTCACGACGCGGTGCTGGAGACCGAGGCCACCGTGAGCGCAGCCTTGGAGTCGCTCGAACCATCCAGGCTGGTGCTGATGGCCTGCGCCGAGGACGCCAGGAGGCGGCAGATCGAGGAGAGATGGGCGCTTATCGACTATGCCAGGATCATCGACCGCTGTGTGACCGCCGAGAAGGTCATCAGCTGGTGAGGGTCCCTCGGTGAGAGCAGTAACTCCGGTCCTCGATGAAGCTGCGATCGAGCGCTACAGCCGTCAACTATTGCTGCGGGAGCTAGGTGAAGCCGGGCAGCTTCGGCTGACTCAGGCCCAGGTGGCGGTGGTCGGCTGCGGCGGCCTGGGAGTTCCCGCGGCGTTGTACCTCGGAGCGGCAGGAGTCGGCCGATTAATGCTGGTCGACTCAGACCGGGTGGCGCTGGACAACCTCAACCGCCAAGTCGCCTACCGCACCGATGAGGTGGGCCTGCCCAAGACGAATGTGCTGGCCCAGCGCATCCTTGAGCTCAATCCCACTCTCGAGGTATCCGCTCGTCAGGAATCGCTCGACTCCCTCTCGCTGCGGCCCTTGCTGTCCGGCGCCGATGTGGTGCTGGAGTGCTCCGATGACCCGTTCACGAAATTCCTTGTCAACGACTTCTGCGTGGGCGAGGGGATCGGACTGGTGATTGGGGGGGCGGTCGGACTGGCCGGCCAGGTGGTCACGGTAGCGCCAGGCGGCCCCTGCTACCGCTGTCTGTTCGCGGCGCCGACGGCCAGTCCAGCCCAGACGTGCCGCGAAGCCGGGGTGCTGGGGCCACTGGTGGGGATGATCGGCTCGCTCCAGGCCCTGGAGGCGATCAAGCTGATCTCGGGAATCGGCAGGGAGACCGGAGGCAGACTGCTCGACTTCGACGCCATCACCGCACGCTGGCGGGAAGTCCGCTTCCCGCTCGACCCCAGCTGCAGCGCTCATCAGGAGGGCTCCGGCAGGCCACGCCATAATTGAGTGATGGCGGTTGCAACTCAGGGGCTGCTCGTGGACGAGATCCGCGAGCTCAGGCATGATCGCAAAGCCCTGATCCTGGCTCACAACTACCAGCGCGACGAAGTTCAGGACATTGCCGACTTCGTGGGCGATTCCCTGGGCCTGTCGCGGCGGGCAGCTGAGGCCGACGCCGAGGTGATCGTTTTCTGCGGCGTCCATTTCATGGCCGAGACGGCGGCAGTCTTGGCCGAAGGCCGGATGGTTCTGCTCCCCGACCTGGAGGCAGGATGCTCACTGTCTGCCAGCATTAACGCTGAGGAACTGCGGGCGTGGAAGACCGAACACCCCGGCGCAGTGGTGGTCAGCTACGTCAACACCAGCGCCGAGGTCAAAGCCGAATCCGACTACTGCTGCACCTCGAGCAACGCGGTGGAGATCGTGGCGCGGATCCCCAAAGACAAAGAGATTCTTTTCTGCCCAGACCTCTTCTTGGGTTCGCACGTAGAGCGGATGACCGGACGAAAGATGCACGTTTGGCTGGGCGAATGCCACGTCCATGCCGACATCCGTGGCGCCCAGCTCGAGCGTCAGCGGCTGGCCCATCCTGAGGCCGAGGTCCTGGTCCACCCCGAGTGTGGATGTACCACCGCAGCGCTGTACGAAGCCGGTCGTGGAGATTTCACCGGAGCCACAGTGGTGGCCAGCACCGAGGGGATGGTACGTCACGCGCAGCATTCGGCCGCCAGCACCTTCATCGTGGCCACCGAGATCGGGGTCATGCACCGGATGCGTCAACTGGCTCCCGAGAAGACCTTCTTGGCCGCCAACCCCGATGCTATCTGTCCCTACATGAAGACCATCACCCTGGAGAAGGTGCGAGACTCGCTGCGGGACCTCCAGCACCAGATCACCGTGCCCCGCGAGATCGCAGTTAAAGCGCGGCGGGCGATCGATCGGATGGTCGAGGTCGCCGCCTGATGGCCCAGGGGGAGGCCATCGGGATCTTCGGTGGGTCCGGACTGTATGAACTCCTGGAGGGGGCTCGCGAGGTACGGGTGGAGACCCCCTTCGGACCGACCAGCGACAGCATCTGGCTGGGGGAGATCGAGGGACGGAAGGTGGCCTTCATGCCCCGGCACGGCCGGGAGCACAGCATCCCCCCCCATCGGATCAACTTCCGAGCCAACCTCTTCGCCATGCGCCAGGCCAAGGTGGGGCGCATCCTCGCCCCCTGCGCGGTCGGATCCCTCCGCGCCGAGATAGCACCGGGGCAGGTGGTCATACCCGACCAATTCGTGGACCGCACCTGGGGGCGCCCCGACAGCTACTGGGACGGTCCCAAGGTTCAGCATGTCTCCGCCGCCGACCCGTACTGTCCAGAGCTGGGCACGCTGGCGGCGTCGGCTGCAGAGCGGCAGGGCGCCGAGGTGCACCAGGGTGAGACCTTGGTTGTGATCCAGGGCCCCCGCTTCAGCACCAGAGCCGAGTCACGCTGGTTCTCTGGACAAGGATGGGGCGTCATCGGCATGACCGGATATCCCGAGGCCATCCTGGCTCGAGAGCTCGGGATCTGCTACACGGCGATCGCTCTGGTGACCGACTACGACGCCGGACTGGAGGGCTCCGCCGAGATCACCCCGGTGACCCACGAGCAGGTATTGAAGGTCTTCGCGGAGAACATCGGCCGGGTACGCAAGATCCTCTTCGACCTGGTCGCCCACCTTCCCGCCCAGGATGGTTGCAGCTGCGGAACCACCCAGCCCCTGCCGGAGCTGGTCTCGTCTTGAGCGCGGGGATGGCTCTCTCCGCGCGAGATGAGCCCCAGCCCCGCCACCGACTACTCACCTTCGCCGCCACCTGGCGGCGGACCGAGACCATGCTTCTCTACGGGGCGGCGGTCTTGCTGATCGGGACCCTCGTCACCTACCTGGACAGCCACAAGCTGGAGATCGAGTTCCTGATCCTGGGAGGCTTGCTGCTTCTGCTCGGAGCCGGCTTCCACCTCGGCTCCCGCCGCCACTACGTCCAGGTCACCTCGGAGGGACTTAGGCTCAACGCTCTCCTCAAGTTTGAGCTGATCCCCTTCCAGGAGATTCGTCAGTTGCGGACCCAGCCCCTGCAGGTCCTATTCGCGGCTCCCAGCCGCAAGCAGTTCTTGCTGCGCTCGCTGCGCCAATTCGAGCGCACACCCGCCTGCGTCATCCGCTTGGACACTGCCCCTGCTGAGGTGGCCAGATTGGGACGGTCGGCTGGCCGCGGCTGCGCAGTGGATCAGGACCTGATCCTGGTGGTCTCCGATGCCAAGGCGCTGGAGGACGAGCTCCAAACCCGAATACGCCGCCGCCATCCGGCGCCGGCATCCCACCGGCGGTGAGCCCGGCGCGTACGGCCGCCTGGCAACGGGAGGGGGTCGGCGCGGTGGTGGCGGCAGCGATCTTCGCGGCCGTCTGCGTTCTGATGCACTGGCCAGTGCATCCCCTGGTGGCGGCAGCGATGGTGCTGGCGATGTGGGGCTTGTCGCTGCTGCTGCGACGGTATCGAGAGCTGACCGGGCTCGACGGCCGCGATTGTGCCATCGCCGGAGGGCTGGTGGCGGTGGCCTTGGTGATCCGACTGGCGAGCCCAATTTACCTGGACTTCTTGCAGGGGAACCTGGACGTGGTGGGCAAGGTCACCGCGCCCGCCGGGGTCCATCGGTCTCCCACTCACGACGTGTTGGGCATCGGTGCCTGGGGGCTTGGCTATCCCTTCAATACTGCCGGCTGCACCGACGTACCCCTCGGTCCTCACAACTCCGAGGTCAAGACCTGCGGTTTCGTCTTCGACGAGGTCTACTTTCCGGTCGACGCCTACAAGGATCTGAAGGGAATTGATTACTTCGACCCAGAGCCCCCGCTGACCAAACTGATCATCGCCGGGGGCATCAGTTGGCTCGGCTTCAATCCCTGGGGATGGCGGATCATGTCGGCGATCTTCGGCAGCCTGGTGATCGGGCTGCTCTACTTCCTGGCCCGCCGGTTATGGCACCGGCATCGAATTTTTCCCTTGCTGGCAGCGCTTTTCTTCAGTCTGGATGGGCTGGAACTGGTGGATTCGCGCACCGGCTTGATCGACATCTTCGCCGTCTTCTTCGTGGTCTTGGGGCTGTGGCTGTTCACCCTCCACTGGCACGCCCGCAACCGCAGGCAGTGGCTCTGGACCCTGTACCTGACGGCCGTGGTCTCGGGTCTGGGACTGGCCGCCAAGGCAGACATGGTGCCGGCTGTGCTGCTGATGGTGGTACTGCTGGCAGCCAGATGGGTGCGGCCCCACCTGCGCCTGAGGGGATTGGGTGGCGGTCAGTCCAACTGGTTGCTACCACCTTCACCAGATGATCCCGTGGAGGCGGGGCGCCGGACCATGGTCTCGGATATGCGCTGGGGCTGGCACTACCTGGCCGGGGCGGCGGTGATGTTGGTGGTTTTCTACCTGTCGTTCTTCAACTACTGGACGATCTCTCACAACCTCTACGTAAATTTCGCCGACACCAGCGGGCCTCGCGCCAAATGCACGGAGTTCACCACGAGCGCTTCTATCTGCGAGCTGCCGGTGGCGATGCCCATCAAAGAGGACCATTTCGGCCCGGTCTCGATCTGGCTCCCAACCGGATTCAATCTGCAGCAGTCGCTGGTGGACGTGGAGATGAACAGCGTGGCCGGACTCAGTTACCAGGCGACCCTCAAGGCCACTCACCCCTTCTCCTCGTCTTACTACACCTGGCCCCTAGACGCGCACCCGGTCCTCTACTACGCGGTCTACACCGGAAACGGGGTTACCACCATCAATGGGCAGACGGTCTCCAACTACGAGTGGATCGATGACATGGGCAACCCGGCCATCTTCTGGATGGGGATGCTGGCCCTGGCCGCCTGCCTCTACTGGACCTTGAGGCGGCGCGACCGGGTCGCCCTCTTCATCCTGCTCGGCTTTCTCTTCAACTGGCTGTTGCTCTGGTCCTGGCCGTCTCGGATCCTCTTCTTCTACGAGATCCTGGAGGCGGTGCCCTTCACCTGTCTGGCCCTCGCCTACTGCTGCACCCGACTGGCGTTCGCCCGCAGCGCCATGCAGCTGGGGCCGGTGCGCCTGGGTCCCTACAGTCTTCGGCCCTTGGCCGGGGCGATGGCACTGGCGGTGATCCTCAGCTTCGCCTACTTCTACCCGCTCTGGACCGGGCAGCCAATCCCCTCCACTGACTTCTTCCAGCACATCTGGCTGCCCGGCTGGTACTGAGGCTAACTTCAGCCCGTGACGCTGGCCCTGGTTGGCTACTGGCTCCTGATCCTGGCCTCGGGAGTGGCCCTGGTTGACCTCGTCCCCCTTGATTGGTGGCTGGCAGAGCGGCTGGCCGCGTCGCTGCTGGTGGGGGTGGTCGCCTCCACCCTTCTGACCCTGGGGTTGTCACTCTGGTGGGGAACGGGTGAGGCGGCGACCCTGACCGCACCAGCCCTGCTCCTGGTAGTTGGTGCTGGGGTAGGTGCCCGGCATTGGCTCCATCGCCTGCGGCTGGGGCCGAGGGGCTGGTGGGGCCGGATCCCACGCGAGCTGCACCGGGTCGGCAGTGTCGGTTCACTGCTGGCGACTCTGTTGCTGGGGGTGGCTTTCTACTTCATCTTCACCAGGGCGCTGACGG
Source organism: Candidatus Dormiibacterota bacterium (assembly GCA_049583555.1). GTDB lineage: Bacteria > Chloroflexota > Dormibacteria > Aeolococcales > Bog-877 > Bog-877. The sequence goes on along the minus strand of JBAUWA010000041.1, from coordinate 27,068 downwards.
AGTCCGCCGGCTCGATCGTTGCCAATTACCCCACCGTCTGGTCCGACTGGTCAGTCCACACCAGCTACGCGCAGAGCTTTCTGCTGGGCCACAACCTGCCTCCTCAGGACACTCTCGAGGCCGGTACCGGGCTGCGCTACCCGTTCCTGCCCGACTTCCAGTCGACGCTGCTCGAGACTCTGGGACAGAATTTGGTAGGGGCTCTGGACGTCCCCTCCTGGCTGATCTCCTGGGCGGGGGGAGTCCTGCTCTGGCATCTGGCCTACCGGGTCACCAGGAGAGCGCCGGCCGCATTCGTCGCCCTCCTGCTGGCAATTCTGGGCGGCGGCCTGGGATTCATCGGCCTCTACGGTGACGGCTGCCAGCAGCTGGCCCACACCCAGGCCGGGTTCAACGCCGCCAACTGCACCAGCCTCAGCTCCAAGACCCCAGGCGCGGCAGCCGCCTTCGTCGCCCACCTGCCCACCGAGCTCACCCACCTGCCACGGTCATATGACGGCGAGAACCAGGCCGATCCGCCGCTCGACGACCTGCAGTGGTACGAACCATTGCTCGCCTTCTGGCTGCCCCAACGCGACTTCGACTACGGCGTCGCCCTGGTCGCGCTTCTGGCCCTGCTGCTCTGGGAGGCCTATCGGGGAAGGCGACGAGCGCCGCTGCTGGCGGCGGGCCTAGGCGCCGCCGCCCTCCCCTGGTTCAATCCCTTCGGCTACCTGGTCGTGCTCGTTTTGGGAGTCTGGTGGCTTGGGCGGCAGCGCTGGTGGCGAGGACTGGGGCTCTTCCTGGGGCCGGCTCTGGTCTTGGGTCTGCCTCGGTTGCTCTACATCTTTTCTGGCCCTCACGGCCAGCTGGCTGGCCCGGTCGGGGCTAATGTTTACCCCCAGCTGGACGTGGGCTGGTTGGCCCACGCGGCCACCACATGCACCGCAGCCCAGTTCAACCTGGGCGACGCCTGCGACGCTCTCTACCTCAGTGGGGCCTCCCCGCTGACCGCGGCCAGCTATCTGGCCGGCAGCATCGTGAACCCCTCGGTTTGGGGTGAGACGGCGGGGTTCTGGCTCGCCAACACCGGCATCTTCACCCTCCTGGCGGCGTGCGTCCTGCTGGTGCGGCGCTCCTCGTCGGCGATTGCAACCGAGCTGAAGGAGCTGGAATTGATCCGCTTCGGGGCCCCCTTCTGGCTCCTTTTCTTGCTTGGCAACCTGGTCATCACCCAGCCCTGGAACTGGGACAACACCAAGCTCCTCGACTACTGGTACGTGGGGGCCGCGATCCCCATCGCTTGGCTGCTGTGCGCCTTCGGCAGGAGCCGCTGGTGGCGGCTGGCGGCGGGCCTCGGGGTCCTCTCTCTGATCCTCAGCGGTCTGTTGAGCATGGACGCCGCGCTGATCGGACAGAGCTCCCCCAGCCAGACCAAGGCGACCGCTGGAAACATCCCCTTCGCCGGCAGCCAGGAGGCGGTGGTGGCCAGAGCGGTCCTGCGCGATACGGAGCCGAAGGCGGTCTTCCTAACCGAGGGCCAGCCCAACGAGCCGGTCTCGGTCCTGGCCGGGCGGACCCTGATGCTCGCTTACGACGGCTGGCTCTGGAGCTACGGCCAACCACTGGCAGCGCGGCTGCGGGCGGTTGACACCATCTATGCCGGCTGCCCGTCCGCGGGCCCCTGTGAGGTGGGGAACCTGCTGCGTGCCTACGATGTCTCCTACATCGAGTTCGAGCCCGGCGACTACAACAACATCACCACCAACGAAGCGTGGTTTGAAGCTAAGGATTTGCCAGTCGTGGTGCGCACCCAGAACTACCTGATCCTCAACGTTCGCAGCTTGTGGTCTCGCTAGATAGCGGCGGGGTGGTGGATACATACCTGGGCCGCAGGTCCGGGGCAGAGCTTTGCCGCCACTGACCGACGTCCACTGTCACCTGCTGCCACCCGAGCTACGCCAGCCCGCGGCTCAGGGCTGGCGGGATCCGTGGTTCGCCTCCTGCCACCAGGACAGTCCCCGGTTCGCCGCCGGCGAGGATGTCATCGCGGCCCTGGACCAGGCCGGCCTGGGTCGAGCGGTGGTCCTCGGCTGGCCCTTCGCCGACCCCGGGCTCCTGGCTGAGGTCAACGACTACGTGGCAGACCAGGTCAAGGCTTCCGCCGGCCGCCTTTTGGGGCTAGCCCTGGTGAACCCGGCCCGCCCCGGGTGGGAGATGGAGCTGAGCCGCTGTCGAGGTTTGGGATTGCGCGGGGTAGGGGAGTTGAATGCCGACGCCCAGGGGTTCGAGCTGGGGTTTGAAGGGTCCCTGCGGGAGCTGCTGCTCACCCTGGTCGATATGAGCTGGCCGCTGCTGTTCCATGCCAGCGAACCGGTCGGTCATCAGTACCCCGGCAAGGGAACGGCGATTCCGGCGCGAATGTGGCAGCTACTGGCGCCCGCTCTCGAGAGCGCTCCTCGACTGAGGATCTGTCTCGGCCATCTCGGGGGCGGCCTGCCCTTCTACGCCCACATGCCCGAGGTCGCGGCTCTCTGCCGCCAACTCTGGTTCGACACCGCCGCCTTGCCCTACCTCTACCAGCCGGGGGTGTTGCTGGCGGTGGACCAACTCCTGGGAAACGGCCGCCTCTGCTTCGGTAGTGACTTCCCGCTCCTGCTCCCGGCACGCTACCGCGACCACCTGCTCGATCTGCCGGAAGCGGCCCTTGAGTCTCTGCAGCGGGATGCCCCGGCAGCCTGGTTGGGAGAGGCGACCGTCTGAGTCACAGGCTCAGCCTGTGACCCACCGAGCGCGATCCATAGCCCCACAATCTCAGCGATGGATTCCGATTGGTCGAGGCTCGCCTTCGCCCTGATCTCGATGGAGGGTCCGGACCAGTACAGCCAGGCAGGCGGGCTGGGGGTGAGGGTGGCCCAGCTCAGCCGAGCGCTCTCGGCATCGGGCTCGCCGACCAGGCTCTACTTCGTCGGCAACCCTGAGCTGCCTGCGCAGGAGCTGAAGGAGGGGGTGGAGCTCTGCCGTCTGGCTCAGGAGATCTCCCGGGAGTTCCCGCGCGGCGTCTACCAGGGGGAGGCGCTCAAGGTCAGCTACCTGGCAGCACGCCTCCCCGAGCGGCTGGTCACCGAGTGGGCGCTACCGCAGATCGAGGCGGGGCGGCTGCCAGTCCTGCTCTTCGAGGAGTGGCAGACCGCCAGCTGGGCCAAGCTGACGTTCGAGCTGCTGGCGGAGCGCGGGATCGGAAACCGCTGTCTGTTGTTGTGGAACGCTAACAACCAGTTCGGATTCGAGGACATGGACTGGGTGGGTTTGGAGCAGGCGGCGGCAATCACCACCATCAGCCGCCACATGCGGCTGCTGGTGAGCGGGTTCGGCGTCGACCCCATCGTCATCCCCAACGGCATCCCGGCCGAATACCTGGCTCCGGTTGACGAGGGAGCGGTGGCAACGCTCCGCCAAGCGGCGGGTGAGCGTCAGGTCCTGCTCAAGATCGGCCGATTCCACCGCGACAAGCGCTGGATCCAGGCGGTGCGGGCACTGGGTGAGCTCCGCGCCGCCCAGGTCCCGGTGCGGATGCTGGTCCGGGGAGGGAGCGAGCGCTACCAAGCCGACGTGATGGCCGCAGCGCGGGATTGCGGGCTGCTGGTACAGCAGTGGACCGAGCCGGTCCACGACGTCGGGGACTTGGCCTCCGCACTGAAGTCGAGCCCGGAGGTTGACCTCTTGGAGCTGACTCGGTTCCTCCCCGAGGAGCTCCTGCCCGTGCTCTACGCCTCCTCGCTGGCGGTGCTGGCCAATTCCGGTTTCGAGCCCTTTGGGCTGGTGGGCCTGGAAACCATGGCAGCCGGCGGGGTGGCCGTGGTGGGGGCCACCGGCGAGGACTATGCCCGCCATCTCCACAACAGTGTGGTGATCGAGACCGACAGCCCCAGCGAGCTGGCCCTGGCGATCGCAGCGGTCGCGTCCGACCCTAAGAAGGCGGATCGGATCCGGAGGGCAGCCCGCGAGATGGCGGCCACCTACAGCTGGGAGCTGGTGGTCGAGGGTGACCTCGTGCCCAGGCTTCCGCTACTTGCCCAACGGCAGGGGATCACCTGGCCTGGCCGCGGAAGCAGCTATTGATCGCGGGCGCCAGCCCGTCAAAAGGCGGAAGCGTCGCCAAGTCGCGGATCGGCCGCGGTCAGATCGCTCTTCTGGTGGTCGCGTTTTGGATTGGCTTCAACATTCGGGCCTCGCTGTTGGGGGTTCCGCCCATCCTGGGGCTGGCCCGGGCCAGCCTCCACCTCAACTACGTGGGGGCTGGAGCCGTCGCGGCTCTGCCGATCCTGGCCTTCGGGATCCTGGCCTTCCCGGGCGCGGCCCTGGTGCGGCGGGTGGGCGGCTATCAGGTGGTCGGGGTCGGTCTGGTGGTGGCCGCGGTAGGCGAGTTGGGCCGGGCCCTGCCCGGGGGAGCCCTGCCGCTCTTTTTGGGTACGGCGGTGATGGGGGCCGGGATCGCGATCGCCCAGCCTGCCCTGCCCGCAATCTGGCAGAGGTGGTTCGCGGGTAGGGTCCAGCTGGCGTCGGTTACCGCCACTCTGGGGATCACGGTGGGGGAGGTGGTGGGGGCCAGTATCACCGCGCCGCTACTGCTTCCCTGGTTGCACAGCTGGCAGGAAACGATGGTGTTCTGGGGATTGCTGGGCCTGAGCTGCATCCCGATCTGGCTCTTCGCAGTACCGCGACATGGGGCCGGATTGGCCGGAGAGACCAGCTGGGACCTGCACCAGCTCTTTTTCAACCCCCGACTCTGGGCTATTTATGCTCTCTTCGCTGGGCAGTCGCTGGTCTACTTCTCTTCCAATACTTGGATCCCCACCTCCGTGGGTGGTGGGCCCCACTCCGCGCTGGCAAGTCTGTCGCTGGCGACTCTGAACGGGGTGATGGTTCCGGCCGACGTCCTGTTGATCGTGCTCGCGCGCCCCTTCGCGACCCGGCGCTGGTTTTACCTGCTCAGTGCGGTGATCGCGCTCGTAGGTACCGGGGGATGGTTGCTGTTCGGCAACCGCGCCCCGCTGCTCTTCGCCGCCCTGATCGGGATCGGAGTCGCCCTCAGCTTTGCCGGGCTGCTGGCCTACCCGGCCATGGTGGCGGCTCCCGGCCGGGTCGCCTCGCTTACTGCGGCCATGCTCACGGTGGGATATGCCGGGGCCTTTCTGGGTCCGCTGCTGGGGGGGGTGGCCCTGGACCTCGGCGGCGGCCGGCGCTCCCCTTTCATCCCGATCACGGTTGCCGCCGCCGTGATGGTGGTAGCGGCGCTGCTGGCTCCGGTCGGGGGCCCTTCCGGCGGTGACGCCGGTCTGCCCGCGGTAATTCGGGCCTAGCGCTCTAGTCCGGCCGTCCGGCCAGGTCTCGGCTAAGCCGAGCGACCGTCGAGGCGAATGGTCCAGCGATCGATGGTGTCGATCAGCAGATGGGTCTGGTGCCAGGGATCGCGTGCCAAGGTGGAGCGAATGTCCTCCGCAGAAGCCGCTTCCATCGCCAGCACCACCTGCCGCTCGTCAGCCAGCGGTCCTCCCAGAACTACGACGCCCTGGTCCACTAGCCCGTCCATGAAAGCGGCGTGATCGACCCAGCCCGATTGCTCTTCTAGGGACAGTCCAGGCTTCCATTGCGGGCCGGTGCGGGTCAGCACCACATGGAACATCGCCACCTCGGCATCCTAATCCCAAAGCTCGCGCCTAAGCCCGGAGGTGCCTAAGGATTCAGCTCGGCGTCGCTTGTTAGTCTCCTTTTAGTCGTCTGCCGATCAGCGCAGGTAGGAGCACCGTTCATTGGCTGGTACCGACCTCCGGGCTGAGTGGGATGTCGACGACGCTCTCCGGATTCGGGTGCGGCGCGTCGGTCCCTGGGACAACGCCGCCTACGTCGTCGCCTGCCCAGAGACGGGAGTCGCAGTTCTCATCGACGCCGCCAACGAGCCCGACCGCCTGATCGCCGCGGTCGGCGACCTGGAACTGGTCGGCATCCTGGAGACCCACGGCCATCAGGATCACTGGCAGGCCCTGGAGCAGGTTCAGGCCCACTTCCCCAGCGCCTGGACCGGAGCCCACCCCGACGATCTGGAGATGTTCCCCCCGCCAGGTCCTGGACGACCTTTGGAACACGGGCAGGTGGTCGAGTTCGGAAAGCGCCAGCTGCGGGTGCTCTCCACCCCCGGCCACACTCCGGGCAGCATCTGCTTCTATCACCCCGGCTTCGTGTTCACCGGCGACACCCTCTTCCCGGGCGGCCCCGGCGCCACTAGACCTCCTCTAGGTCACTTCCCCACCATCGTGGAGAGCATCCGCACCCACCTGCTGCCCCTACCGGGAGCCACCGTGGTCTACCCGGGTCACGGGGGGCCCACCACCATCGGGGCGGAGGCACCTCAGTTTCAGAGCTGGGTGTCGCGGGGTTGGTGAACTAGGCACCGCCTCTCAGGCGGAGGCCGAAGCCTCCAGCTCCACCAGCGCCTCTTGATCGAACAGCTCGGGTTGCTCGATATGAACAAAGCTGGTGCGGTGGTGCTGACAGACGCCATGGCTGGAGATGGCGTCGCGGTGATGGGGCGTGCCGTAGCCCTTGTTGTCCTCCCAACCGTAGTGCGGGAAATCGGGGTGGAGCTCCCGCATCAGGCTATCGCGGTGAACCTTGGCCACGATCGACGCGGCTGAGATCGCCGGCACCAGGCGGTCGCCACTGACGACCGAGTGGTAGCAACGCTCGGTGTTGATCCGAAGATTTCCATCCAGAAGATAGGCGGGAGCAATGACCAACTCGAGCAAGCGCTCGAACGCGAAGCGGTTGGCCCACCCGATCCCTCGGTCGTTGATGAGTTCAACGCTGACCGAGACGACCTCCACGGCCAGCGCCGCCCGGCGGATCAGCGGCTCGACCGTCTGCCGCTGCTCCGCCGAGAGCAGCTTGCTGTCACGCAGCAGGGGATGGCGGAAGCGCTGGGGCAAGACAACCGCCGCCGCCACCAGGGGGCCGGCCAGAGCGCCCCGGCCCACCTCGTCTAGGCCGCAGGCACCAGGGCCCACCAGCTTCCAGACTGGTGGGGTAGCGCGCTGGGTCACGACCGCAGTCTAAGCACCGAAGAGGGTCCTCGCGGCCGAAATGACGCTCGATATACTCGGCCGTTTAGGCCCGAGCGACAACACCGTGCTCGGCTCTCTGCAATAGGGAGCGCAGCACCACCAGTCATATGGCCAGAGGGGGGCGGTGCCCCGTCGCTGCCATTCATTTGAAGGAAATCTAGTGCGCCGCCTAATCCCTGAAAACCTGGTGAAGCTTCTCCAAGTCAGGGACTTCGTCTGGCTTTGGTCGGGAGCCACCGTCTCTCTCTTCGGCGACGGGATCTACTTCGTGAGCATCGCCTGGGAGGTCTATCGGATCTCCAATGCCCCCACCGCCCTAGGGGTCGTCTCGGCTGCATTCGCGCTCCCTCAAGTGTTGCTGCTGGTCCTGGGAGGAGTTCTCAGCGACCGTCTCGACCGGCGCCAGGTGATGTTTCTGAGCAATCTCGTGAGTGGCCTGATGATCGGCGCTCTCGGAACCCTGGTAGTGCTGCACCAGATCAGGCTCTGGGAGATCGTGGTCCTGGTCGCCGTCTACGGGGTCAGCCAGGCGTTCTTCATGCCCGCTTCGCGGGCGATCGTGCCCAGTCTCATCGACGCCGAGTTGGTGCCTCAGGCGATGGCCCTAGAACAATTCGTGCAGCCACTGACGTCCACCCTGATCGGGCCTGCAGTCGGGGGGTTGCTGGTCGCGGCGGGTGGCACCGGTTTGGCTCTTCTGATCGACGCTGGCACCTTCGTGGTCGCTGCCGCCGCTCTGGCGGCCATGTCTTCGGGTCACGCTGCCCCCGCCCAAGGCGCAGCGGGGAAGCCCCAGTGGCGATTCGCGATCTTGGGCGAGGCGCGCCAGGCGCTCCAATTCGTGCGCGGCCTTCCCTGGCTGTGGGCCGGACTCGGCGCGGCCGCCATCGGCAACATCGCCCTCACCGGTCCCCTGACGGTACTCATCCCCTACCTCATCAAGTACCGCCTCCACTCCGGTCCGCAGACCCTGGGCCTGTTTGGAGCCTGCGGTGGCCTGGGGGCGATCTCGGCCGCGGTCTACGTTGGTTGGCGCGGCGTCCCTCGTCGCTCGGTCAACTGGATCTTCCTCAGCTGGGCCATCGGCACCGCCGCCCTGGTGCCGATGGGACTGGCCGGCGCGGCGTGGGAACTCTTGCCCCTGGCGTTTGTCACGCTGGGCGGGATCACCCTCGGAAACGTGATCTGGTTCTCTCGGATGGGGGTTGAGGTTCCCGGCTACATCCTGGGGAGAGTGGCAAGCCTGGACATGATGGTTTCCTTTAGCCTCACTCCCCTGTCCAACGCGGTCACCGGTCCTCTAGCGGGAGTCTTCGGGGCCCGTCAGGTGCTGGTGGTCGCCGGGGCGCTGGGTGCCGTGGTTCCCATCCTCTTCCTCCTCATGGTCCCGGGACTGAGTGGCGACCGGCGGCCTGATACCCGGACGGCCCCGAGCTGACGCCGGCTCCAGGACGCTCAGTCAGACCTTGGCAGAGGTAATCCACCTGACAGGAAAGCTGCAGCGGTCCAACTTGGTCGGGCAGCTATCTTTAGCTGCCCGGGAGGCGATGAAGGGTAGGGGAAACCCTTGTCAGGAAATGTCGCGATACAGGAAAACCAAGCGTGATTTCGTGCTCTTCCCCAAGATTGATCGGGCGCTCTGCCTCCCGTCGGGCGCCGGGCAATTCGAGATGAAGACGTCCACGATCCTTCGGCTGGGGAGTACGTAATGGCTAATGAACTTAGGGTGACGCTGGAAGTTGGACCGAAGGGTAAGAAGGTTGCTGCGGTGGCGCCGGACTGGCCGGGCCTGGAGCGTGGTGCGAAGACGGGAGAAGCCGCAATTGAAAAGTTGCAGTCCTATCGGCCACGCTACGCCGAGGTAGCGAGGCTGGCTGGGATGGACGCGGAGTTTACGGCCATCACCAACGTCGACGTCGTTGAGCAGTACCAGGGAACCGGCTCAACCGACTTCTGGGGAATCTCGTTCGCATTTTCGAGCATCGATGGGCAGCACATCTCTAGCGAAGAGTTAGAACGTGAACTGACCCTGATGCAGGCATGCTGGGGGTTCTTCGACGAGATGCGTTTCCGCGTCTCAGCTGAGATGCAAAAGGGTCCGCGAGGGGGAGGACGTGATCGGGACCGAATTGTTAGTCACACCCTCGGCGTTGAGCAGGAGTGGGCAGTGAAGGTTGGGGTGCACGCTCCCGAGGGTACGGTCGTGACCGACGCAGACGGACTGAAAGCGTACCGCGACGCGTATTGCACGGCGATTCGTACGTTCCATTCCCAGGGCAAGACGGCGCGAACCTGGCCGCTGCGGTACCTGATTCGGCACTCCGCGTATCACACGATGGATCACGCCTGGGAAATGGAAGACAAAGACCTGACACACGCGTAGGACGACGTCGTTGCACGGTCTGGGGTGCCGTGGTCAGATTGAACGAACTCAGGCACCAGGGAACCCTGATGCCGACCTCCTCGAGTGATGCGCCTGGCTTACGGGTGCGGGCTGGACGGTAGAGACTGGTAGGTGGACTTGGACGCGGTTCCGACCGCTCCCATGGCTGCCCCAGGCTGTTCCTGGGAGTTCGGCTTGCGGAGTCGTTCAGAGGAACCATCCGATGGGCCCCCGGTAGCGGACGTGGGGATGACGCCGCAGGTGTAGGCCCGCGATGCCCACCACCAAGAGCAAGATGGCCCCCGGCACCGCAAAGGACAGCCTGTGGACGACTAGAGCGACGACGATCATGGTCACCCCGCTAGCGACCAGCACAATGACGACTAACCGCTGGAACGCCGTCGGCAACCTTCGAAAAATTCGGAACAGGAGCAGGAAGAGGAGGTCCAACGCTTCTCCTTTGGCGAGGTCAGACCATCAGCCTAGCGACAGCGTTCCCAACGGGAACCCACCGCATCGAGGGTACTCTTCTGTGGGATTCGCGCTGCCGTGCTGCCCGGCCTGTTCAGTACCCAGGCACTTACCGGCACAGTCGAGGTGGCCAGTTCCTAGTGAGGGCGGACCTGTGCGTCGGCGGGGGATAATCGGCCGCTAGATGACCACCCCCTCTGAGCCGGCATCAATGGAGGCAGGTGGAGAGCAGGGCCTCCGGGGCGAACTAAGGCGAAGGCGGGGGACGGCTCTTCGCGGTGGCCCGGAGCGCTATCGGAGCCGACTGCCGGACCAGCACAAGCTGCCGGTGCGAGAACGACTTAGGCTCCTTTTCGATCCGGCGACGCCGTTCATCGAGGATGGCTTGCTCGCCAATACCGCCTCCTCGGAGGAGATGGGCGCCGACGGCTTGGTCACCGGCATCGGCACCGTCCACGGCCGGCGGGTCTGCGTCGCGGCCAACGACCCCACAGTTAAGGCCGGCTCCTGGGGACCTCTCACCGTGGAGAAGTTCCTCCGCGTCCAGGAACAGGCCGAGCGGCTGCAGCTGCCCCTCTGTTATCTGGTGGACTCGGCGGGAGCTCGGATCACCGAGCAGCGACAGATGTTCCCGGGCCGACGCCACGCCGGGCGCATTTTCCATAACCAAGTTCGGCTCAGTGGCCAGGTACCTCAGCCCTGTGTCCTGTTGGGACCCAGTGCCGCCGGTGGCGCTTACATACCCGCCTTCTGCGACGTCACCTTCATGGTCGAGGGCAACGCCTCCATGTATCTGGGGTCTCCGCGGATGGCGGAAGAGGTGGTTGGCGAGCACGTCTCTCTGGAGGAGATGGGTGGGGCCCGGATGCACTGCACGGTCAGTGGTTGCGGTGACCTCCTGCTACCCGATGAAGCCACCGCCATCGCGGCCCTGCGCAGCTACCTAGCGTTCTTCCCCTCCAACTGGCGGGGGGAAGCCCCAGCGGCGGCCGCCCGCCAGCCCAGCTCTCAGGCCGACATCGGAGAGCTGCTGCCGACGGAGCCGACCCGGGGATACGACATCCATCTGGTGCTGGAGGCCTTACTGGACGGTGGCTCGTTCTTCGAGATCAAGCCTCTCTACGCCCGCGAGTTGGTCTGCGGACTGGGCCGACTCGGTGGCAGGGCGGTCGGCATCGTCGCCTCCCAGCCGGAGCACCAGGGTGGGGTACTGTTCGTCGACTCCTCCGACAAAGCGGCCCGTTTCATCAGCCTCTGCGATGCCTTCAACCTTCCCTTGGTGTTCCTCGCCGATGTCCCCGGTTTCATGATCGGATCAGTGGTTGAGAGAGAGGGGATCATCCGTCACGGCGCCAAGATGATCGCCGCCCTCAGCTCCGCCACGGTGCCCCGCATCTGCGTTGTCCTGCGCAAGGCATACGGGGCCGGCCTCTATGCCATGAGCGGCCCTGCCTTCGAGCCCGAGGCCACCCTGGCGCTCCCGACCGCAGAGATCGCGGTGATGGGGCCGGAGGCGGCCATCAACGCCGTCTACGCCAACCGCATCGCGGCCCTTCCCGAAGCCGAGCGCCCGGCGTTTGTGGCCCGACTCCGCGCCGAGTACTCGGAGGACGTCGACATCTTCCAGCTAGCTTCGGACCTGATCCTGGATGCCGTGGTCGACCCCCGGGAGCTTCGCGATCAGCTGATCTGGCGCCTGGCGGCTGCTGCCACCAAGGTGCGGCGGTCCCCGGAACGCCACCACGGGGTGTTCCCAGTCTAGATCGCGCCAGAAGATGCGGGCATGGCCGTGGCGAAGTCAGGCAGATGTTCCGCCGATCTCGCCTCGGACCCCTTCGCTCGACCGTTACCCGGAGCTGCGCGATCGTAGCAGGGACTTCGCCCCACTTCGGAAGGCCGAATCTAGAATCCAAATCCGAGTATGTCTGCAGTGAGCTGGGCCTCGTCCCGGATCGTGGGGCGCCAGTGGGTGCTCGATGGTCCCACCGTATTTCTGCTGGCGATCGCGATCCTGGGGTTCGCGGCCTTCACGCAACCCCAGTTCGATCCTGACTTCTGGTGGCACCTGCGCATAGGACTGGACATCTTGGCGTCGGGGGTTCCGCAGCACAACGACTACACCTTCACCGCCGCGACTCACCCCTTCATCACTCAGGAGTGGGGCTCGGAGGTGATCTTCGCCGTGCTGTACCGAGCGATGGGCATGACCCCGGTGATCCTGCTTATGGCCCTGGTCACCTGGGTGGGGTTCGCATTCGGTGTGATGAGAGCGAATCGGGCGGGGCTCTCGCGGTGGATCCTCGCCACCGGGGCCGGGTTGGTGATCATCTCCGGACTACAAATCTGGGGCCCCAGCCCTCAGATGTGGACCTTCGGCTTCCTTGGCGGACTCCTGGTCCTCCTCGACGCCTACCGACGTCGTCCTGGTCGTCGGCTGCTGCTCTGGCTGATCCCGATCTTCATCGTCTGGGGCAACCTGCACGGGGGCTTCGTGGTCGGCCTGGGGGTGATCGCGGTCTTCTTGATTGGGGAAGGCATCAGCAGCTGGCTCGGGGAGAAGGGTTCGCTCGATCTCGGCCGTCTGCGCGACCTCGCGGTGGCCCTGGTGCTGTCGGCCCTGGCGGCCATGGTCAACCCCAACGGCTGGGGGCTGTACCTCTATCCGCTGCACCTACTGCTGAGCCCGGTGGCCCAGGCCAACCTGGACGAGTGGCAGCCTCCCAACTTCCACGCCTTGGCCTCGGTGCCGGTGCTCTTCCTGCTGCTGAGCACGATGTTGGTTGCGCGTTGGGCCAAGAACACCCGACCGGCAGACTTTCTCCTGGCCCTGGCGGGGACGGTGCTGCTGCTCTACGCGGTCCGCAACATCCCCCTCTTTGCCATCTTGGTTCTTCCCCTTTGGGCCGACGGCCTCCAGGGCCTGACCGACTATGTCCGGGCGGCGCGGACGCTGACCCTCCGGCGCCGCACCCGTCCCGCTCCTCGGTGGTTTGTGGGGGCGGTCCTGCTGATGGTGGTTCTCGCCAGCGTGGTTCGGATCTCGTCGCAGCTGAGCAGTCCCGACAACCACCTCCAGAGCTCGGTCTATCCAGTCCAGGTTGGCCGGGTCATCTGCGACGGGCCCACGGCCCGAGTCTTCACCCCCTACGGCAGCTCCGGCTGGCTGCTCTACCGGATCGATCCTCGCGACCCCGCCGGCAGCAGCTGCGCCCCCGACCGACTCTTCATCTTTGGCGAGGTCGACCTCATGGGCCCCAAGGTGCTGGAGCAGTACCTCACCGTGGTCGGCGCCTCGCCCGGGACGGTGGCGATCCTGGACCACTATCAGGTCAGCCTGGTCTGGCAAGGGAGGGGATCACCACTGGCGCTCTTGCTCCAGGGCAAGTCGAACTGGAGCTGCGTCTACGCCAACAAGGAGAGCGTTCTCTACGCGCCGAAGGCGGACGCTTCGGCCTGGAATGCTTCTCGGAGCGACTGCCCTAGCTGAGTTGGCTCAGCCCAGGTTGATGTCGGCGTAGCGCTGGCGCAGCGCCTTCTTATCGAACTTGCCGACGCTGGTCTTGGGGACCTCGTCAATGAAGACGATCTCGTCGGGCATCCAGAATGTCGCCACCCGGGGCCGCAGGAACAAGAGCAGCTCGTCCTTCGTCAGTGTGTCCTTGTGTTCCGGCCGGGCGACCACGAAGCCAACCGGTCGCTCCGCCCAGCGAGAGTGAGGGAAACCCACCACCGCCGCTTCCAGGACCTTGGGGTGGGCCATCAACTCGCCTTCTAGGGTGACCGAGGAGATCCATTCACCGCCTGACTTGACTAGGTCCTTGGTGCGGTCGACGATCTGGACGTAGCCATTTGCGTCGATGGTCGCCACGTCACCGGTTCGGAACCAGCCATCGGGGGTGAAGCGGCCGTCTCGGTCCTCAGGGTCGTGGAAGTAGGCCCGGGCTATCCAGGGACCCCGCATCTGGATCTCTCCGGGAGTTTCCCCGTCGGGCGGGCACTCCTCTCCACTTTCGAGGTCGACGATCCGGAGCTCGACGCCCAGCACCGGCAGCCCCTGCTTGGCCCTGAGGGCTAGCAACTCCTCGTCCGGGAGGTGCTCGAGCGCGGGTTTGATATAGCTCACCGTCCCGACGGGCGAGGTCTCGGTCATGCCCCAGGCGTGGAGCATCCTGAGTCCATGACGGTCGAAACCCGCGATCAGAGAGGCCGGCGCCGCTGATCCGCCGCAGATGATTCTGTGCAGCTCGGGCAGAGGGGTCGGCTGCTGATCCAGATAGTTGAGCAGGGCCGACCAGATGGTCGGCACCCCGGCGGTGACGGTGACCGACTCGTCCCTGAGCTGGGCCACCAAGTGGGCGGGATCCAGAAAGCGTCCGGGGAAGACCAGCTTGGTGCCGAAGGCGACGGCGGCGTGGGGGAGCCCCCAGGCGTTGACGTGGAACATGGGAACTACCGGCAGCAGGACGTCCTGGTACGAGAGACCCAGCCCGCCTGCCATTCCCGCGGCCACCGAATGCAGGTAAGAGGAGCGGTGGCTGTAGACGACTCCCTTGGGGCGATCGGTGGTGCCGGACGTGTAGCACATGGCGGCAGCCTGGTTTTCCTCTAGCACCGGCCACTCGTCGAGGGGGTGACTGTCGGCGATCAGCTCCTCGTAGTCGACCGACTCGGGCAGTCCGGAGTTGTCCGCTTCACCCTCGCCCATCAACACCACCAGGCGTACTGAGGGGATCCGGCCCGCCACCCGCTGCAGAAGCGGGGCCACGCTGCGGTCGCAGAAGATGATCTGGTCCTCGGCATCGTTGATCACGAAGGCCAGGTCGTCTGGGAAGAGCCGGACGTTGAGGGTGTGCAAGACGGCGCCCCGGCAGGGGATCGCGAAGTAGCACTCCAGGTGTTGGTAGGTGTTCCAGGCAAAGGTCGCCACCCGGTCGGAGCTGTGCACCTGCAACCGATCCAGCGCCTGCCCTAGTCGCGCGGTACGCTCTCCGAACTGGGCGAAGCTGTACCGGTGCGCCTCCCCCTCGCCGCGCTGCGTGACTATCTCCTGATCGGGGAAGTAGCGCACACCGTGCTGTAACAGATGGGTGAGCGTGAGCGGGTAATCCATCATCAGGCCGTCCATCACTTGGCATCCTCCGAGGTCGTTGCCAGAGGCGCAATTCTCCCGTGCAGAACAGCGATACAACTGATCTCGCAAAGCGCCTCGGGGATCCACAGCTCGCTGATACCCACGGCCGTCCAAGCCGGATAGGGGGCTTGGAGGAAGTCCTGGGCCACGGTCAGGAGCACATCGCGCTGGCTGCTCAAGCCGACGTGGTACGTGGTCAGCGAGACGACGTCCTTCCAGGTCGCTCCGCACTCGGCGAGCGTCACCGCGATATTGGTGAACGCCTGTCGGATTTGAGCCTCAAGGTCGACGGGCAGGCTGCCGTCGGCTGTCTCGCCGGTGTGTCCCGTAACGTGGATCGTATCCCTGTCTCTCACCGCGGCTGGCACGTGGGTTTCGTCGTAAAAGGCTGTCCAGTCTGATGAAACGATGGCATTGCCAGCGCGAGGTCCGCGACCGCTGGTCATCACCCGCCTCCTTTGGAGCCGGCTAAGTGAGGCTCTGCAAACTCTGCAGTCCACCCAACGCCCTATCGTACCCTTGACTTGCAGCCAGGCTGGTCACGGACTGCTCGGACCGGCCCGGCCGCAGGTATTCGCTAGCGACCAGCGCCGCCTACGGGTAGATGCCGCGCACCGAGGTGGCGTCGGCGACGCGCTTGACCGCCAGGCAGTAGGCTCCCATCCGCAAGGTGGTGTGGTGCTCCTGGGCCAGCTCATCGACCTGCTCGTAAGCGCGCTGCATGATCTTGGTCAGGCGACCGTTGATCTCGCGCTCCTCCCAGAAGAAGGACTGCAGGTCCTGTACCCACTCGAAGTAGGAGACGGTGACGCCGCCGGCGTTGGCCAGGATGTCGGGGATCAGGGTGACGCCGCGCTGGTGGAAGATGTCGTCTGCTTCGGGCGTTGTCGGGCCGTTGGCCGCCTCGACCACCAACCGAGCCTGCACCTTGGCCGCGTTGGCCATGGTCAGCTGGTTCTCCAGGGCCGCTGGAATGAGGATGGTTACCGGGAGTTCCAGCAAGGCACTGTTGGTGATCGCCTGACCGCCTCCAGGGAAACCCTCAACCTTGCCATGGGCGCCGACGTGCCCGATCAGGGCGGGAATGTCCAATCCCTGGGGGTTGTAAATGCCGCCGTAAACGTCGGAGACCGCCACCACCTTGAAGCCCTGGGCGTGGAGCAGCTCCGCGGAGACACTGCCCACGTTTCCGAATCCCTGGACCGCGACGGTGGCGGCCGCAGGATCGATCCCCATCCGGCGGCAGGCTTCCAGGGTCACCACCATCACCCCTCGGCCCGTCGCTGCCGGACGTCCCTCGGAGCCGCCGATGGAGAGGGGCTTCCCCGTGACGATGGCAGGCACCGAGTAGCCCTTTTCCATCGAGATCGTGTCCATGATCCAGGCCATGGTTTGCTGGTTGGTGTTGACGTCGGGGGCGGGAATGTCAGACTCGGGCCCGATCAGGATCGAGATCTCGCTGGCGAAGCGCCGGGTCAGGTTCTCCAACTCCTTTTGGGTCAGCTCCCTCGGGTCGCAGATCACCCCCCCCTTGGCGCCCCCGTAGGGGAGGTTGGTAACCGCGCACTTCCAACTCATCCACATGGCCAGAGCCTTGACTTCGTCGATTGTGACCTGGGGGTGGTAGCGGATCCCCCCTTTGGCGGGGCCCCGGGTGAGGTTGTGCTGAACCCGGTAGCCCGTGAAGATGCGGATTCTGCCGTTATCCATCCGCACCGGGAAGTTGACGGTCAGTTCGCGCCGGACCTCGCGCAGGACCTCGCGCATCCCTTGGTCGAGGTCCAGGATGCTGGCGGCCTGGTCGAACTGGCGCTGGGCGGTGATGTAGGGATTGGCCGCGGTCACCGTGGAACTCGCTGTCAGGACACCTTCAGCCATCAACGCCTCCTGATGCCTCGCTGCCGGCCGACGATCGGGTCGAACTGGGCGCTAGAGTAGGCTCCGCCTCGCCGGGTCTGTCAAGCAGTAAGACCTCGGCCCTCGCTGACTTCGAACCAGTGCGTCACCGTCGTTTGCGCGTCGCCGCCAGGACCGCACCGCTCTGTGACTGACATTGCGGCCCAGGCCGACGACGGTCGGGACGGGGATCGCCCCGGGCCCGATTCCGGGGAGAGCGTCGGCCTACTCGACCGGAGACAAGGCTTGCGCCAAGCCAAAGCTCGTTTGCTGTTCGGCTGTCGGCCTAACTCGTTGAGGTGCGGCTCGGGAAAGCTGGATCGCGGCTGAGTTCGGCACCACCACGCAGCAGCGATAACAACGCCGCTGCCAGGGCGCTTGCTGCCAGGAAGAATGCGGCCGCTACGAGCCCTTTGGTCACAAGTGCGGGCGAGCGGGCATGTGCCGATGAGATGCCGGCTGCGAGTCCAAAAACCAGGCCGGTGAGGGCGACACCGGTTGCCGTGCCCATTCCCCGGGTCATGTTGAGGATGCCGCTGGCCATCCCCGCCTGATCCCGACCCACGGCTCCCATGATTGCAGCGTTGTTGGGAGCGGTGAAGGCGCCAATACCGACTCCGATGGCGATCAACTCAAGCAGCAACAGGCCACCGCTACTGGGGTGCAGTGCGACTGCGAACAACGCGACCGCTGCAAGCGACATGCCGCCGACGGTCAGGGGTCGGGCCCCCAAACGATCGGCCAGGGTTCCCGCTGCAGGCGCAGTCAAACCCAGTGCTAAAGGAAGGCACAGCAAGCGCACCCCGGCAGCGGCCGGACTCATGTGAGCCGCGAACTGCAGGTAGAAGGGGAAGACAAAAAGCGCCCCAAACAGGGCCAGATATGAAAGCAGACCGCTGGTGATACCGGCACTGAAGGCCGGGCGGATAAAGACCGAAAGGTGCACCATTGGCGCCGGCAGGTGCCGCTCCAGGGCAACGAATGCCACGCCGGCGGCGAGCGCCACTACAAAACCAGCTAGAACCTCGACCGAGGTCCAACCTGCCTGGTCCCCGAAGGACAGCGCCAAGAGAACGCTGGTGACGGCGATGACGAAGAGGCCCAGCCCGCGCCAATCGATGGGCGTACGCGCCGCCAGGAAACGGCTGCGAGGGAGCAGGAACCATCCCAGGGCAAAGGCGACCAGCCCCACCGGAATGTTCACCAAGAACAGAAGTCGCCACCCTCCCAAGACCAGCAGCAGTCCTCCGATCGCCGGGCCCAGGGAGAGCCCCAGCGCCTGCGCAGCCGCCTGGGCGCCGATGCCTCGGCCCAATTTGTCTCGGGGCAGAGCGTGGACGATAAGGGCAACGCTGTTAGCCTGGAGCATGGCGGCGCCGAAGCCCTGCAAGATGCGAAAGACGGCGAGGATGGGTAGGTTCGGCGCCAGCGCGCAGAGGCCACTGCTGACGATAAAGATCGCGAATCCGTAGAGATAGAGAAGTTTTCGGCCGGCCATGTCGGCGAAGCGTCCGATGGCGATCACCGTCGCGATGAGCGTCAACAGGTAGGCCAGCGAAACCCACTCCACCGCGCCCAGGCTGCTGTGAAAGTAAGACTGGATCGTCGGAAGGGCGATGATCACGATGCTCGAGTCCAGCTGGCCCATGAAGGCGCCAATGCAGACGGTGCCCACCACCAACCAGGGAGCCCAGGGACTGGCGGCGATAGCGACCGGGCGACGGGGTTCAACCAGCAACTTCTGCCAGCCGTGGGCGGCCCGCTGAGGCGGCAGCCCAGACGAGGAGTCGTCGGCACCCATCTGGTTCAACTCTAGCTTCCAGGGAATTGGGAGCAACAGCTTGCTCAACCGATAGCGGTAGGCGGTCACGCGGCGACGTCGGGTACTGCACCAACTCCGCGGGTTACCTCGTGGTTGGTGTGCTCTGAGGTCGCGCCGCCGATAATCCTTTCGATGGCTGCCCCGATCGCACTTGAGGTAGAGGTTGACGCGGCCCGAAATCTGATCGCGGGAGGCACCCCGGTGCTCGATGTCCGGGAGGCGGACGAGCGAGAACAGGTACGGATAGACGGTTCCATCTGGATTCCCGTTGAAGAGCTCAGCGATCGCTGGCGGGAGCTGCCCAGGGACGGCACCCTCTTGGTGCAGTGCGCGGCCGGCTCCCGGAGCTTTCGGGCCACCAAGTTCCTGCGCGAGAAGGGCTTGGTGGCGACCTCGATGATCGGGGGGATCAGCGCCTGGGAAGCGCGAGGCTTCCCCACCACCAACGGAACGGCACAGGAGCAGTCATCGTCGGCAGGGCCCAGCTGACCCGCGCAGCAGCGTTGAGAGGTGGCTCGACGGTGACGTTCGCTGGCCGCGCCTTTAGGGCCCAGATGAGAGCATTCGAGTAGATGGCCAGTGACGTCCGCGAGCGCGCGGTGAGCGGGGGCGCGGTTCTTCCCAGGGCGGGGACCTGGCTCGACAACGCCTCGATCAACACGATTCGCTGCCTTGCCATCGATGCCGTCGAGAAGGCCAAGTCCGGCCATCCCGGTCTACCCATGGGTGCGGCCCCTATGGCCTACGTCCTCTGGACCCGATTCCTCCGCCATGACCCCACCGACCCCAGGTGGCCGGACCGGGATCGCTTCGTTCTCTCTGCAGGCCATGGGTCAATGCTGCTTTACGCCCTACTGCACTTGACCGGCTACGACCTGCCGCTCGAGGAATTGCAGCAGTTTCGGCAGTGGGGATCGCGCACTCCCGGGCATCCAGAGCGGGGCCTGACTCCTGGAGTGGAGGTCACCACCGGACCGCTGGGCCAGGGATTCGGGAACGGGGTGGGGATGGCGATGGCCGAGCGCCATTTGGCCGATCGGTTTAATCAACCGGGCCACGAGATTGTCGACCATCGCACCTTCGTGCTCTGCAGCGACGGCGACATGATGGAGGGGGTCAGTTCCGAGGCGTCCTCGCTAGCGGGACACCTGGGGCTGGGGAAGTTGATCTGTCTCTATGACGACAACCACGTCTCGCTGGATGGGCCCACGTCACTTGCCTTCAGCGAGGATGTGCTGGCTCGATTCACAGCCTACGGCTGGCAGGTGCAGCGTGTGGAAGATGGCACCCTCGACCTCGATGGCATCGCCGCCGCGATCCAGAATGCCGTCGACGATCCCAGCCGGCCCTCTCTGATTTCGGTCCGTACCCATATCGGCTACGGTGCACCGCACAAGCAGGACACCAATGCCGCCCACGGCTCACCCCTCGGGCCCGAGGAGGCGGCCGCCGCCAAGCGGGCCTACGGCTGTGACCCCGACCTCACCTTCGAGATCTCGCCGGAGGTGCTGGGGCACTTCCGGGAGGCGGTGGTGCAGGGAGGGGCCCTGAATCGGGAGTGGAACGATCGCTTCTGCGCTTGGAGCGAGGCATTCCCCGAACTCGCCTACGAGTGGCGCACCTCGTTGGCGGGGGAGCTGCCGGCCGGGTGGGAGGAAGCTCTTCCCACCTGGGAGGCGGGCAGCGACCCGATCGCCACCCGCAGCTCCGGGCGCAAGGCCCTGGTCGCATTGGTGGAGCGCATCCCCTGGATCTTGGGTGGCGACGCTGACCTCTCGGAGTCGACCAAAACCGCGATACCGGCCGGCGGTGATTTCGACGGCCACACCGGTTTTGGCCGCAATCTCCACTTCGGGGTGAGGGAGCACGCCATGGGCGCGGCCTGTAACGGCTTGGCGGCGCACGGCGGGCTCCGCCCCTACAGTGCCACCTTCTTCACCTTCTCCGATTACCAGCGACCAGCGGTGCGGCTCTCGGCGCTATCCCATCTGGGGGTGGTGTGGGTCTACACCCATGACAGCGTGGGACTCGGAGAGGACGGTCCCACCCACCAGCCGGTGGAGCACCTGGCCGCACTTCGCGCCATACCCAACTTGGTGGTGGTTCGTCCCGGAGACGCCAACGAGTCCAGCTGGGCATGGGCGGCGGCTTTGGAGCGGGGTACCGCTCCAACCGCGCTAATCTTCTGCCGGCAGAACCTGCCGGTCCTGCCGGGGACCCGGGAACTCGCGGCCAATGGGGTGATGCGGGGAGCCTATGTACTCCAGGAGGCTGAAGGCGG
The DNA here is from genome assembly GCA_049583555.1 of Candidatus Dormiibacterota bacterium. GTDB lineage: Bacteria > Chloroflexota > Dormibacteria > Aeolococcales > Bog-877 > Bog-877. The sequence goes on along the minus strand of JBAUWA010000041.1, from coordinate 5,984 downwards.
CGACTGCCGCTGTCTTCTGATCGGGACCGGGAGCGAGCTATCGATCTGCGTCGAGGCCAGAAGCAGGCTGCAGGCAGAGGGTCTGCCCACCCGGGTGGTGAGCATGCCCTCGATGGAGCTTTTCGCCAGCCAGCCCGAGGAGTACCGGAATCAGGTTCTGCCGCCCACCATGCCCTTCCGGGTGGCTGTGGAGGCCGGCGTTGATCAACCGTGGTGGCGCTGGGTGGGCGAGCATGGTGCGGTGGTGGGCGTGAACCGCTTCGGCGCCTCGGCGCCTTACCAGACCATCTATGAAAGGCTGGGCTTGACACCAGCGGCTGTGGCGGAGAAGGCGAAGGTGCTTATGGGCGATTCCGGAGGTGGGCAAGGTGGCTAAGAACTCACTACAGCGGCTCGCCGATGAAGGTCAGAGCGTCTGGTACGACAACCTCAGTCGCGAGCTCTTGCGCAAGGGCGAGCTAACTCGCCTGATCGGGCTGGGCGTCCTTGGCGTGACCGTCAACCCAACCATCTTCGAAAAGGCGGTCTCCGGGGGTGACGCCTACGACGACGAGATCCGTGAGCTGGCTCTGGCGGGGCGCTCCACCGAAGAGATCTACGACCAGCTGATCTCGGACGATGTCCGCAGCGCCTGCGACGAGTTTGGCGGCGTCTATGAGGAGACCGCCGCCAGGGATGGCTACGTCAGCCTCGAGGTCTCGCCGGGGCTGGCCAGAGACCCCCGTAACACGGTGGCGGCCGCTGGTCGCTACTGGAAGGCGGTGGACCGGCCCAACTTGATGATCAAAATCCCGGCCACCAAGGAGGGGGTTGGGGCGGTGGAGGAGGCTCTCTTCCAGGGATTCAATGTCAACGTCACTCTGATCTTCGCGGTGTCGCGCTACCGCGCCGTGATGGAGGCCTACTGCCGCGGCCTAGAGCGACGGTTGGCGGCGGGACTGCCGATTGACCGGCTGCGCTCGGTGGCCAGCTTCTTCGTGAGCCGAGTCGACACCGAGGCGGACTCCCGGCTGGACGCGCTGGCCGCCCAGGCCGAGGGGGAGCGCAGGGCAGCCTTGGAAGCGGCGCGTGGTCAGGCCGCGATCGCCAATGCAGCGGTCGCCTACCAAGCCTTCGAGGAGGTCTTCCGGGGACGGCGATTCGCGGCGCTGGAGTCGGCCGGCGCCAGCGTGCAGCGTCCTCTCTGGGCCAGCACCAGCACTAAGAACCCGGCCTATCGGGATGTCCTCTACTGCGAGGAGTTGATCGCCAAGGACACGGTGGACACAATGCCCCCGAGCTCGATCGAGGCGTTCCTCGACCATGGCCAGGTACGGGCGACCTTGTTGGGGCACATCCCCGAGGCAGGTCCCCAGCTAGCGCACCTGCGCGAGCTCGGGGTTGATATCGATGACGTCACCGCCACCCTTGAGGTCAAGGGGGTCCAGAGCTTCGCCGACTCGATGGACAAGCTGTTGGCTGAGATCGGGGCCAAACGTTCCATCTTCGCCGGCCAGGGACTGGTGGCCTCGCCGAGAACCCAGGTGAGTTCGACCGCGCTGCTAGCCGGGGTCGACCCGCGCCAGGCTGAGGATGCGATCGCCCAAGCCTCGGGCCGGCTCCAGACCGACAACGCGCTGGGACGGCTCCGGAACCGTGACACCAACCTCTGGCCCGGAGACGAGTCGGAACGCGCGGCCATGGCGGATCGAATGGGCTGGCTCGACGAGCCTCAGCGGCAACGGGGCGCCCTCGGGGAGCTTCACGGGTATTCGAGTTGGGTGCGGGATCAGGGCTTCAGCCGCGCCGTCTTGGTGGGCATGGGTGGCAGCAGCCTCTGCCCCGAGGTCCTACGGCAAACATTCGGGGTTCGACCCGGCTTCCCCGACCTCATCGTCTTGGACTCGACCGACCCCGACCAGATTCAGTCCGTGGTGGACCGCATCGACCCCGCCACTACCCTGCTCCTGGTCGCCTCCAAGAGTGGAGAGACCACCGAGACGCTCTGCCACTGCAGTTTCTTCTACAGTCGCTGGCAGGCCGCGATCGGCGAGCGGGCGGGGGAGCACTGCGTCGCCATCACCGATCCCGGCACCGGGCTGGAGAAGCTGGCTCGGGATCTCAATTTCCACCAGATCTGGTCGGCCAATCCCGCGATCGGTGGCCGCTACAGTGCCCTCTCTGATTTCGGCATGGTTCCCGCCGCCACCATGGGCATCGATGTCGATCAGCTTCTGGCTGGGGCCGTCTCGATGTCGGTGGCCTGCTTCCCCGAAGACGCCTCCGCCAGCGATCGCAGCCCGGGCGCCCAGCTGGGCGCGGCCCTGGCCGGGGCCGCAGCGGTGGGCCGCAACAAGGTGACGATCGTGGCTGACCCGGCCCTCTCGGAGCTGCCCATCTGGATCGAGCAGCTGCTGGCGGAGTCCACCGGCAAGTTGGGCAAGGGCCTGGTGCCGGTGGTCGGGGAGCCGCTTGGCGAGATTCCCGAATACGGCGACGATCGACTGTTCGTCCACCTCCAGGTGGAGGGTGGCGAGCCCGATCCCACCACCGACAACTGGCTCAACGCCCTGGCAGGCGACGGGCATCCGGTGGTGAGGATCCCCACCGCGCACCTGCTGGATCTCGGCGCGGAGTTCTATCGCTGGGAGGTTGCCACTGCATTGGCTGGCTCTCTGATCGGGATCGACCCATTCGATCAGCCCAACGTCCAGGAGAGCAAGGACAACACCGCCACGCTGCTGCAGGGCTGGGAGAGGGATGGCCGTCTCCCCGAACCTGGGATCGACCTGATCGATGGCGCGGTCAGGGTGGCCGGAGCCCCCGGCGCCAGTAGCCTGGAGCAGGCGGTGACGGGGTGGCTGGAGGGATTGCGCGCACCGTGGTATCTGGGGGTGATGGCTTACCTGCCGATGCGCCCAGACCACCCGGAGGACGGGGCTCTGATCGGACGACTGCGGCTCGGTCTGTTGCGGGCCACCGGTTGTGCGACCACCTTCGGCTACGGACCTCGCTTCCTTCACTCCACCGGACAACTCCACAAGGGCGGACCGGAGACCGCCGCCTTCCTGCAGATCACCGGAGTCCATCGCACCGACCTGGCCATCCCCGACCGGCCCTACAGCTTTGGCGTGCTCCAGCAGGCCCAAGCGCTGGGGGACTATCAGGCGCTCACCGGCAGGGGTCGGAGAGTGCTACGTGTTCGTTGCGAGGATGTGAGCCGGGGACTGCGGCAGCTGACCGAGGTGGTAGAGCGGCTGATGGCGCCCGTCGCCAACTGAGGGAGAGTCAGTGCAGATTGCTTTGATCGGCCTCGGCAGGATGGGCGGCAACATGGTGGAGCGGCTGGTCAAAGGTGGCCACCAGGTGGTCGCCTACGACCGCGACTCGGCAGTCACCGCTCAGGTCGCGGCCGGGGGCGCTACCGCCGCCAGCTCGTTGGAGGACCTGGTCGCCAAGCTCGCACCCCGGCGGGCGGTCTGGCTGATGGTTCCCTCGGGGCAACCGGTCGACTCGTCGCTCGACACCCTCCTCCCACTTCTGGAGCGAGGTGACGTGATCGTCGACGGCGGCAACTCTCACTACACCGACTCCCAGCGGCGCGGCAAGCGCTGCGCGGAGAAGGGGATCGGCTTCCTCGACGCTGGGACGTCGGGAGGTGTCTGGGGACTTGAGGTCGGCTACTGCCTTATGGTCGGCGGCGATCAGGACGCCTTCGACTACGTCGCCCCTGTGTTCACGACGCTGGCCCCGCCAGACGGCTTCCTGCGGGTAGGTCCCTCGGGGGCCGGCCACTACGTGAAGATGGTCCATAACGGGATCGAGTACGGAATGCTGCAGGCCTACGGCGAGGGGTTTGAGGTCATGGAGACCTCGGAGTTTGATCTCGACCTGGGCGCCATCGCTCACCTTTGGAATCAGGGGAGCGTGGTGCGCTCGTGGCTCCTGGAGCTGACCGAGCGGGCTCTGGCCGAAGATCCCGGGCTGGCCCAGATCAAAGGCTACGTGGACGACACCGGCGAAGGCCGCTGGACTCTGCTGCAGGCGCTGGAGCAGAACGTCCCCACCCCAGTCCTAGCCCTGTCACTGATCATGCGGATCCGCTCCCGGCAGAGCGACTCCTTCGCCGCCAAGTACGTAGCCGCCCTGCGCAACCAGTTCGGCGGGCATGCGGTAAAGCGTGACTGAGAGACCCCAGCCGGGGTGAGCACCAGCGAGGGGTCGGGCGAGCCGAAAGTCCGAGTTCTACCCGACCCCGAGTCACTGGCTCGGCACGCCGCCCGCAGCTGGGCCCAGGAGATCCGGGACGCGGTCTCAGCAAGAGGCGAGTGCGTGGTAGCCCTGCCTGGCGGCACCACCCCCGGGGAGGCTCTGGAACTGCTGGCCGGGGAGCCCTCGGTGGACTGGGCTAGGACGATCGTTCTGCCGGGAGACGAGCGCATGGTCGAAGTGTCCGATCCCAGGTCCAACGAGGGGCTGTTACGACGGGCTCTGGTTGACCGGATTCAGGGTGATCGACCCATGGTGTTGAGCTGGGGAGTCAGCCCCGGTCTCGGGCCAGAGGTGCTGAGCCAGCAGTTCGAGGCCAAGCTGCTCGGGGTCCTGCCCTTCGTGGACGGTCGGCCCCGCCTGGACATCCTGGCCCTCGGAATGGGCGCCGACGGTCACACGGCATCGCTTTTCCCAGGGCGCAGCTACCCTCCCGAGGCGGTGGTCCTCGCCACCCAGCATCCCGATGGCGACCGTCGCCTCAGCCTGGGGCCGCTGGTGCTGCGATGGGCGGCCCGAACTCACTTTCTGATCGATGGCGAAGCCAAGGCCGAGACGTTAGCCCAAGCGGTATCCGGACCCTACGACCCGGTGCGCTGGCCGGCTCAATTGGTAATGCGCAACTCCAGCGACTGCGAGATTTGGTGCGATGCCGCAGCTGCGTCGGGATTGCAGGAGCAGGCCTCGTGAGCCTGCTGGCGCCCTCGATCCTAGCCGCCGACTTGGCCCATCTCAGCGACGAACTGGCAGCCTGCGAGGCCGGAGGCGCCGACCGCATCCACGTTGACATCATGGACAATCACTTCGTCCCCAACTTGACCATGGGTCCTGACATCGTGGCCGCCTGTCGACGCTCCACGTCGCTGTTCCTGGAAACCCACCTCATGGTGGAGCGGCCCGACGGGATCATCCCCAGCTTTCGGGCTGCAGGAGCGGACCTGATAACGGTTCACTTCGAGGCTTGTCCTCAGCTCCACCGTACTGTGGAGCTGATCCGATCCGGCGGCGCCGGAGCCGGGGTGGGCCTAAACCCGGCCAGTCCCGTCGAGTTCCTAACCGACATCCTGCCCGAGATTCAGTTGGCGTTGCTGATGTCGGTTGACCCCGGGTTTGGGGGACAGACCTTTCTAAAGTCAACGCTGGACAAAGTGGAGACTCTGCGAAGTCTGATAGCGGCCCGCCAGCTGGAGTGTGACATCGAGGTGGACGGTGGCGTGGAGGCCAGCAACGCCGGCGCCTGCGTCAAGGCCGGGGCCACGGTTTTGGTCGCTGGGACCGCCGTCTTCAAGGCTCCCGGGGGCACTCCAGCCGGACTCGCCTGCCTTCTTGCCGAGATGGGCCGCAGGCCATCGAGCGGAGCGCCCAACTGATGCCCGAGGCCGAGACCCCGCCCGAACCCACTAGCGGGATCGCGCTGCCGCCTCCGGAGAACCCGGAGCTGCCCGCCGATGTCATCCAGGCCTTCGTCGAAGTGGACCGCAAGTGCGGAGTTTTCATCTTTCCCCAGCTGAGGCAGTTGGGCGCTGAGGCAGTGGTTGAAGAGATGGTGGCGGTGGCAGCGGCCCTGGCGCAGCAAGGAAGCGCAGTCACGGCTACCGACCTGGCCGAGGGCTACCGCGCCCTGCTAGCTCGTGCCCAAGCAGAGCTCCGAGAGGCGCGAACCAAGGAGGTCGAACAGGACGCCGACCACCGCGATCGCCGCCAGTCCGAGGCCAAGCTGGCGGCCAGCCTTCTGG
>JBAUWA010000040.1:0-44247 GCA_049583555.1 Candidatus Dormiibacterota bacterium | reverse complement strand
GACCAGCTTCTTGTTGACGATGATCCCCTGCTCGATCTCGAGGGCGGCTCGGATCCGCAACATGCCGTAGGTGCCCCGCGAGCGGGCGTGGATATCGGCGATGGCATCGGCGAGCAGCAGGTGACGGATCTCGCGGTCGCTGGGCTGATGGAACTTGATCTTGCAGTAGGTGGAGCGATCGAGACCGACGACCCGGCATGCGAGACGCTCGGAGTAGCCCAGGTTGTTCAGCCCTCGAACAACCTGGAACTTCCTTTTGGGCTGGCTGCGCCCTCCTCGAAGAGGGCGCTCGCCGCTTTGACCAGCTTGAGCTCGGCTTCGAGCTCCTTGATGCGCCGTCGGGCCTGAAGCAGTGGATCGGCCTCGAAGCTCTTCGCCCCCGGACGCTGGCCGGCATCGATCAGGGCCTGGCGTCGCCACTTGTAGAGGGTGCCGAGACCGATTCCGAGCTCCTCAGCGAGGTCTTTCACCCGCTCGCTGGCGAGCATCCGCTCACACGTCTGGCGGCGAACTTCGGTGGGGTAGTGCCTGGGCATATTTTGGCTCCTGGTTGTCGGGGCCAAGTTGCCACAAGCGTGGTCTACTTTTCGGGGTCAAGGTCATCTTTATGATCTCAATCCGTGGCACTGCGTGTCATCTCGTGTCATCTGCTCACCCTGATACCTTGCTATGGGTGCGCTACGGTCGGAGGACGTCTGCGATCTGGCTCGGCGGCTGACCAGAGGACACTATGACTGCAGAAGTGGTGGCGAGCGAGATGGCGGTTGGCTTCGCCGCGGCGTGGAACCGACACGACATGGAGGCCCTAGGGCGACTGTTTCACGACGACGCGGCCTTCGTGAATATTGTGGGGGAGCACATGCGCGGCCGGGAGTCGATCCAGGGAGGCCACGGTGTGGCCCACGCCGGAGCCTACAGGAACTCCTCGCTTGAGGCAGAGGTCGAGGATGTGCGCGAGATTCGGGCTGGCGTGATCGTGGCGCACGTGCACTGCCAAGTCCAGGGCGACGAACGGGCTCCGGGCCAAACCCGGCACACTCTGATGACACTTGTCATCGAGCAACGGTCCGCCGAATGGCGAATCGTCGCGGCCCACAACAGCGCTATCGCGACGCCAGCCCCCTAACAACGGCGCACACCGCCGTGAGGCTCATGGATCATTCACGACTGGGACGAACCGGCCTTCAGGTGTCGAAGCTCTGCCTTGGGACGATGACCTTCGGACTGCAATGCGACGAGCCGACATCGGTCGCGATCCTCGATCGGGCTGTCGAGGGCGGTATCGACTTCCTCGACACCGCGGACGCCTATCCGCTGGGTGGCGATCTCACAACCCAAGGCGCGACCGAGGAGATCCTCGGTCGCTGGCTGCAGGGGAAAAGAGACCGCTTTATCGTGGCCACGAAGTGCTTCGGGCGGACCGGGCCCGCGCCCTTCGATTTCGGGGCTTCCCGCAGGCATATCTTCGATGCGATCGACGCTTCTTTGCGCCGATTGCAAACCGACTACATCGACCTCTACCAGCTCCATGGGTTCGATTCAACGACCCCGATCGAGGAGTCGCTCGGTGCGCTCGACGATCTCGTACACCAGGGGAAGGTCCGGTACATCGGCTGCTCGAACTTCCTCACCTACCAGCTGGTGAGAGCCATCGGTCGCAGTGAGACGCTCGGACTGGCACGCTTTGTCTCCGTCCAGCCCCGGTACAACCTGCTGTTCCGCCAGACCGAGCGCGAGATGCTCCCGTTCTGTGAAGAGGAGGGCGTCGGTGTCATCTCCTATAACCCGATCGCCGGTGGGCTTCTTTCGGGGAAGCATCTTCGCAACGAGCTACCGCAAGAAGGCACTCGTTTTACGCTCGGCAACGCCGCCGACCTTTACAAGGATCGCTATTGGCACGACCGCGAGTTCGACACCGTCGACCAGCTGCAATCTCTTGCCCAAGAAGCGGGTGTGAGCCTTGTGACGCTCTCAGTTGCTTGGGTGCTCGCGAACAAAGCGATCACCGCACCGATTGTCGGCGCAAGCCATCCCGACCAGCTCGCCTCCAGCCTTGAGGCAGCTGAGCTCGTCCTCGACGGCGACCTGAAACGCCGGCTCGACGAGCTCACCCACGAGTACCGGATGGGCGACTCTCCTCGGTGAGTGCGAGCTATCGCTTGGTCGATGGCGCGACGGCGCAGTAGTTCGAGCCAGTACGGGTGGAGAACATCACCTGACCCCCGCCATGTCGCCTCAGGTACCTGATGTTGGCCCCGCGTACCTACAGAGATCGACACTAACTTGGAGAGCCTGCCGTTGCTGCGGTTCTAGGAGCAGGTGTCAAGAAAGTCCCGCAGCACCTTTTGGAACAGTTCCGATTCCTCGATTTGAGGCGAGTGACCAGACCTCTCAAATACCACGAGCTTTGCGTTGGGAATTAAAGACACGATTGTCTCCGCCGACGTTACCGGTGTGATCCAATCCGACCGCCCAACGGTCACCAACGTCGGACACTTGACACGGGGAAGTGCCTCCTTGAGGTCGTAATTGGGCTGATTCTTCTGGAAGCACCAGTTGTGGGCCTCGTGTCGGTAGATCCCCGCCTCGACCCGCGCCGTCGCTTTGCCCGGGTCGTATTCGAAATCGTAGAGGGGAATCATCTCGGCCCAGCACGCCTTGAGATCCTCGTCGTCGCGGATGTTGCCACTCCAATAGCGATCGAAGTTCTCCCAGTTGAGCTTGACCCGAGTCTGGTTGCGGGCGTTGTCAAAGGCCAGGGCCAGATTGGAGTGGTCCGCGGATGTGTCGCGCAGGATCATCGCGCGGGTGTGCTCGGGAAAGGCAATGGCGTACTCCATGGCGATGAAGCCGCCGTAGGAACCGCCGGCGATGACGACTTGCTCTGCGCCAATCCACTGGCGGAGCCCGTCGACATCGGCGGCCCACTGTGCATGTGTGAACGGGGGGTTGCCTTGGCTTCTACCACAGCCCCGAGCGTCGAAGACCACGACCCGAAACTTGTCAGCGAGCGGACCGAAGGTCGCCCTCGGCTCTTCCAGTGAGCCAATGCCTCCCCCGCCGTGATGTGCAATCAGTACTGGGGCGGCCGCAGTGCCCAACACCTCGACGTTGAGGTCGTTGTCGTTAATCCGAACCCACATGGCCTCTCCTTCCCTCGACCAGCGCGCAACCTGATTGCCCGAGCCCCCGACGATCGCTTCAGGCTTTGCGATCGACATTCATCGCAGCGCTAGCATAAGCACTATGCGTTTCGGGATCGACGTCGCCCAGCAGCGTATTGCCTTCGACGAGGTCGTCGACCGCGTTCGGTTTGGAGAGGAGCTAGGTTTCGACGGCGCGTGGGGCTTCGACCACTACGTCCCGATGTACGGCGAGGGTCCGGGTGAGTGCTTCGAAGGTATGACGACGCTGGCGGCGCTCGCCACGGCGACGAGCAGAATACGTCTCGGGCTCCTCGTGACTGGTGTGACCTACAGGCACCCCGCGGTCTTGGCCGCGGAGGCAATCACCATCGACCACGCTAGCCACGGCCGCCTGGAGCTTGCTCTGGGAGCTGCATGGTTCGAGGACGAACACCGCCAGCTTGGAATCGAGTTCCCGACTATCGGAGAGCGCTTCGATCGTCTGGAGGACACCCTTGAGATCGTCATTCGCCTGTCGACCGGCGATGTCGTCTCATACGACGGGCACCATTTCGCGCTGACCGATGCGCGCCTAAGGCCTGTCCCCGTCCAGCGGCCTCACCCGCCCATTTGGATAGGCGGCTCCGGGCCGCGACGGACCCTCCCGATCGTGGCACGGTACGCCGACTTTTGGCACACGTCGGGTACCCCGGAGGAGCTAGCCAGGCTGTCGGCCAGACTCGACGAACTGGCTGCTGAAGCCGGCAGGGCGCCTAGTGAGATCGGGAGAGCTTCGTCTCTCGCTCTCTCGGAGCCTGATAGCGTCGTCCGCGCCCATATCGAAGCGCTCGCGGACATGGGATTCACCTACCTTGTGTGTGGATGGCCGAGCACGGGTAGGCAGCGCGTGGAGGATTTCGCCAGCGCTGTGATGGTTGACTACGATCCACCATCCGCTCGCGGGCGTCAACCTGATCCGACTCTGAGGGGCTTCCACCGAGGCACGCCTCAGCTCGAGGACCACGGCCTGGGCCGGGTGTCCGATACGATGAATCTTCACGGTTCGGACCGTCCGGTGCGTTTATCCAAGCAGAACTCGACCTAAGGTTGCTCATTGAAGGCCGCGACGACCGCTGAGTCGCCGCTGAAGATCGAGAGCCGGGAGGAACTTGTATTCCTCCTTGGCGAAGCCTGCGAGATCGAGCATGGCCTCATGTGTGAATATCTTTACGCCCAGTTCTCGCTCAAGCGCGCAGCTGACGAAGGGCTCACGCCAGAGCAGCTCACCCGAGTTCAGGCCTGGGAGTCAGTGCTCGTCGACGTCATCAAGCAGGAAATGCTTCATCTGGCGCTGGCCAGCAACATCCTGACTGCCATCGGCGCGGCACCTCATTTCGAGCGCCCGAACTTTCCTATCCTGTCGCGCTGGTACCCTCCTGGAGTCCAGATCGCTCTGCTGCCCTTCGGTGAGCGAGCCTTGCGCCACTTTATGTATCTGGAGCGGCCTGAGGGAATGACGCTACAGGACGCCGAGGGCTTTGGTGCAGTCCCGGACATTCAACCCAAGGCCATCGTCGATCGGCCGGTCGGTGCCGTTCCCGAGCCTTGGCAGACTGTAGGTCACCTCTATCGGGGGATCGAGGCGGGACTCGTGAAGCTCTGCCAGCACGGTGGCGAGGACTCCGTTTTTATCGGCCCGCCGAGCGCGCAGGCTGTCACCGAGATCTTCGAGTGGAAGGAGCTGCACGCTGTCACCGACTTGGCCTCTGCGAGCTCCGCGATCGAACTTATCGTCGAGCAGGGCGAGGGGGCTCGCGGCGATTGGGTCAAGTCACATTTCGGAAAGTTCGTCGGGATCCTCGAGGACTTCCTCGCCATGCAAGCTGCCGACCCAGACTTCAATCCGGCACGGCCTGTAGAGCCCGCTTACGTCCGATTGCCACCTGATGTGGAGTCGGGCACCCTGATCGAGGATCCTCTTACGGCCCGAGTGGCCGACCTCTGCAACGGCCTCTACGAGGTGATCCTTCAGGTGCTGAGTCGGTACTACGTTCATCACGGTGAGACGCCGGCCGAGCTGGAGACTCTGGCCAAGACTGCGAAGCACCTTATGAACTGGGTCCAGCGTGCTCTCGCGTCGGTTCTCACCACCCTGCCAATCGGACCGTCGCGCCCTGGGCACACGGCCGGGCCGACTCTGGAGGTGGTGCGACCCGCCTTCTTCGTCCTGCCCCACCGCGAGGCTGCCTGGAAGATCATCCACGAACGCCTCGTAGTTCTGACCGAGACTTGCAACGCGCTCGCGCAAGAGCCTGGACTGAGTGCACTCGGCGTCCTCACAGACGACTTGCGCGCGATGGCCGAGGATGTACGCAAGCATCTGGACGAGCGCGGCACCGTACGGGTGGAACGCTCCTAGCGACGTCACGGGCGGGCCTCCCTTGGTAGTTCACCCCAACCGGGAGACTTTGTCTCGAACCACAGGCGCCTCGAGGGAGGCCCCGCAACGACCGCTGCCTGAATTGGGACGACCAGCGCTAAGGCCGAGGCTGCTGTGTAATCACCAGGGCGGGCCTCCGAATCTCTCCGCCGGTTGCGGCAATGCGAGATACACCTGGTAACCGGACCTAACCGCGTGAATGAACGATCGGCCAAGGAGGAACAGCACGATGCTCGGCATCCGATTTCCATCCATCTCGTAGAAGATGCGGATACCGCCGCGCTCGACATTGCCCTAGGAGTCAGGATAGCGCGCCCGGGTGTGCTCCCGAGCGCGCTGCCCAAACGTCCGATTCAGTCAGACTCAGGGGCGTGCCTCATACACGATGTTGAATGGCGTCTCGGATGCTCGGCGGAAGCGGGTGAAGCCACCCGCGCTCACTACGTCGCGTATCCGCGCTTCGCCTGCCTGCGCCCCAAGTGCCAGCCCGACCTCCTGAGAGAGCGATGCGGGGGTACATAGGAGCGTGGAGAAGCTGTAGTAGGCGCGTCCGACTGGATTGAGATTGTCCTCGACGCGGTCGCCCGCGGCCGGCTCGACGATCATCCAGGTTCCGTCGGGAGCAATCGCCTCGCGCACGTGGCGCGCGGCCCCCACAGGGTCGCCCATGTCGTGGAGACAGTCAAACATGGTCACAAGATCGTAGTCCTGGCCGCTGAAGGACGACCCGCTGCTTGCCTCAAACCGAACCCGGCCGTCGACGCTCGCTGCTTCGGCGCGCTGGCGCGCCGTCTTGATCGAGCCCTCGTGGTAGTCGGACCCCAGGAACGACGAGTTCGTGTACGCCGTCGCCATGAGAATCGTTGACGCGCCGTGTCCGCACCCGACGTCGGCAACGCGAGCACCGCGCTCCAGCTTCTCGACGACGCCATCGAGAGCCGGAAGCCAGCTCGTGAGGAGGTTGGCGTTGTAGCCAGGGCGGAAAAAGCGTTCGCAGCCTTCGTAAACGTCGTTGACGTGCTCGTGCCATCCCACGCCATCGCCGGTTCTAGCAGCGTCGACGATGCGTGACGAATCGTGGACCGAGCCCAGGGCGATCTGGAAGAACCCCGGAAGGAATGCCGGGCTGTCTTCATCCGTAAGGGCCATGGCCTGCTCCGGCGGGAGCGTGTACCGATGGCTCTCGGGGTCGTACTCTACGTAACCGCCAGCCGCCTGAGCGTTGAGCCACTCGCGCGCGTAGCGCTCCGAGACATCGCAGCGAGCGGCCAGTTCGGCTGAGCTGAGCGGGCCTGCGCCGGCCATCGCGCGGTAGAGACCGAGGCGGTCTCCCATCACGACGAGGGCGGTATTCAGCGTCGCGCCTACCTCGTCGACCGCTCGGAAGACGAATGCTTCGAGCTTGGCTGGGTCCAAGGCTGCCGCTTCGAGGGTCTGTGCCATGCCGTGTCCTCCTGTGTAAGCAAGGTCGTCGCCGAGCGTAGATGCCACCCGAAGCCGGTCGCATCAGGGGGGGCACCTGGAAGATTCACCGGGTCCCGGGCTCGCGTCAGGGCCTACCTACAATCGACCCCATGCTGCTCGGACGCGAGCGAGAGCGGAACGCGATCGACGAGTTGCTGGCTACCGTCCGCTCGGGCCACAGTGCGGTGCTGGCGTTGGTGGGCGAGGCTGGGATCGGCAAGACCTCGCTCCTCACATATGCGGACGAGAACGCCAACGGTCTCGCGCTGCTTCGCGCTCGCGGCGTCGAATCTGAGACGAATCTCCCATTCGCCTCGTTGTATGAGTTGCTGCGACCGGTGCTGCATCTTCTCGGTCGCATTCCGAAACCACGCGCTGCGGCGCTGGAAGCGGCGCTCGCTCTGCGCCCGGGCGCTTCCGGCGAACGATTCGCGGTGGGTGCCGCGACCCTCAGCTTGCTCGCTGTCTTCGCGGAGGAGAGTCCCGCGCTGGTCGTCATCGACGACGCTCACCTTCTGGATGCCTCGTCGGCCGAAGCGCTCCGTTTCGCCCTGCGGCGGATGCTCGCGGAGCCGGTCGGGGCCGTCTTGGCCGTGCGCGAGGGCGAGCCATCGCTGCTCGATGATGCAGATCTTCCAGCGTTGCAGATCGGTGGACTCGACCATGCGGCGGCGTCTGAACTTCTCGGTACGCTCACGCCGGAGACGACGGACCGCCTGTATCGGGCGACCGGCGGGAATCCCCTGGCCCTGACTGAGCTGGCTCGAGATACTTCAAGGCTGGCAACCCTCTCAATTGATGCACCGATTCCTGTGCCAGCCAAGATCACACGCGCCTTCGCTCGACAAGCTGAAGCACTCGACGACTCAGCACAGCGACTCCTAGTTCTTGCCACTATCGACGAGGCGGCGGACCTTTCGACGATCGAGCGGGCGGCCCGATTACTGAACCTCGACGCAAGCGGCCTCGCCGCCGCGGAGCAAGCGGGCCTGGTGCGGATGACCGACAGCCGGGTTGAGTTTCGCCACCCTCTCGTACGAGCCGCGATTTATGATGCGTGCTCGCCGGAGCGACGCCGAGAGGCTCATCGGGCGATCGCTCGGGCGCTTCCTGACCGTGACGTGGACCGACGGGCTTGGCATCTGGGAGAGGCCGCAGTCGGTACCGACGCTACCGCCTCCTCTGCTCTGGAACAGGCAGGGGTGCGAGCACGCCAGCGGAGTGCGTACGCGGTTTCGAGCACGGGCTTGGAGAAAGCTGCGCGACTGGCTGTAGACGAAGAGCGTCGAGGTCGGCTGCTCGCAGATGCTGCCGAGATGGCGTGGCTTGCGGGCTTCGCTGATCGGGCCGTCGACCTGCTGGACGAGTCGCGCTTGCTCGCTGTCGAGGTCGAGTTGCTGGTGCAGATCGACCGGCTACGTGGTCACATCGCGACACGACGAGGCCCCGTGATGGGGGGCCACGACATCCTCGTGGCCGCTGCGGACCGTGTGGCCAAGACCAATCCCGACGTCGCGATCGGCTTCTTGGCCGATGCTGTGGATGCGAGTTTCTTTGCCGGCAACGTCGATGAGATGGTGAAGTGCGCAATGCGCATGAGGGACCTCCTCAGCCCGACCGCCTCATCACGGACGCGGTTCCTAGCGGCCGCCGCCACCGGGATGGCACTCGTTTTCACCGAGGACGCTCGCGCGGGCATCGAATCGATTCGTTCTGCCATGACGCTCATTGAGCAGAACGAAGCACTGCGTCAGGACACCGATCTCCTGCCCTGGCTCGTCGTTGTGCCTCTCTTCCTACGGGAGTCCGGTCCGGCGCGCGCCTTGGTCGGTGAAGCAATCGAAACCGCGCGCGCTCGAGCGGCTCTCGGCATTCTTCCGTGGCTGCTCAATCGCGTTGGACGCGAGCATGCGGCGGCCGATGACTGGACTAGGGCCATGGTCGAGTATGACGAGGCAGCCCGCCTTGCTCGCGAGACCGGCCAGCGCACCGAGTTGGGCGCATCCCTCGCCGGCATGGCATGGCTAGAAGCGCGCCAGGGGCGCGAGGCTGACTGCCGTACGCATGCTTTGGAGGCGCAGACTCTCTGCTCCGAGCTGGGCGCGCAACTCTTCGAAATCTGGGCCATCCGCGCTCTTGGCGAACTCGAGCTCGGTCTGGGTCAAGCAACGGCCGCGATCGCGAATCTCGAGGAGTGCGGTCGCAGGCTTGAAGAACTGGGACTAGAGGACGTGGACCTGTCCCCAGCCGCCGAATTGGTGGACGCCTATTTAAGGCTCGGTCGTCGGACGGACGCTAACCAAGTGGCCGTCACCCTTGACCTCAAGGCGGCCGCAAAAGGGCAGCCGTGGTCGCTTGCTCGCGCGGCGCGCTGCCGTGGTCTTCTCGCAGCAGAAAGCGATTTTGCGAGCGAGTTCGAGGATGCGGTTGCCCTGCACATGCAAACGCCAGACGTATTCGAGCTTGGGGTCACACGCCTTGCGTACGGCGGGCGTCTTCGCCGCCACCGGCAAAGGAGGCGCGCCCGTGATGAGCTCCGTCGGGCACTGGGGCTCTTTGAAGGGCTTGGTGCTGAGCAGTGGGCCGACACCGCGCGCGGCGAGCTCCTCGCGACCGGTGAGACCGCCCGACGGCGTGATGCACCAGCCAGTGATGCGCTCACGCATCAAGAGCTCCGCATTGCGCAGATGCTCGCGAGCGGTAAGACCACGCGGGAGGCCGCTGCCGCGCTCTTCCTCAGTCCGAAGACCGTGGAGTACCACCTACGCAGCATATACAGCAAGTTGGCGATCAATTCGAGAGCCGAGTTGACCGCCCTGATCCCCTCGCCTACTGTAATCCCGTGACTGTTTGTGCGACGGTAGCAGCCGTATTTGAGTGTCGTACACACCGCCGTCGCAGGAAGCGTGCCGAGTCGCGAACTATTCCGACGCGCGAGGATTGCTGAGATGGGCGGGCCCACCAGTTCTGCGAATTCGCCAGCTTCGACACTACAATGGCGAGCATGGTCGGTCCATCGCCGTCCCAGCCGGTGTCGGATGCCCAACGTGACCAGACCATAGTCGCGCTCCGGGAGCACTTAGTGGCTGGCCGCATGACCCTCGAGCAGTTCGCCGATCGCGTGGACATCGCTCTTCGAGCTGAGATCTCCGGGGACTTGGCTCGCGCTGAGGAGAATCTTCCCGAGTCCGGCAGCGCGCTAGCTGGGTCGCACGGCCGACCAGCTCGCTTCACGTTGGCGCTCGTCGCCCATGTTGTCCGACGGGGTCGGTTGCGAATACGTCGACGGAGCGTCGTGCTCAGCATCTTGTCGGACATCGATCTCGACCTGCGCGAAGCGACGATCGATGGCTCCCGCGCCGCCATCTTGGTTCTCGCCATGCTCGGCAACGTTGATCTCTATCTGCCCGAGGGGATCAATGTGGACATCGGCGGCCCCACCTTATTCGGTCATCGCCGCGACTGGGGAAGAGATGTTGCTCTGCCCGACGCTCCCACCGTGCACGTCCGCGCTCTGGGCTGCTGTGGAACGATTGATGTATGGCGGGTACCGCCAGGGGTGCGGGGCAGCTACGCCGATGTCGTACGCAAGGTCAAGCAGCAACAGAGGGACGAGGCGAGACTTCTGGATGCAGGAAAAGACTGAATTCGAGCGCCGGTCAACGAGCGGCCCTTCAGCTGGGACGTTTAGCTCCCACGGCTGACTGCCGCGGAAGCAAGGCAGCTAGCCGAGCTAGCTGGTGGGAGCCGGGTTCGCCTAATGCAGATCGATGGCCTGACTCACCTGCAGATTCCCGCCCCGGGCCAAGAACGGATGACCTTGGACGAGGCTCACCGCATGGTCCAGGTCGTCGGCCTGTAGCAGGGTGTAGCCTTCGATCTTGGCCCGATCCTGGCCGTCCTTTACGCCCTGGGCCGAGACGGTCTTGGCCTGGGACAAGGGGGCGCCCGGATCCGTGAGCGCTGACCCTACGCTTGCCGCCCAAGCCCCGAACGCTGCCATCATCTGCGCGTTAGCTTCCGGGCCGGTGGGCGGCTCTCCGCCGTCATGGTAGGTAACGAGGTACTTCGGCATCTCACTCCCTCAATCTAGATCCAGTGGCCAGGCCTAGCGATCGAATCGTAGCGGGGCGCGGCCCATCCGCTGAGTCCTATTTCCGATATTGGGTCATCCTGGCCGTGACGAGGCTCGGGGCCGCAGCTGGTGCGAAAACTTCGGCAGGTATGCGCCGCGGCAGTGGGTGATGAGCGCTCGGAGAGCACCGCAAGACGCTCACTTCTTCTGAGCCCTGCCGAGGTCAGGCCAGAACGCCCAATGCGTTCGACTGCTGCTCAGTTCTCCACCTGCCTAGGCGTCGGAGGCCTTGAGGTCCGCTGTTGCGGTAACCGGCGCCTGAGGTGCATGGACCGTTCTCCGTAGCGGTACTTCCTTGACCAGCCAGGTGACCGCGAAGGCAAGGAGGGCGAAGGGAACCGCCCACAGAAACACCGGGTGCAAGGAGGCGTTGACCGCTTGGATATAGCCCGTGTGCACCGCCGGCGGCAGCTTGGCGAGGGCCGCCGGGCTGGCTCCAGCTGTGCCGACGAATCCAGACGGGAGATGCACGCCAGCGAGGTAGTGAGCGAGGTTGCCAGCCAGCACATTGGCAAAAATGGCGCCGAAGATAGCGGTCCCGAACGATCCCCCGATGGAGCGGAAGAAGGTAGCGCCCGAGGTGGCGACGCCCAGCTCGCTGTGGGCGACTGAGTTCTGCACGACGATCACCAGGACCTGCATTACGCACCCCAGGCCCAATCCCAGCACGACCATGAAGAAGGAAATCGTCAAGGTGCTGGTGTCCAATCCCAGACGGGAGAAGAGGTAGAGGCCGATGGTCATGACCGCTGTGCCCACGATCGGGAAGATCTTGTAGCGGCCCCATCGGCTTATCAAGATCCCCGAGCCGATTGATGTGACCAGCAGTCCGCCCATGAGGGGCAAAAGCTCAAGTCCGGAGCCGGTGGGGCTGGCACCTCTGACGATCTGCAGGTAGGTCGGCAGGTAAGTGATCGCCCCAAACATGGAGAAACCGACGATGAAGCCGATGGCGCTGGTGGCGGCAAACACGCGGTTGCGAAACAGGTGCAAGGGCAAGATTGGCTCGGCAGCCCGCCGTTCCGCCAAGACGAAGGCGGTCAGCAGGATCACTCCCAGCACCGCCAGGATCGCGATGGGAGCTGAACCCCAGGGGTAGGTGGTGCCACCGAGGGTGGTCAGCAGGACCAAGCAGGTGACCCCTCCTGCCAGCAGCACCGCGCCGATGTAGTCGATGACGTGCTGCACTCGCCGCAGGGCGCTGGGCAGGAATCCGCTAGTCACCACCAGCGCCAGGGCGCCGATGGGGAGATTGATGTAGAAGATCCAGTGCCAGGAAAGGTGCTGGACGAAGAAGCCGCCGAGTAGTGGGCCGGCCACGCTGGAGAGCCCGAAGACGGCGCCGAAGATGCCCTGGTATTTGCCCCGCTCCCGGGGCGGCACCACGTCGCCGATGATGGCCTGTGCGCCCACCATCAGACCGCCTGCTCCCAAGCCCTGCAGGGCTCGGAATCCGATGAGTTCGATCAACGACGAACTGAGTCCCGAGAGGGCCGAGCCCACCAGGAAGATCACGATGGCTGCTTGGAAAAACATCTTCCGGCCATACATGTCGCCGAGCTTGCCCCACAGCGGTGTTGACACGGTGGCGGCCAGCAGGTAACCGGTGACGACCCATGAGAGATGGGACAAACCGTGCAAATCACCGGCAATCGTGGGCAAAGCCGTGGCCACGATGGTCTGGTCCAAGGCGGCCAAGAGCATCCCCAACATCAGGGCTCCGATGACCAGCAGCACCCGTCGGTGGGTCAAAAGGGGCTGACCTGCGGGGTCAAGCAGACTAGTGGGGTCAGCCCCGCCAGTGGCGTTGGCGGCCACGCTAAGCATCCCTCCGATGCGAGAGGTACCCGGCCGCGCTGCGTGACGAGGACCGCTCGGCCACATCGGGTGCTGGCAGCCCGGCGGCGACCTGAGCGAAGGCGGCATCAAGGAGCTTGGGCAGCGACCGGGCTCCGCTGCTGCCCCGCCAGGACGCCAGTGCTGCGCGGAAGGCGCCCACGGCCACGGCCGCGCTCAGAACGGGGTAGAGGTCAAGGTCTGGATCGGTGCCGGTGCGGGCGGCAACCACCTCCACCAGGGCCCGCTCGAAAGTCGCGAAGGAGGCCAATAGGCGCGGAAGCAGAGTCGGGGAGTCCCGCACCACCTTCATGCGCAGCGGCCACTCCTCGCTCCGCTCCACCATTGGCGACGCCATCTCGCCCAGCACCACCCTGAGGGCGACCAGTGGTGGCTCCTCCGCTGGCCGCGCGATCAGCGCCTCGCGCAGCTGGACCACCCGGTCTGGATCAAGGCCCACGATGGCGTCTTCCTTGGAAGGGAAGTGATTGAAGAAGGTACGGACGGAGACGTCGGCAGCCTCGGCGATGTCCTCCACAGTCACTTGGTGCAAGCCCCGGGCCGCCACCAGCTGCAACGCCGCGGAGCGCAAGGCGTGATAGGTCGCCAGCTTCTTGCGGTCGCGGCGCCCGAGTTCTGCGGTTGCCACCGACGCAGCTTAGCGAGTTCTTGCACAATCTGCAAGCTTGCAGATTGTGCAAGAACAGAGGAACTAATCCAGGCCCGACTCAGTTGCGGCGCAGACCGAGGATGAGGACGGCGGCGACGGCCAGGTGCATCAGCGCCAGGGCGGCCTTGGTGGAAATGTTGGCTCCTGCGCTAAGAGGGAGAGTGAGCGAGACCAGCAGGACGACGACGGCGACCCGGCTCCAGATCGTCCAGGCGCGAGGAGTGCGCCGCTCCAGGAAGCTGAGAAAGCCCCAGCCTAGTAGCGACGCCGTCAAACTGGCGCCCACGACCGACTCGATCCCAATGCCCAGGGCAGATCCGCTGCCGAAGCGCACCAGGAGGTGGGTGCCGAGAAGCGGCACCGCGATGGCCCAGACGGCAACAGCAGCGAGGCTGGCTCCGACGACGCTGATGGCCCTGATCCAGGTCGGGCGGGCGGTGGCTTGCGCGGTGTAGCTGGCGCTGGTGGTGGTCATGAGGGACTACTCCTATTTGGGGCCGGTGGTACCCGGGGGCAGCGCCGGCCGGTAGACTTACTTAGGCGCCTAATGTTAGCCGCCTAAGTATCTGGAGTCAAGGAGGTGCGATGGACTTCGATGAGGCAGACCGACTCAACGAGGCGATTCGAGCCATCGGCATGCGCCATCGTGAGCTCGCGATCGCGGCCCTGGCCCCGCTCGGGATCCATCCCGGTCACAAGCTGCTGCTGCTGGAGCTGGAGCAGGCGGGGCCGCGTACCCAGGCCGAGCTCGCCGCTGCCAGCGGCTATGAACCGCCGAGCATCACCATGAGCGTCCGCCAGCTTGAGGCCGCCGGGTTCGTGATCCGCCGGCCCTCGCTCACCGACGGCCGCGCCACCATCGTCGAGCTGAGCCAGCAGGGAAGGGAGCTCCTGCCCAAGCTCAAGGCCGCCTGGATCGAAGTGGCCGAGAAGACCGTCGCCGGGCTCAGTGCGTCCTCACTGGAAGAGGTCAGTAAGGTCCTAACCGACCTGGCCGCCAACCTCACCCGGAGCGCGGTTTCGCTTGCGGACGTCCCCCGCTCCACCGACCGATCCGGCCACCCCTAGGGACCAGAGGGGTCCGGTCCGATCCCCAGTCGCTGACCTCCCGGGACTCATCCGTGACGCCAGAGGCCAAGGAAAGCCATCGCAGCTCCAGCCGCGATCGCTGCCCAAGCCCCATAGAGGAGAGCGCCGCCCCAGCACTGGCCCACCGAGTTGGAACCCTGCCCGAGCCAGGCGCCACAAGTGCTTTGGCTGACTTTCGCGGACACATCCCCGACCAAGGTTGCATTGGCTGCGGACGGGAAGAGCAGCACCATCGCTCCCGCCACAGCCAGGACAATGCCAGCGACTACCAGAACCAACCGGACCACTCTGGGAATCTATCTCAGCCGAGGTCGCTGGTTACCCCCGGCCTCCAAGCCGTCAGAGTTTCGTGAGGGGACTCATAAGCTCGTCACAACTGAGATCTGCGGCAATTGCTGACCTTGACAGCCTCCAGAAGCCGATCATTCGCCTCCAGGATCTACATCCGGACAGTTGGGGGACCCGCCCGCCGCGCGCTCACGGACATTCCCAGTTGCCAGCGAGCGACAGACTGTCAACTCCGACTGTGACGGTAATCCCTGATGACTGAATCACCGGCTCCTGGCCCAAGGGCGACGGTGTTGAGACGTTCAGGGTTCCGCTGTTGCCGCGCTTACCGACATCGATCGTGCCTACGCCTTGGTAAGCACCGTCCGCGAAGCCGACTACATAACTGACGGGCTGGCTCGGGCTAGCGCTGGCCACCGTCACCGTCACGCGATCGGAGTATCTGCCGACTGCTGGTGGTACCAGCAGGTGCTGGTGCTTACGCAGGTTGTTCAGGCGGATGGTCACCCGAGCCCCCTGGACTGATCCGCGAACCACCACGGTGCCGTCGTTGGCACTGCATGCGACGGTCGCATCACGGGGCGTCAGATTCCCGTACTCGGCGCCGAGGTTGACGTTCAGGGAGGTGGTGGGTCGGGATTTGGGGTGGGCCCTGGCGGTGGGAGTGGGGGTTGCCGGCGCTGAGAGCGATGGCGCCCCGAGACCGCCCGCGCAACCTGCCACGAGCAGGCCCAGAGCCGATGCGAGGAGGAGGCAACTGACCTGAATCATGCGGATTGGGCTAGCCATGGGCCAAGCAATCGTAGGCCAGCGCCCGGGAGCGGGCTGGCTTGCCAGTCACACTTCTTCGGCGAATTCCGGGAAGTAGCGCTCGATCGTCGAGAGCTCGAAGTCGGCCAGGATCGAGGAGGCCGGCTCCCGCAGGAGCAGGAACTCAAAGCTGGCCGCGATCAGCTCTTCAACCGATCGACCTCGGCCGTAGCGGAGGAGCTCCTCTTTGCTGACGGTCACCCGATGGCGGGATTTCCCCTTCCCGTCTCGGACCCAAACCTCGGCCGACCAGCCCTCGCCTTCTTGCCTCGCTGTGACCTCAAGCGAATGTGCCATGCGCCCTCTTTACCCCTTCCCAAACTGCAAAACCATTGCTGGCCATTGCTGCTGTTTTGCCACATCGTGACGGTCGGGCAGGGGAGTCGGGTCAGGTCCACCTGGGAGGGTTAGGGTGACGCTGGGGGGCGGCTGCAAAACCGGCTTGTTAGAAGAACAGCTTTGGGTCCGAGTGGATGCGGCTCTGCTGTTGGTTGGACTCCGACGCCGGAGAGATGGGCTGACTTAGATGGCGCGGGACTCGTGTTTGCGGCGGGCGAAAAGGTTGGCCGACTCGGCCAGGTCAGCCTGGACTTGGTGCTGGACCTCTAGCAGCTCCACCGCCCACAACATTTGCAATGTCGCGCGCAACTGGTCGTCCCGACCTTGGGCCTGGGCGTCGCTGAGTGCTCCCTGGAGCACGTCGTGCACGGTCTCAGCGACCGCCGGGGGCGGATCGAGTGACCCGCGTCGGTCCGCCAGGACCTCGGCGAACTCCTGGTACCAACGATGGCTGGCGGCGTAGGAATCGCGCAGGACCGCCCCGGCGATAGCAACTGACTCCAGCTCGGCCCGGCCCGGGTCAGGGGTGGACTCCGGTATTGCGGCCAGCGTGTAGCCGGCCAGGCGGATGCGGTTCGTGCCGGTGAAAAGCTTGGCCAGGGTTTCTACCGGCAGAACCTTGGCGCCGCGCTCGGTGAGGAACTGGCGGAAGGCGTCGTCGAGCCTCAGGTAGGCGGTGTCGGCCGCTCGCTGGCCGGGACGGGTGTCGACCTCTCCAGACCTGGCGGTGAGTCGATCCACGGCGTCGGCCAGATACCCCGAGCTTTCGACGAAGGCATCGGATAAGGCGCGCCCCAGCGCCGCGGTCGCGCCTCGGGGCCAGAACAGCAGTCCGACCGCCACGCTGACGGCGGCGCCGATGGCAACGTCCTCAACCCTGGTTAGCCCGACCGTCCAGCCGGCGGGGACAATGATGTTGAAGAGGATGATCACGACGACGCTGAAGCCGGCTTGGCCAGCGGCGAACGAGATCATCGATGGGGCTGCCCCTGCCACCAGCACCGCCAGGGGCAGGAGTACCCACAAGACCACCAAGTGGCTGCCAACCCCGATCATGATGGCGGCGCCAACTACGAAGCCCAGCGCCGTGCCCCCCACCGCGCGCAGGGCCGTGGAGCCGGTACCAAGGGCGTTGGACCGCAGCACCGAGAGCGTACCCAACACTACCCAGAAGCCGTGCTCGACATTGGTTACCTCCACCACCGCAACCGCCAGGGCTAATGCGGTCGCGCCGCGGAGGGCGTTGCGGAACCAAACCGAGTCGAGGGACAGGTAGGACCGGAACTGCTGCCAAAACTGGCGCCACGAACGTCGTCCGGCCATGCCCCGCCGCGAATCTGCCACGGGCTCGGCGCCGGCTGCCTCGAGCGAGGCATCAGCTACCAACTCGGCCGCGATGGCCAGGCCGCGGGCGTGGAAGGCTGGCAACGAGGGGGCGGTCGACGGTAAGAGCCCTAGCCTCCGACCTGCCACCACGGGCTCAATCAGGGACGACACCTGGGCATCGAGCTCGGTGCCGATCAGCTGTTGCAATCGCCGGGTCGACTCCTGGACCGTCTTGACTGCCTCGCGATCGTCGACCGGGTAGCCGTGCCCGTCGCAGATGAGGGAAGAGCTGAGTCGGAGGGTCTCCGCCACCTGGCCCAGCAACTCCCGGTCGGCCTCCGGCTCTGGTGCCTGGGCCTCGTTGCCAACGAGTGCGGGGTAACCCGCCAGCCACTCGACGCGACCCATCAAAGTCGCCAGGGCGACAGCGCCAGCAGCGGCACTTATGGGCGGGTATGGGGTAGCCCGGAACTGGGCCCGCAGCCGGGACAGCTCCGCGGTCACGGAAGCCGTGACCTTGGGATCGGCGCCGCCCTGGGCGCGTGCGGCCACCAGCTTGGCGACAGCCGACACCGTCGCCGACAAGCGACGACGGAGGTCATCTCGCCACGGGGTCGGCCAGACCACCATCGATGCCGGGATGCAGAAGGCACCCGCGAGCGCCCAGCCCAACAAGCGCGGGCCCAGCGACTCGATTGGTTGAGCGATTGCCACCGGCAGCACGAACGTCAGCAGGACGGCGGTCGAAGCAGTCGCCGCCTGCGGGGAGACCACCCCGGCGAAGAGGACGGCGAAGGCCACGATCGCCATCGCGACCACCGCAACTACCCTTTGGGTCGAGGCCAGGGTTCCCAGGGTGATGAAAAAACTTCCCACCAGGAAGACGCCTAGGTAGGAGATGAGCCGCGTGCGCGGTCTTCCCCGGAAGTCCGAGAAGAGTATTAGTGCGAACGAACCGAAGGCGGCAAAGAGGCCGACCTGAGCTGAATCAGGGAACAGCAAATGGGCCAGAGCGAAGGCCGCCGGCATGACGACCGCCGCGCGAACCGACCGCTTGACTGCGAGGAACCCGGGGTCCTTGGCACTAACCCACCCGACAGCCCTCGACCAGGCGCTGCGGTGCGCCGGCACAGGTGGCGCGGCTGCGGTCATCGGATCGATGTCGACCTAGGAGCGTTGGCTCGGGTCGCCTGCACCGCCGAGTCGCCGGTGGCGCCGCACAACCCCGAGCACGAACCCTCCCACCAGCAGCAGTTCAACGGCGCCTCGGACGGCAAGCAGTGGGCTGTGCTCCACCAGACCCCAGACGATCAGGCCAACTCCAAAGGCGACGAGAACCACGGCGAGGGTCCATTGGAGCGTCGAGTGAGAGGGATCACGCAGGAACCTGAATAGGTAGAGCAAGCGGACTCCCCAGTATTGACCGCAGTTGGCGCCCTTGCGGGCGCCCACAATCGAGGGTAGCAGCGCTAGTTGGCAGGCGATGGGCCGGCTGCCATCGCCCGCAGAGCCGGACGTTCGCTTTGCACGCTGGGACGGAGGCTTGCAGCACTATGAGGCGTGTTCGGGAGTTAGGCAGGGAGATCTAATGAATTTCACCTCAGCGCTGTACCGCGCAGCTCGACTGTCGGCATCGGGCCGGGCGGTCCGGAGGAGTATCGAAACCGGCAACCCCTACTACGCCGCTCGGCGCGCTAGAAACATCGCGGTGGGAAGGGCAATGGGCCGAGCGGGCGTGTGGCGCGCTCTATGGGGGAAGTGGTGACACGGCCCATCGCAGACCAGAGGTCAGGGGGATCGGTCCTCACCCAGTCCTGGGTGCTGACATGCTGCAGCTGAACATGACGCCGGAAAGGAGCGAGCTGGTCTCATCCCTCGGGAAACAGCGTGATCAGGAGGTGTTTGACTTGTACCGGCGCGAGATCGAACTCGCGAACGCCGTGATTGCCGCGACTCCGCTTGATGCGGCGCCGGCCTAATGGCCTGAAGAACTCTGGCCCAACTGGCGGCTTCACGACCTGCGCGAGGTAATGCTGCACGTGATTACCGAGACCGCGGTTCACGCGGGCCACCTCGATGCGGTACGCGAGCTGATCGATGGACGGAGGTGGCTGGTCCTGACTGAGTGACCCGCTTCAGTCGCTCAGACGACGCGACCCGATAACCGAATTCCAGGAGGTGGTTTTCGCATGGACGAACAGGTCAGAAAAACAGTTCTGGAGGAAGACTCCGAGGATGCGATGGCTCTTCGCTTCGAGATTTTCATGGACGAGCTGGAGGCCCACGCGGACCCCGCCTTCGGAGACGGCCGGATGCCGGAGATCAACCGGGCCGCTCGGGCCCTGATGGAAGCGTTGGAGGCGGAGTTCATCGTCGAGACCGAGGGCATGGCCTGAGCGGCGGCTTGTGCCCCGGGAGCTACGAGCTCAGTGACCAGTACTGAGGCAGAAGGTTGAGATTGGGATCCTGGGGAATTGCCCCCTTGAGCTTCTTGCTGATCACCGAGATCTGGTAGGGGTAGTTGGGCTCCCAGATTCCCGGCAATTGCTCGGCACCGTACACGCCGATGGCCCGGATCGCCGCCGGGTTGGAGCTGAGCCCTGCCTCATTGATGAGGGCGTCCATGTGTGGGCTGCTGTATCCCTGGGGGTTGGTGCCGCCACCGGTCGCGAACCATTGGGTCCCGATGGGCAGATACTCAGGTGAGTAGGTGGGTGTCGATCCGATCTCACCGAAGTTGCCCATCTGCCACTGACAGCCCTCGTCGCCACCGCTGCAGGGTTCCAGGTTTCCGAAGATGGTGCCCACGGGCTCCTGCTTCAGGGTGACGTGGATTCCGGCCGTTGACCAGGCCGACTGCATGTCCTCAACCTCGGCGGTGAAGGGCTGGGAGCCGGTAGCGACCATCTCGGTGAAGTTGAGCGTGGCACCGGCGCTGATTCCGGCACCGCACTCGTCGGCCGCGGTTCCGGGCTTGGCGCAGCTGTCGATGCCTTCGGGACGGACCGTCCAGCCGTGGCTGCTGAGCAGTTTCTTGGCAGACGAAACGCTGTAGGGATAGGGATTATCCGTCCCAATCTTGGAGGTGTAGGGGTTGGCTGGCCGGGTGGGAATCGGACCGTAGGTTGGGTAGGCCGCCCCGTGGTAGATGTCCTGGGAGATCTGGGGCTGATTGATCAGCGTCTGGATCGCCTGTCGGATGTAAAGCTGCTTGAAGATCGGGCCCACGGTGGGATTGGTGAAGTTCAGGAAGAAGTCATTGAACCCGTAGTCGAGCCAGTCGTTGATTACGTAGCCGTGACTGGTGAAGTACGACTTTTGCGAGAGGTCCTGGACCGGTAGGTAGCCGTAATCCAGCTGGCCCGAGCGCAGGGCGTCGTACTCGGCGCTGTCGGTGGTGAAGGGGAGCTCCTCGAACTTCGCCAGCGTCGGCTTGCCGGGCCCGGTGTAGCTCCGATTTGGAACGAAGGCGGCGTAGCCGGTGGCCGCACTGTAGGCCTGGAGGTCCCAGGGGCCATCGACGGTCTTCCAGATCGGGTTGCTGGCGTAGGTTGTTTCATCCTGAGACTGACTGTTGAGGAAGTTGTAGACGGCCATCGCTCCGGCCGTGGTGGTGTCGTAGTCCCCCACGGCACCGGACGCCGAGGTGCGGTCCCAAGATTGCTGGGGAATCGGCACGATCTGACTCAGCTGGTTGTAGAGGACCCAGGTGGGACTGTAGGCCTGGTTGAAGGTGAGGCTGAACTGATAAGGCGTGCTGGCCGGAAAACTCATCGAGGTTATGTCATCGGGGATGCTGCCCACGGCGTAACCCAGCCAGTTGTCCTTCTCGGCAAAGAAGATGTTCATCCAGAATTCGACGTCTCGATTGGTCACTGGTTGGCCGTCCGACCAGGTGAACTTGCGGTTGAGAGTGACGGTGACGGTGCGACCACCGTTGGAAAACACCGGTACCTCGCCAAGGCTCTGCTGGTAGTTGATGCCCACCTGAAGCCCATGACCGAAGAAGTAAAGGGGGCGCCAGAGTAGGGGAGAGAACTGCAGGTAGTCGACGTTGTTGGAGACCGACCCCGGTGCAAACGGGAAGATGTAGTCGGGGAGTACGCCCTGAGGCAGAGCGAAGGTGGCGGTGCCGTGGTACCCACTCGAGCTGCTGGCGCTGGCGGCGGTGCCACCAGCGGAGAGCAGGATCACAGCGGCCAGCGCCCCCATCGCCAGTCTGACCTTCATCCAGGTGGACTCCTCGTAGTGCGGTGACCGTACGAGCGTGAACCTGCCATGCGGCGGTCGCTCGGCTACCGAGCCTACTGCAGGCAACCAAGAGTGTCAACTGTCAACACTTGAGTAGCCCGATGCCCAGGTGCCTAGGCCCGCGCCGCCTCTGACATGAGGCCAGCTGGAGTGGAGCCCCGAGCGGCCTAGAGCTTGGGCAGGATGGCCGTGGCGAGCTGCTCTTCGTCGGTCAGGGATGGAGGCGACGCATAGGGCGAGACCGCGATCCGGAGATAGTCGCTGCCCTTGAGCACGCTCAGGGAGGCATAGCCGTCCCAGAAGGCCTGATCCCCATAGCCGGTGATCGCTTGCTCGGTCGCGCTGACCATGGCCTTGTAGGCGTTGTACCAAGTCAAGGCCTTGGAGCCTTCCACCACGACCACCCGGACGGAGTCTGCCTGAGCCACGTTGGGGGTGTGGGGAGTCGGGGCGTAGGGGCCATAGAAGACGCAGGCGAGGCCGCCTTCGACGGTGGCGTTGCCGAGTACCCCTGGCGTCACGGTGGCACCGATGGCGCTTGCCGCCTCGGCCTGGGTGACAACCGAGCAGGAGTCGAAGTTGGCGGAGCTTGACTTCTTCTTCTTTTTCTTTTTCTTCTTCTTCTTGTGGCCGACAGTGACTGCGTGGGCGGAGAAGGAGTGAACGCTCGGCCGCGCCGGCAGCTGGATTGTTCCGGCGCTGGCACCTGAACCGATGGCGGCCGTCCCAACCAAGAACAGAACTGCGAAGGCCGCCGCCAGTAGTCGGGTCACTGGATCCCCCTGGGAGCCCGATTGCTTCGGTGGGCTCCCTCAGCCCATTGCGTGGCGACCGTACCACGCGTGCAAGTCCGCCACAAGCCTCCAGGCGCCTCGGATCGAATGGATCGGCCGAAGCTCCTACTCGCAGTAGACTCGGCGCCTAGCCTCGGTACCGCGACGACGGTCATGCCGGTCGCCGAGCTCCGGACCACGACGTAGGTTGGCTCACGCAGAGAGGACAGCCAGATGAGCGTGTTCACCGACGCCGAGCGCGAGTACCTCCTCGGGGGCGTTCGTTTAGGACGCTTGGCAACCGTCGGAGCTGACGGAACTCCACACGTCGTCCCGACCAGCTTTCGCTTCAACCCGGAAACCGACACCATCGACGTGGGCGGCCACGACTTCGCGACCCGCAAGAAGTACCGTGACGTGCTCCGGAACCCCAAAGCGGCATTCGTTGTCGACGACATCGTCTCGTTCAACCCGTGGCGAGTGCGTGGACTAGAGGTACGCGGTGATGTCGAGGTCCTTGAGACGGGGGGGACGAACCTGGGTCCGGGATTCTCGCCCGAGATGTTCCGGATCACACCCCGGCGCATTGTCAGCTGGGGTATGCGCGATCAGGAGGGGTTCAGCTCACGCTCGGCAGGTACCAAGGACGGCTGAAAGCCGACCGGTTCGGGCCGTCAGCCTCCAGTCACGCGGGTGACGAACTGATTCTCTGCGATGGCCGCAATGAGTGCGAAGCATGTCGTCAGAGCGAAAAGACCTAGCACGGGAAGCGTGGCCACCTTCCAGTGGCGGTGGCCGGAGTCGGACCAAGAGATGTAGGTGGCCGCGGCCAGATAGGCAAAACCCATGACCATGACCGACGCTAGAGTGATGATCGTCAGCCCGGGAACTGCTCCGAAGGCACTCATTTCACCCTCCTATGCGGTCAGTCAAAGCCGCTGCGGAACTCGACCCTAGCGCACGGATCCCGCCGATCCTGATCAGAGCGTATGCCTGGCCTCGCCGGCATGTCAAGAGCGGTCCGGCGTGCCCCCACCTAACGGTGCCACCACCTCTGAGCCGAGTGCCGAGGTTTGGGTTCGCTTCATCGACTACCTCTCCTCCGAGCGCGCGCCCCCTGATCGTGGTGCGGGGGAAAGGACTGGCAGAACCGGGACTCGCCAGGCGGGGCTCACAACCTCGATCACCCTGGTTGACATCTCCGGGAATACAGATGTAGCCTACTTCGATCGTGGACGGCTACCGGTCGCAGCCCCAGTAGAACCGGGCTTGGGTCCCGAAGCAGCGGGTCCGACTTGGGGGAGATGAGATCGCGATGAGTTCTGGCCGCAAGCTCGCGATCGTTCTGGGCTCATTCCTGATCGGGGCGATCTGCCTCGCCGCCTACGTGATCATCTGGCTCTCCTACAACCCCGAGACCATCACCCCACCCAGCTCGGTCAACAGCTCCGGTCAGCTCACAACCCATCTTGAAATAGCGACCGTGGGGTCGATCGACTTCGGAGTCCATCCCAGCTGGGTGGCCTACTTGATCCGGCAGGATGGCAAGTGGATCAGCTCGACAGTCTGGGAGCTGCCAGCCCACTCCTTGATCAAAGTCACTCTGCTCGAGTACGACACCCAAACCGGACTGCGCAATCCCTTCCTGAGCATGGTCCGAGGTACCGTCGGCGACGACATGACGGTCAACGGCAAGACCGTCCGCTACATGAACGCCAACTTCCCTGCCCACACCTTCTCGGTTCCCCAGCTAGGGATCAACGTGCCACTCGAGGGCATCCCCCAGGCCACCTATCCGGGCACCATCAGCGGCAACCCCCACGGGGCGCACGAGACCATAACCTTCTCCTTCCGTACCTACGGTCCGGAGACCGTCCGCTGGCAGTGCTTCGTCCCCTGCGCGGCCGGATACCTGTTCGGCAACGGCGGTCCCATGCAGACCGTCGGCTACATGGACGGCTATCTCAAGATCGTCTGATCCGCCCCCGTTGTTTGACCGTCGGCCCGGCACCGTGAACAAGGAGTCGTAATAGTGAGCCACCGGCGACACCTGATGGTTCCCGCCCTGATCTGGGCTGTGGTCGCAGTGGTTTTCGATCTCCTGATCGTGCTGGTGCTGCACCTCCCTCCCGGTTACGCCACCACCACTGCGGCCGACCAAACCGTCACCGGCCAAGTTTTCGCCATCATGGGCGGCGACATCTTCTTCGCGGTGGTGATCTTCGGCCTCTATTTCATCCTGCAGTTCAGCCGCTACCCCAACCGGGAGCGGGTGCCCGGGGACCGTAACAATCTTCCCGTCCAGGCCAGCTGGATTTCTGCCGCGTTTGTGCTGGTCATGTTTGCGGCAGGCTTCGGCGTGATCGAGCTGGAAGGCCAGACCAATCCCAACTTGGTCGTCCCAGCCTCGGCCCTCGCCTCGGGAGCGGCCAGCCACCCGTTGATCGTTCAGGTGATCGCCCAACAGTGGCAATTCACCTACCGCTATCCCCAGTACGGTGGATTCGAGACCCAACAGCTCCGGATTCCCGTCGACCGGCTGATTCAGTTCGATGTCACCTCATTGGACGTGACCCATCAGTTCTGGGCCTACCAGCTGGCGATCAAGATCGACGCCAACTCCGGGATCAATAATGTTGGCTATGCCTACGTGCTCAAACCGACCGTCATCGACGTGCGCTGCGGGGAGCTCTGCGGGCTCTGGCATGGCTACATGACCGACGTCGGTGAGCAGGCCGGCCGGGCCCTGAGCACCGCCAACTTCAATTCATGGATCACCTACGCGGAGAGCTACTACGGTCCGGAAGAATCGCAACTGCCTAAGTTCTCCCTGACCTACTTCCCACAACCTTTGACCTACTGACCCGAAGCCGCCGGGGGCGGTGTAGTCGACTATCGCGTCCCGAGAGAGTTGGAGGCACCCTTGAGTCAGACAGCCATCGCAAGCGGCCGGGCTCCGGTACGGTTCTCGGCGCGTCGTTTCTTCCTCGGCCAGAACCTCTTCACCGCCACCGTGGTGGGGATCGTCGCGGGTGTGGTGGCCTACTGGATCGGTGCCCAGCTCGACCAGACTGACAACGGCGACGCCGGGATTCTCATGGGCTACATCGTCGGCGCTGCCGCCTTCCTGATCACCATGGGCTTCGCGAACGACCCGATCCTGAGGCTGCGGGGCCGGCCCAGCGTTAGCGTCATCAAGGTGAAGGATGCCGAGACCAGGGGCTGGACCGAGTTCTTTGGCATCTCGCTAGATCACAAAGTGGTTGGGATCCAGTTCGCGGTTGCTGTGGTCTTCATGTTCTTCCTGGCCGGCTTCCAGGCGATGATGATCCGCACCGACCTGCTCTACCCCAACGGCGGCCCCTGGCCCGCCGGCCAGTACATCGCCCTTGTCGGGCTCCACGGCTTGCTGATGATGTTCGTGGCCACCCTAATCTTGGTGGGAGCATTCGGCAACTACTTCGTGCCGATCATGATCGGGGCCAAGCGGATGGCCTTTCCCAGGCTGGAGTCGTTCGCTTTCTGGCTCGTCCCGCTAGGCGCCGGCATCCTCTACTCGTCGCTGCTCTTTGGCTTCGGCGGTGTATTCCCGACCGGGTGGTGGCTTTATGCGCCCCTCTCAGTGGAGGCGCGAGCCGGTATGGACGGCGCCATCGTCGGCTTCGCGCTCATCGGTATCGCCGCCTCCATCGCAGGTATCAACCTGCTTACCACCCTCTTCGTCATGCGAGCTCCGGGGATGAGCTGGAGCCGGATCCCCATCTTCGCCTGGTCGATGATCGCGGTGGAGTTCCTCTCCGCCCTGGCGCCGCCGGTGCTGGCCTGCCTTCTGATGATGGTGGGGCTGGACCGGGCCGTGCAGTCCTCGTTCTTCGAGGCCTCGATGGGTGGCAGCGCCTTCCTCTACCAGGAGATCTTCTGGTTCTTCGGCCATCCCGAGGTGTACATCTTCATCATCCCCGCGTTCGGTGTGGCTCTCGAGATCCTGCCTGTCTTTGCGCGTAAACCGCTCTTCGGCTACCGCTTGGCCGTGGCCGGGATGCTTGGCGTATCGCTGATGAGTTGGTTTGTCTGGAACCACCACATCTTCACCAGCGGAATCGCCCCAGGATTGCGTCCCTTCTTCATGACCGCCACCGAGCTGATCTCGATCCCGACCAGCGTCATCTTTCTCAATGTTTTGGGCACCGTCTGGAAGTCCGACCTACGCCTCAAGCTGCCCGTGCTCTTCGTCTTCGCGATGATGTTCAATTTCCTGATCGGAGGGCTGACCGGGGTTTTCCTCTCGGATGTGCCCCTCGACGTGACCCTGCACGACAGCTTCTTCGTGGTCGCCCACTTCCACTACACCATCTTGGGCGGCGAGATCTTCGCCCTCTACGCGGCGAGCTACTTCTGGTTCCCCAAGATCACCGGCAAGATGCTCAACGAGCGCCTGGGCAAGTGGCACTTCTGGACGGCATTCATATTCTTCAACACGACCTTCCTGCCCATGTTTGCGGCCGGCTATCTGGACATGGTCAGGCGCAGCCCGGTTTACGCCCAGGAGCTGCACGGGCTCAACATCTGGATCAGCATCAACGCTTTCCTCTTTGGGCTCTCCAACCTGATCTGGCTGGTCAACCTGGTCTACTCCTGGGTCTTCGTCAAGGAGCGGGCACCGGTCAACCCGTGGGAGTCTCGTTCCCTGGAGTGGCAGTTGCCGACGCCAATACCAGCCGACAACTTCGATCGCATCCCCACCATCGTCTCGGGACCCTACGACTACGGTGATCCGTCTGCGCCACCGGTCGCAGAATGGCCTGGCGGCTCGCCCTTACCTGCGCCGGCCCCGAGCTGAGGGATGAACTGATGATTTCTGACAGGAGCACTCCGGGCGGGACCTTGCGCGCCGGGGCGCGCGCCCATTCCCCTGAGCAGGTGGCCAGGATTCCCCTGGTCGGCACCTGGCTTCTGATCGGGGCCGATTTCTTCTTTGTGCTCCCGCTTTTCTTTGCCTTCTTCTTCCTGCAGCAGGCCAACATGAACGACATGTGGCAGCCCAAGGGGGTCCATCCACCCAACTGGATCCTCGGCGCTGCGGTCTTCGCGCTGGTAGCGATCGGAGTAGGGCTGGCGCACTCGGGGTTGAAGAACCTGCACCACCAAAGCACGCTAGCAAAGTTCACCAACACCGGACGGGCGGCGTCGGCTCTGTTGCTGGGCTCGGTGATCATCAACATCTGGCAGCTCTCGCACGTCGGCTTCGGGATCTCCAGCGGTGCGTACGCCAGCTGCTTCTTCGCCATGCAGATCGTCCTCACCATCCAGGTAGGGGCCCTGGCTCTATGGGTGCTCAGCTTGGCGAACCGGGCTGGCTATGAGTCACAACACCCCATCCTCATGCCGGATCCGGACTCCGACCTGGAGGTGGCCACCCCGATCTCGGCGCTGGCGCTGTCCTACGAGCATTTCGCGCTTTTCCTCGGCAGTGTGGTGCTGCTGGGGTGGCTCGTCTGCTACTACCTGTAGCCCTGTGTCCGAGCTGGGCCAGGCAGGCCGGGCGGACACTCGAGTTAGCCCGGTCCCGTTGACTTGGGCCGGCTAGGGTCTGAGAAGATGGAGCGCGCCATAGGGGCCGGGGGGAAGCGGCGGGCTGGGGCAATGTTAGAGGAGGTCGTTTCCCATCGCTGACTCGGTCGCTGAGACAGTTCGCTCGTCCCACTCGGCGCCTCCGCTCAGCGCGGCGGCGGGGACCTGGACGCGCCCCGAGCCGCTGTCCTCGGCGCGGTCGTGGCGGGCGGTGTTGTCGGATTACCTCAGCCTCACCAAGCCGGGGGTGATGAGTCTGCTGCTGGTGACCGAGTTCCTCTCCATGGTGATCGCGGCTCGGGGTTGGCCGGGGCTCGGACTCAGCGCTGCGGCACTCGCCGGAGGCGCCTGCGCCGCCGGGGGCGCGGCAGCGATCAACTGCTGGTTCGACCGCGACATCGACGCGGTGATGGGGCGGACCAGGCACCGGCCGGTGCCGTCGGGCCGGATACGCCCTCGGGCGGCGCTGGCGCTGGGATTGGGGCTGAGCCTGGCTGGCTTCCTCCTCTTCCTGCTTCTGGTCAACCCACTGGCGGCGGTGCTGGCGGCGGCTGGGGGCGCCTTCTACGTCTTTATCTACACCTTCTGGCTGAAGCGGACGACCAAGTCCAACATCGTGATCGGGGGCGCCGCGGGAGCCGTCCCGCCCCTGGTGGGTTGGGCCGCTGTCACCCACGGCCTTGGCCCGCTGGGTCTGGCCCTGTTCGCGGTGGTTTTCCTTTGGACCCCTCCGCACTTCTGGGCGCTCTCGCTGATCGTGCGCCGGGATTACGCCGCGGTATCGGTGCCGATGAGACCCGTGGTGGTGGGGATTAGGCGTACCCGGACCAGCATCCTGGGTTACACCCTGGCCCTGGTCGCCTTCAGCTGCACATTGGCGATCTGGCTGGGGCCGGCTGAACTGGCGCTGGCGTTGATCTTGGGAGCCCCCTTCATCGTCCTCAGCATTGCAGTGCTGCGCGAGGCTGCGGGCATGCGCTGGGCCCGGCAGCTCTTCCGCTTCTCGATGCTCTACCTATTTGTCTTCTTCCTCGGGACCGCGGGAGTGGCTGTCCTCGCCCACTGACCCGCCGATCCTCAGGACGTGTCGACGCCGAGGCAGACCACGATGATGAAGAACGAGATAGCTGCCACCAACAGCATCGCCAGGATCAGCCAGCCAGTGCGGCCTATCCGAGAAGGCGTCTGCAGGTCGCCCAGGTATCGAGGCGCGTCGCTGGGCTGAGGCTCGGTCGCGCCGCCATCCTCGTTAGGACTTAGACCAGGCACCAGGCCGAGTATAGAGTGCTAGTTCGAGCCTCCCAGAGTCGATTTCAAGCACCCGACCTAGAATGAAGAAGGAATGGCCGAGCCGGGAATGCAGTTCAACGACCTGCTTCCGCGCCTCAGCTACCTGGGTGAGAGCGAGATCGCCACGCTGGAGCGGGCATACCTGGTAGCTGAGCTGGCCCACCGCGGCCAGTTGCGCCTCTCCGGCGAGCCCTACGTCACCCACCCGGTGGCGGTGGCCGCCCTGCTCGCCGATCTGCACCTCGACAGCGACGCCCTGGCGGCGGCCTTGCTGCACGATGTGGTCGAGGACACCCCTCTGGCGCTGGATCAGATACAAAAGGAGTTCGGAGACACCGTCGGCAAGCTGGTGGCCGGGGTGACCAAGCTGGGCCGGATCAAGCTCCACAGCCAGGCTCAGGTCCAGGCGGAAAACATCCGCAAGATGCTGATCGCCATGGCCGAAGACCTGCGGGTGGTTCTGATCAAGCTGGCCGACCGGATGCACAACATGCGCACGATCTCGGCTCTGCCCGAGGAGCGTCAGCGCCGCATCGCCCAGGAGACCATGGATATCTACGCCCCCCTGGCGCATCGCCTGGGGATCTGGCAGATGAAGGGCGAGCTCGAAGACCTCTGCTTCTCGGTCCTGGACCAGGACAACTACGAGCGGGTGCGCCAAGAGGTCCAGCTGCGCCGGCGGCAGCGGGAGGTGGTGCTGGAGCAGGCCCGCCAGCACCTGCTGGCCCAGCTGGCCGAGGCCGGGATCAGTGCCGAGGTGGTAGGGCGACCAAAGAACCTGACCAGCATCTTTCGCAAGATGCAGCAGGGCGGCAAGACCATCCGGGAGATCTACGACCTGGTGGCGCTGCGAGTGGTCTGCGACGACATCCGCGGCTGTTACGGCGCTCTGGGGGTGGTGCACTCGCTCTGGAAGCCGATCCCGGGGCGCTTCAAGGACTACATCGCCATGCCTAAGGGCAACGGCTACCAATCCCTGCACACCACGGTGGTGGGGGAGGGCGGTGAGCCCGTGGAGATCCAGATCCGGACCCACGAGATGCACCGGACCGCCGAGGAGGGGATCGCGGCGCATTGGCATTACAAGGAGGGGACCCGCTCCAACCAGCGCCTCGACGAAGGGTTCAGCTGGCTGCGCTCGCTGTTGGAGTGGCAGAAGGAGGTGCTCGACGCCGAGCGCTTTGTCGAGCACGTGCGCCTCGACGTCTTTCAGGACGAGGTCTTCGTCTTCACCCCCAAGGGCGACGTCCTCTCCCTTCCCGCCGGGGCCACGGCTATCGACTTCGCCTACCGCATCCACACCGACGTCGGGCACCGGTGTCTGGGCGCCAAGGTCAACTCCCGCATGGTCTCGCTCGACTACCTGCTCCAGAACGGCGACATCGTCGAGATCCTGACCACCCGCTCCGAGCGTCACGGCCCCAGCCGGGACTGGCTCAACTTCGCCAAGACCAGCAGCGCCCGGGAAAAGATCCGGCAATGGTTCAAAAAGGAGCGTCGCGAGGAGAACGTCGCCAGGGGTCGGGAGCTGCTAGACCGCGAGCTGAGACGGATGCGCGGGGTGCAGCTGGGCACGGTCCCACAGCAGCGCCTGCTCCAGCTGGCCAAAGAGTTCCGGATCCCCGACCTCATCGACTTCTTCGCCGCCATCGGCTACGGGGAGGTGGCGGCGCGGTCAGTGGTGCTGAAGTGGGCCGCTCGCGAGGAAGCGGCGGCCGGCGCCGCGGCGCCGGCACTGGCGAGCGCAATTCCCCTCACCTCGCGCTCCACGACCTCACCCAGCGGAGGGGTGCGGGTGGCCGGCCTGGACGACCTTATGACCAACATCGCCCGCTGCTGTAAGCCGGTGCCAGGGGAGCCAATTCGGGGCTACGTGACCAGGGGCCGGGGGGTGACCGTCCACCGCGAGGACTGCGTCAACATCCGCCAGGCCACCGACCCCCAGCGGATCGTCGAGGCGGAGTGGGACGAGGGCAGCCGCGAGGTGTACCCAGTCCGTTTGCGCATCGAGGCCCGGGACCGCACTGGCCTACTCCGCGACGTCGCTATCGCCATCGCCGAGAGCAAGGTCAATCTCAGTGGAGCTGCGGTGGAGGTGGACGGTGCCCAGGCGGCGGTCATCTCAGCGGTGGTCGACATCACCAGCCTCACCGAGCTGAGTCGGCTGCTGGAGCGGCTCGAGGGTGTACGGGACGTGCAGCAGGTGGTGCGTGAGGTCGGCTGAAGACGGGATAGGCCCGGTTCGCGCAATTACACTGCCAGTTCGATGACCCCGATCTCACGGCCCCGCGGCACCGAGGACCTGCTTCCCGACCAGCTGGCGGCCATGAACCGGGCCCGAGATGTGGGGATGCGAGTCGCCAGCGGCTATGGCTATCGGGAGATCGCCACCCCCATCTTCGAAGCCACCGAGCTATTCATCAGGGGGGTCGGCGACACCAGCGACGTGGTGCGTCGAGAGATGTACACCTTCTCCGATCGCTCGGGGCGCTCACTGACGCTCCGGCCCGAGAACACGGCTCCGATCCTGAGGGCGTTCGGAGAGTCCAGCCTGCGAGAACTGCCAGCCCCGGTGCGGCTCAGCTACGCGGGACCGATGTTCCGCTACGACCGTCCCGGTCGCGGCCGCTATCGCCAATTTCATCAGTTCGGGGTGGAGGCGGTTGGGGATGCCGAGGCCGAGCTCGACGCCGAGGTGATCGCGGTCGCCTGGGACTGGCTGAGCGAACTCGGACTTGGCGGCATCGGGCTGCAACTCAACAGCATCGGGGATGCCAAATGCCGCCCTGCCTACCGGCAGGCGTTGCTCGACCACTTCGCCCCCCACCTGGCCCGCCTGCCCGAGCTGGACCAGGAGCGGTTGCGCCGCAATCCACTGCGGATCCTGGATAGCAAGGAGGCCGGTACCGAGGAACTGATGCGAACTGCGCCCCAGACGCTGGACTTCCTCTGTGACCAGTGCCAGGACGCCTTCGAGCGGGTCCAGGCAGCACTGCGCGCCTACCACATCCCCTTCGACCTCAACCCGCGCTTGGTGCGTGGCCTCGACTACTACGTCCGGACCACCTTCGAGGTCTGGCATGAGGACCTGGTAGGCGCCCAGAACGCGCTCTTCGGCGGCGGACGTTACGACGGGCTCTCCGAGCTGCTGGGCTACCCGCCGGCGCCGGGAGTTGGCTTCGCCGCCGGGCTGGAGCGGGTGGTGATGGTGTCGCCCCCCGGGCCTGCCCCGGAGCGACCCCAGGTAGTGGTCTGCTCGGCCCAGCCTCAGGCGGTGCAGGCCGCCATCAACCTCTCCCAGCGGCTGCGCCGCGACGGACTGGCGGTGCTCAGCGACGTGGGGCCCCGCAGCCTCAAGGGCAAGATGCGGGCCGCCGAACGCAGCGGCGCGGTGGCGGTTGCTCTGATGGGAGATGAGGAGATCAAGGCGCAGCGGGTGACGCTGCGCCGGCTGAGCTCCGGTGAGCAGCTGAGCCTGCGAGTGGACGAGGTCTCGGCCTTACTTCGCGACTGGGAATACTAGAAGCAGGCTGAGGGCCGGCTGGTGATCGGAAGACGCATGTGCGGCACGGTGGGCCTGGCCGACCGTGGTGAGCGGGTCCTGCTGGCGGGTTGGGTCAACCACCGCCGTGACCACGGAGGCCTCACCTTTATCGACCTCCGCGATCACACCGGGGTGGTCCAGCTGGTCTTCAACCCGGCGCGCTCGAGGGAGGCTCAGGAGGTGGCCGAGCGCTGTCGCTTGGAGTGGGTGCTGCGGGTCGAGGGGGTGGTCGAGGCCCGCCCCGAGGGCAGTGAGAACCTCAACCTTGCCACCGGTACGGTCGAGGTGGCGGTGGACAGTTGCCAGGTGCTGGCCCAGGCTGACGCCATACCCATCGGAACTGCGGACGAGGCCGAGGCCGACGAGCTGGTCCGACTCCAGTACCGATACCTCGACCTGCGGCGGCCGCGGATGCAGCACAACCTCCGAGCCCGGCACCGCTTCGTCAAAAGGCTGCGAGATGAGGCCGACCGGATGGGCTTCGTGGAGATCGAGACCCCGACCATGGTCCCCAGCACCCCCGAGGGCGCGAGGGACTTCGTCATTCCCAGCCGGCTCTGGCCGGGTCGGGTTTGGGCGCTGCCCCAGTCCCCGCAGATCTACAAGCAGCTCTCGATGGTGGCGGGATTTGACCGCTACTTCCAGATCGCCCGCTGCTGGAGGGACGAAGACGGCCGGGCCGACCGACAGTTGGAGTTCACCCAGCTCGACGTGGAGATGTCTTTCGTGGAAGAGGAGGAGGAGATCTACCAAGTTCTGGAAGCGATGATCTCCCCGGCCTGGGAGGCTGCCTTCGGAGTGCGAGTCCCCACCCCTTGGCCCAGGCTGCCCTACAGCGAGTCCATGCGCCGATTCGGATCCGACAAGCCCGACACCCGATTCGGCAACGAGCTCAGCGACGTCTCCGAGGTCTTCCGATCCAGCTCCTTTCGGGTCTTCGCGGCGGCGCTGGAGGCAGAGGGCAAGGTGCTGGCGCTGAGGGTGCCGGGCGGGGGAGAGCTGACTCGGGGCGACCTGGAGGGGGAGTGGCTTCAGGTGGCGCGCACCTATGGGGCCCGTGGTCTGGCCTACCTCTGGCGGCGAGGCGGTCAGTACGAGGGATCGATCGCCAAGTTCTTCTCCGACGTTGAGATGGCCGAGCTTACCCAACGACTGCGCATGGAGGATGGCGACCTGGTCTGCTTCACAGCTGGGGAGGGGAAGGTTGCCGCCACCTCCCTGGGCGCGGTCCGCCTCCACGCCGCTCGTGAGCTGGGGTGGATTCCAGAAGGCCGATTCGAATTCCTCTGGATTACCGAATTCCCCCTCTTCGAGAGGGGTGCCGACGGCCAGGTGACCCCCATGCACCATCCCTTCACCCAGCCCCATCCCGACGACTGGCCGTTGCTGGAGAGCGAACCGCTGCGGG
The DNA here is from genome assembly GCA_049583555.1 of Candidatus Dormiibacterota bacterium. GTDB lineage: Bacteria > Chloroflexota > Dormibacteria > Aeolococcales > Bog-877 > Bog-877. The sequence goes on along the minus strand of JBAUWA010000040.1, from coordinate 9,888 downwards.
TTCGCTCCCGGGCCTACGACATCGTCTGCAACGGGGTCGAGCTGGGGAGTGGCTCGCTGCGGATCACCAACCCCGAGCAGCAGCAGGCCATGTTTGCGGCCCTGGGCCTGAGCCCCGAGGAAGCTCAGCGCAAGTTCGGCTTTTTGATCTCCGCCTTTCGCTATGGCGCCCCGCCTCACGGGGGATTCGCAGCGGGCATCGACCGGATCGCGATGGTCGGTGTAGGGGAGCCCTCGGTCCGCGAGGTGATCGCCTTCCCCAAGACTCAGACCGGCTCCGATCCCCTCACCGGTGCCCCGACGGCGGTCTCGCCGGAGCAGTTGGCTGAGGTTGGACTGGCGCTGCTCCCCAAGGTGAAGGGAGCGCCGGAGACACAGTCCAAGTGAGCCGTGCTACGGTGGCAACGGGCCCGGGGCCCCGCTGGACAAATGCGCCCGACCCTAGTGTTGATTGCTCGGGAGCGCCAACATCGCGGACGGCCCACGAGCCTCCCGGAGAGGATGTGGAAGGTCGCGTGCGGCGCACCCACCTGGCGTTCGAGGGATCGGAGCCAAGAGCCGGCGGGCGCACCCGGGGCCATCGGCCAGGTTTGACTTCGAGCTGGGAGGGGCAAGTACTGAGGTGATGGCTCAGAGGACCGCCGAGGCAACCGAGCTGCGGATCCCCGCCGATCCCCAGTACATTGTGGTCGCCAAGCGAGTGGCCGCCGGCATGGCCAGTGTGGCCGGCCTGGGACTGGAGGCGCTGGACGAGCTCAATATCGCCATAGCCGAGGCGTGCGAGCACACCATCCGCACCGCTACCGCTGCTGGAATGTCGGATGCCAAAGTGCGGATCAACTTCCAGGTCCAGGAGGACGCGCTTCGGGTCGAAGTGCGCCTGCTCGGCACCAAGCCCGTGCCCAAGCCTGAGCCCAGCCTGACGGCGACCGCCCTGGCCACATCCGAGGCTCTGGACCTCGCCGTCTCCATGCTCCGCTGCTTCGCTGACGATGTCGACTTCAAGTCGGCGAGTGACGGGCTCATGCGGGTCCGTCTGGCCAAATACCGCTGGCGGTGACCGAGGCGGGACTGACTCCCCCGCGCTTCGATCGCGATCTGCAGCACCGACTCTTCGCCGAGTACGCCAAGAACCACGATCCCCAGGTACGAGAGCAGCTGGTTCAGCAGTACTCGGCCCTGGTCCACTCCCTGGCTCGCCGGTTCGCCGGCAGAGGAGAGCCCCTGGAGGACCTGGAACAGGTGGGTTACCTGGGCCTGATCGCGGCGATCAACCGCTTCGACCCCAGCCTGGGGCTGGAATTCACCACCTTCGCGACCCCCACCATCCTGGGCGAGATCAAACGCTACTTCCGGGACAAGAGCTGGGCGGTGCGAGTTCCCCGCAGGCTTCAGGAGACCTATGCCCGGGTGGTGCGTACCCAGCAGGAGCTCAGCCAGGAGCTGAGCCGCAGTCCGACTGTCCCCGAGATCGCCGCCCGCTTGGAGCTGGAGCCGGACGAGGTGCTCCAGGCCCTGGAGGCGGGGCCAGCCCAACGGGCCTTGTCGCTGGAGTCTCCGACTAGCGTGGGGGAGCAGGAGGGGGAGCTGGGCGATCGCCTCGGTGCCGAGGACGAGAACCTCAGCCGGATCGAGCTCCAGAACATGCTCGCCGGGGCGATGCGCCACCTGACCCCCAGAGAGCGGGAGATCATGGTGCTCCGCTTCGTCGAGCAGCTGCCCCAGACCGAGGTCGCGCGGCGGCTGGGGATCAGCCAAATGCACGTCAGCCGACTGCAGCGCGCGGCCCTGGCGCAGCTCAAGCGCGAGCTCCCCGAGTAAACGGGGTCGGAATCGCAATTAGTGCAGCGGCACCCGTGGAGGTGCTCGCGCTTGCCATCGAGCTAGGAGGAGCCTGATGGAGATAGTCGGCGCCGTGGCGATCGCCGCCGGGCTGGCGGTTGGGTTGACGGCACTAGTGGTGCTCCACATCCTGCCGACCGGGCTCTCGCCGCTACGCAACGCCGTCAGTCAATACGGCATCAGCCCCTACCGGAACGGTTACCGCGTGCAAACGCTGGCCTACGCGCTAGCGGGGCTTGGTGCAGCGCTCGGACTCGCCAAGCTGCCCGGACCCGTCGCGTTCGTGGTTTTGCTCTGCGTGGTGTTTGCCGCTGCTCGCGCGGCGATCAGCTGGTTCCCGATGGACGCACCCGGCGCCGAGCGCACAACCACTGGGAGTTGGCACGGCGCGCTGGCGATCGTCGCGTTCGGGGCAGTTGCCATCGCGGCCGAGAGTCTGGCGCGCCTGCTCCGGCAGGACGCCATCCACCCCGCGGTGGCGAACGCCAGCGACGTGCTCGCTGTCCTGATGCTGGCCACTTTCGTGGCGATGGCCGTCAGCCGTCAGCTGGGTGGCGGCTTCTATGGACTGGCTGAGCGCGGGTTCTACGTCAGCATGACCGCTTGGCTGGCAGTCGTCGCCATCCTGCTCGCCCAGTCGTAGCGGAAGCTCTTCGGGCGTAGATAAGGCGGGGCGATCGCATACAGTAGCGTGTAATGAACGACGGCTACCCGGTACAGCTCTCCGTCGACTACCCGGACCGAGATCTCGATCGGCTGACCTCTGCCCTGCGGATCTTCACCGTGATCCCCATCGCGATCGTCCTCGGCAGCATTGAGGGTTTCGGCGGGCGATCCGGCGCCGGGGGAAGTGGGGGAATGAGCACGCTGGCGGTGAGTGGCACCGGTCTGCTTTTCCTGCCACCCCTGTTGATGATCTTGTTTCGCCAGAAATATCCACGCTGGTGGTTCGACTGGAACCAGCAGCTGCTGCGCTTCACCTCGCGCGTGACCGTCTACTTCGCGCTGATGGACGATACTTACCCGTCAACGGACGAGGAGCAAGGGGTGCATCTGGAGTTCGCCTACCCCGATGCGCAACATGAGCTAAACCGCTGGCTGCCGCTGGTGAAGTGGTTACTGGCGATCCCGCACTACATCGTGCTCTTCTTCCTTGATATCGGGGCGCTCTTGGCGGTTATCGCCGCGTGGTTTGCGATCCTGATAACCGGACGTTACCCCCGTGAGCTATTCGATTATGTCGAAGGCGTGATCCGCTGGAACCTCAGGGTCACCGGCTACGCCATCATCCTCGTAACCGACCAGTACCCGCCCTTCCGGCTGCGGCCCTGAGGCTCACAGGCTCGGGGCGAGTCTCGGTCGCCGCGTCGAGGTTTCAGGTGTGACGGAACCCTCATGAGGGCGGTTGTCCACGATAGGTACGGGCCACCCGAGGTCCTGCGGCTCGAAGACGTCGAGCGGCCGGTCCCCAAGGACGACGAGGTCCTGGTCAGGATCCATGCAACGACGGTCAGCCGGACCGATTGCGCCCTTCGTGGAGGCGAGCCCTTCATGTCCCGCTTGGTGACGGGGCTAATGCGGCCGAAGCGGAAGATCCTCGGCAGCGACCTGGCCGGAGAAGTAGATCAAGTCGGCGCCGCCGTCACCGAGTTCGAGGTCGGCGACCACGTCTTCGGCATCAATCCTTGGAAATTTGGGGCCCACGCGGAGTTCTTGTGCATGCGGGCAAATGCCGCACTTGCGCAGATGCCGGCCAGCATGAGCTTTGAGGATGCCGCCGCAGTCTGCGACGGGGCCATCCTGGCGTTGAACTGCCTGAGACCGGCAGATCTCCGAAACGGGCAGAGGATCCTCATCTACGGCGCTTCGGGATCCATCGGCACCGCAGGGGTGCAGCTGGCCCGGCACTTCGGGGCCGACGTCACCGCCGTGTGCAACACCAAGAACGTCGAGCTGGCGAGGTCGCTCGGAGCCGACGAGGTCATCGACTACACGCAGGAAGACTTCACCCAGAATGGCCGGTCGTACGACGCCATTCTGGACGCCGTTGGCAACCTTTCGTTCAAGCGTTGTCGCGGCTCATTGAAGCGGGGGGGCGTCTACCTTGCGACCGACGGCTTGCGGAACTTAGTCCTGACCTTGTGGACCACGAGGGTCGGCGACAAGAGAGTGAGGTTCTCAATACCTCCTCGGTTCAACAAGGAAGACGTCGTCCTCCTCAGGGAGCTCATCGAGGCGGGGAAGTACCGGGCCGTGATCGATCGGCGCTACCCCCTGGAGCAGGTGGTCGAGGCAAACCGCTACGTCGAAACGAAGCAGAAGACGGGGAATGTGGTTCTGACAGTTGACCGCGAGGAAGCGGCCTGACCAGGTCGTCCAGGCACTCGGTCGCTGGTACGGTTGGGCGCGGGAGCCGAAGGTGCACACCAGGAGGGCAAGGTGGCAGCGAAGTGGTGGCCGTTCATCCACGCCGAGCGAGCAGCGCTGATCGCCGATCTAGAGAACATCTCCGACGCTGGGTGGTCGACCCCGTCGCTCTGCGCTGGTTGGACCGTGCGTAACGTGCTGGCTCACATGACCGACGTGGCCAAGCTGACGCCCAGTCGCTTCGTTGCCAAGTTTGCAGCCAGCGGATTCCGGTTCAACGCCATGAACGAGACTGGCATGAAAGCTGAGCTGGGATCGGATCCCGCCGAGACCCTGGCTGGGTTCAGGGCGCAGCTCGACCGCACAACATCTCCGCCCGGAGGAGTCGACATGCTGGTGGGCGACATGATCATCCACAGTCAGGACATCCGCAGGCCGCTCGAGATAGCGCACACATTTCAACCCGAGGCGCTGACTCTGATGGCCAACTCCGTGGTCCGGAGCAACCTGGTGCTCGGGGGCAAACGAAGGTCAACCGGCCTCAAGCTGACCGCCACCGATCAGGACTGGACAGCAGGTACAGGCCCGGAAGTGAAGGGTCCGCTGGCGTCGATCATCATCGTCCTGACAGGGCGTGAGGCCGGATTGCCTGACCTTTCCGGCGACGGGGTCTCGGTCCTAGCCTCACGGGTCTGAATCTCCGTCACCTTCGTCAGGTGAAAGGTCGATAGACCTGTTCCTCCGTAAGGTAGGACCCTGGATGGCCAAGCTTGACCCCTCAGGCAACCCGCGGGTCCCAGCTCGTATCGAGTAGCGATTTGCCGAATAATGCTCTGCTATTGATCTCAGAGAAGACCAGATGCTAAGTCAACAGATCCGCACCCAGTTCCTCAACTATTTCGAGCAGCACGGCCATCTCCGGGTGCCCAGCGCACCGCTGATTCCCCGCGACGATCCCAGTCTGCTCCTGGTCAGCGCAGGGATGGTGCCCTTCAAGCCGTATTTCTTGGGCCAAAGCGTGCCTCCGCGGGACCGGCTGACCTCCTGTCAGAAGGCCTTTCGCGCCACCGACATCGACGAGGTAGGCGACCTCAGTCACGACACCTTTTTCGAAATGCTGGGCAATTTCAGCTTCGGCGCCTACTTCAAGGAGGAGGCGATCGCCTACGCCTTCGATCTCCTCACCAAGGGGTTCGGACTCAACCCGGATCGTCTCTTTCCCAGTGTCCATCCCAGCGATGAGACCTCGGTGAAACTCTGGGAAAAGGTGGCCGGCATACCAGACCAGCGAGTGGCGCGACTGGAGGAGAACTTCTGGCAGGCCGGCCCGACCGGTCCCTGCGGGGTTGACAGCGAGATCTACTACGACTTGGGCGAGGCCTTTGGGAGTCTGCCTGACGAGAGTCCCGGGCACGGCGAGCGCTTCCTGGAGATCTGGAATCTGGTCTTCATGGACTCGGAGCGCTTGGCGGATGGGCGCACGGTGCCCCTGCCCCATCCCGGGGTTGACACCGGCATGGGCCTGGAGCGCACCGCCATGGTCCTCCAGGGGGTGGGTTCCATCTTCGACACCGACCTTTTCGCCCCGATCGCCGAGGATTTCGCTGGCAGGGCCCGTAATCTGGCGACCTTGCCGAAGGCCCAGAGCGACCGCCACCTGCGTCGCCTGGCCGACCACTCCCGAGCTGCCTGCATGCTGATCGCGGACGGGGTCCTGCCCTCCAACGAGGGCCGGGGCTACGTGCTGCGCCGGCTCATGCGCCGAGCTCTGGTCAGCTCGATGACTCTTGAGGTCGAGGGCGGACTAGGCCCCGCGGTGCCGGTGGTGGTCTCGATCCTGGGTGACACCTACGCCGAGCTGGCGAGCGGGGCCAGAACAGTGTGGGCGGTGATCGAGCAAGAGGAAGCCCGCTTCCAGGCGACCCTGGCGCGGGGGATGGAGCACTTCGAGGCGGCGATCCGCAAGGCTGAGGGAGGGGCGATCTCGCCGGCCGAAGCTTTCCGGCTCCACGACACCTACGGGTTCCCGGTCGAGCTGACCGAGGACCTAGCGAGCGCCCAAGGGGTCACGATCGATCGCGCCGCCTTCGATCTCCTGCTTGAGCAGCAGCGCGAGATCTCGCGGCCAGTCGAGAGGCAGCTGCGAGCCGAAATCAGTGCACAGGGCCGACTCTCTGCCGAAGTCGACGTCATGCCCGTGCTGACCGAATTCGTGGGCTACGACATCCTCGAGGCGCAGAGTCCGGTGGCGCGCTTGATTCGGGATGGGCAGGCGGTCGAGGAGGTGGGATCTGGCGACCAGGCGGAGGTGCTCTTGCTGCGCTCGCCGTTCTATGCCGAGGGCGGAGGTCAAGTGGGGGACCGAGGGCGGTTGACCTGGGAAAGTGGAGAGGCGTCGGTGCTGGACACCCAAATCTCCACCTCTGGGGAACGACTGCATCGCTGCCTGGTGACCCAGGGCGAGCTCCGAGTGGGGGATGAGATCCAAGCCACGGTAGACCCGCAGCAACGCAGCGGTTGTGCCGCCCACCACTCCGCGACTCACCTTCTAAATGCGGCCTTGCACGCGACTCTGGGGCAGGGTGTGGTCCAACGCGGGTCGCTGGTGACCGCCGAGCGGGCAACCTTCGACTTTGGCTGGCCGCGCCCGGTCTCGCCAGAGGAGCTGATCGAGGTGGAACGCCTCGTCAACCGTGCCGTCCGGGACGACTTGGAGCGGCGGGTGGAGCTGCTCTCCCTCGACGAAGCCAGGCGCTCGGGTGCTCTGGCGCTCCCCGAGGAAACCTACGGCGAGCAGGTGAGGGTGGTGAGTTTCGGCGATTTCTCAAGAGAACTCTGCGGCGGTACTCATGTCGATCGCTCCGGTCGAATCGGTGCCGTGGTCCTCTTAGGTGAGCACAGCGTGGGCTCGGGATTGCGCCGAATCGAGATGGTCGTTGGGGTCGCCGCCGAGCATTGGTGGGAGGATCAGCGCGATCAGCTCGCCGCTGTCGCGAGCCAGCTGCGTTCACCTCTGAGCGAGGTAAGCACCAGGGTCCAGGGCCTGCAGCGGAGGCAGCGCGAGCTGGAGAGGGAACTGAAGCGGGCGCGTGAGACTGGCACCGGGTCGGGCGCTGAGCACGAGGTTAGGGAAGAGGTCGCCGGCATAACCCTTGTGATCATCGACCTGCCCTTCGAGCTGGAGAGAGCGGAATTGCGGAAGCGAGCCGATCAGGTCTTGGAGAGCCTCACCACCGGTTGCGTGCTCGTCCTGGCGGGCTCAGCCCTGGTGGTCAAACTCTCCCCGGACCTGGCCGGGCGCGGACTCAACGCCGGCCAGATCGCCACGGCAGCCTGCCGCGACACCGGTGGCGGGGGCGGAAGTGAGCACTTGGGCCAGGGAGGGATCGCCCCCGACGGTCACCCCGCTGCGCTTGCCACCGTGCGTACCATCCTTGGGTCGATCTTGGAGGAAGCTTGAAGATGCCGCAGGCCCCGACGGCACGCCGACAGCCGAGGACCCACGTCACCGCCCTAGACGTGGGGACCCAGGTGATCAAGGCCCTGGTGATCAAGAAGGAGGCGGGCGAGGCCATAGTCCTCGGCGTTGGTCGCTCCGAGCAGGGCCCCGGCGAGGTTGACCCGTCGGTCCCGCCCGACCTGGAGTCGGTGATCGAGGGCTGCCATGGCGCCCTGGAGGCCGCCGAGGACATGGCCGAGGTGATCCCGACCAGGGTGATCATCGGTATCGGGGGACCTCGGGTAAGGGCCATGAGTAGCGCCGGTTCCCGAATTCGAGGCAGGCCCCAGATGCGGATCTCGCGGCGCGAGTTGGACGACCAGGTTGAGGGGATCCAGCGCCGGGCTCTGCGCGAGGCTCAGGCGCGGCTGGAGGAGGAGTCGGTGGGCGAGACCGACGGCGAGCTCCGCCTGGTGCACTCCTCCATCACCTCAGCCAAGGTTGACGGCCAGCCGGTCCTGGACCCGCTGCGCTACCAGGGACAGAAGGTCGAGCTGACCGTCTTCAACACCTTCGCCACCGAGGGCCAGTACGGGGCGATCGATGAGATCGCCAAAGCGCTGGACCTGGAACTACTGGAGACGGTGGCCGAGCCCTACGCACTTGCCCGTCTGGCCTCGACTCCCGAGGTTCTCGAGTCAGGTGCGGTGTTCATCGACATCGGGGCTCGAACCACGACCGTGAGCCTGGTCCGAAATGCCGTCCTGGAATCCTGCCGCATGTTCGAACTCGGTGGCCGGGCGTTCACCCGTAAGCTGGCCAACGATCTCGACCTGCCTCTGCCACTGGCCGAGAGCCTGAAGCTGCGTCACTCCGCCGGAGTCCTGGGCGGACAGGAAGAAGCCTTGGTGCGCCGGGCGATGGGGGAGTCGGCCGAAGTCCTGGCCCAGGGGGTGGCGCTGGTGCTCCACGACATGGCCAAAGGCCAGCCGCTGCCCACCATCGTCCGCCTCAGCGGCGGGGCGTCGTTGCTGCCTGAGGTGGGAGAGCAGCTCTCGGTGCTGCGCTGGACTGACTACCTGCCCTTCGTGCACCAGCCCAGCTTCACCCGGCTCAGCCCCGAGGAGCTCACCGCCGTCCACGACACCACGGGTCTGCTCACCTCCCCCGCCGACGTGGTGCCGATGGGATTGGCCTATCAGGGATGCGGCCAGATCGAGGACGCCGCCGAGGAGGGGCCCGGGCTGGAGGGGATGCTCCGCAAGGTCACCAAGGCAATCCGAGGGCCTGATGCGTCGTAACCGACAGCGAGGAGCCGTCGTTGGCCATCATGGTCCGGGGGACTGACTGTCATGGCCAAACTCCTCTACGTTGAACCCAGCGACGAGATCACCGATCTCGTCGACCGGATCCGGCGCTCTGGCGCAGACCGCGATCTGGTGTTCGTGGTGCCTCCGGACGGTCACGTGTTGCGGACCCCGCTGGACATGCGTCTGCTGATGCAGTACACCCGCGGTTTTCAGAAGCGGATCGCCATCGTCAGTGGTGATCCCCAGATTCAAACTCTGGCGATCCGCACCGGATTCCCCACCTTTGCTTCCCTGGCGCGCTTGGAGCAGGGCGCCCCCTTGCGGGGAGTGCCCGACTCCGCGGCAGCCGCTGCCGCCACCACTGCGGCGGAGTCGGCAGGAGGGGGATCCCGCCAGGTGGCGAGCAGGAACCCTTCAGCATTGGCAGCCGGAGGCGCGGCTGTCGTCGCCGCTGGCGCGGCCGGCTGGTGGACACGACTCAGTGGATGGTGGGGGGCAGAGGGCGGCAAAGGTCTCAAGTACGGAGTGGGAGGCGGTGCCGTCGCGGTGGTGCTGATTGTGCTGCTGTTTATCCTGCCCTCGGCGACCGTGACCGTTGCCGTGCAGTCGCACAAGTTGGTGGACACGGCGACCATCCAGGGCAACGACGGTTCTCAGTCGGGACCAACTCTAGATCAGATCTCGACGCAGGCGCTGCAGACTGGCAACTTTAGCCAGACGTTCATGATCACACCGAGTGGGACGCAAGCTCTGCCACCGGTGCCGGCGACAGGGACCATACAAATCTGTGGCAAACCCAATGGCGCCGGCAGCCCCCCGTTCACTCTCACGTTCACCGGCTCGCCCTCCTTCGTTGCTTCGCCATCGGTCGTCTTCACGACGACGTCGAGCGCGGAAAACGGATCGTACGTTGTCCCGATGTGCCCAACGA
>JBAUWA010000039.1:0-6053 GCA_049583555.1 Candidatus Dormiibacterota bacterium | reverse complement strand
GTGCCCCCGCCTCACGGACGCCTGATTGATCCAGAGCGCGAGGAGGTGAGGCTGGACGGAAAGGTGCTCTCCCAGCGTGGTCTCCAGCGCCGCTATCTGGCCCTCAACAAGCCGGTTGGGGTGGTGTCGACTGCACACGACCCCGGTGGGCGGAGGACAGTTCTGGATATGGTCGAGGACCGGCGTGGTCTCTTCCCGGTGGGCCGACTTGACACCGACTCCCGAGGTCTGATCCTGCTCACGGACGATGGTGACCTGACGCTACGCCTCACCCACCCGCGATATCAGGTTCCCAAGAGCTATCGGGTCACGATCGCCGGGCCCGCCAGCAGCGAGCAGTTGCGCGCGCTGCGTCTAGGCCCGGTACTGGTGGATGGGCCCACCCGTCCGCTGGAGGTTCGGCTGCTGCGAGGCGGACCACGCCGCTCGGTCTTGCTGATCTCGATTGCCGAGGGTCGTCGCCGCGAGATTCGCCGGATGTGCGCAGCGGTCGCCGCCAAGGTGGAGGACCTAGAGCGGGTTTCGATCGGGGTCCTGCGAATCGGAACGCTTGGGGAGGGCCAGGCCCGAGAGCTCAGTGAGGGTGAGGTGCGCCGTCTACGCAAGTCGGTGGGTCTGAATTGAGCGCCGCCGCCCCAGTCGTGACCATCGACGGCCCTGCCGGGGTTGGCAAGTCCACCGTGGGTCGGCGGATCGCGTCGATCCTTGGCCTGCCCTTCATCGACACCGGGATCTTCTACCGGGCTCTGACCGTCGCCGCCAACCGCGCCGGGTTCCAGACCGGTTCGGCCCGAGAGATCGCGCAGTTGGCTGAACGACTGCAGCTGGAGATAAATTCTGACCCGGAGGCTTCCGCTGACTCCTGGCAGGCCCGGGTCGACGGAGAGGAGTTGCGGGGCGAGCTCTGGGACCCGACGCTGGGATCGCTGCTCTCCTACGTGGCTCGGCAGCCCGAGGTCCGGGATGCCCTGCTTCACTTCCAACGCGGGCCCGCCGCCCATGGAGCGGTGCTGGTGGGGAGGGACACGGGTACGGTGGTCTTCCCGGCAGCGGACTGCAAGGTCTACCTGGACGCGCCCGCCGAGGTACGGGTCGGCCGGCGTCGGGAGGAGCTCCGAGCTCGCGGGCTCCAGACCCCGGAGGAGGTGCTCCGCGCCGACGTCTTGAACCGTGATCAGACTGACCGCAGCCGTACCCACGCACCGCTGACCATCCCTGCTGACGCGCTCGCCATCGACACCACCTCGAGCTCAGCACAAGAGGTCGTGGACCTGGTCCTGGAGGAGTGCCGGCGGCGTGGCATCGGGGCCAGTCAGGGGACCGGACCCTCCCGCTAGAGGCGAGCTCACATCCCGTCCGCTGCGGCGCGGCTAAGGTGGTAGGCGGAACGTGATTACTGAAACCGTGACCGGCGGCGATACGACCATGGTCAGTTTCGACCTGGAGACGACCGGACTTAGCCCTCGAGTCGACCGGATCATCGAGATCGGGGCGGTCAAGTTCAACCAGACCGGCCTGATCGACACCTTTTCGACCCTCGCCGACCCCCAGGTGCCGCTGTCACTGCTGATACAGCGACTCTGCGGCTTGCGCGATCCCGACCTCCAGGGCCAGCCCTTGCCGGAAGAGGCGGTGGCCGGGTTGGCGCTCTTCAGCGAAGGCTGCACCCTGGTGGGTCACGGGGTCGCCTTCGACATGGCCTTCTGCTCGGAGATCCTGCCCGAGGCTTTCAGCGGTCGGGTGACGTTGGACACGGCCGAGCTCGCACGCGCGGTGCTGCCGTCCGCGCCCAGCCACAGTCTCGAGGAGCTGAGCCGGTCTTTGGGCCTCCTCCACGACCGACCCCACCGAGCTCTCTCCGACGCCCGGGCCACCTGGCTGCTGCTCGACCGCTTGGTCGAGACCGCCCAGGAGCTGCCGCTCGAGCTGAGACGGCGGGTGCGCATGCTCTGCCTCGGCAGCGGCTGGCCCTCAGGGGAGTACCTGGCTCGGCAGCTTGAGATGGCACCCGCGACCTCCTCGATTGGGACGCCAGCTCCCGACGCCGCCACGCCCAACCTTCCCGCCCGACGCAACCCCGAGGACGTCTCGGGCGGGATCGGAGAGCCCTGGATCCGGGCCGCATTCGGGGCCGATGGCGTGCTCGCCCAGGCCGATCCCGAGTTTGAACTACGGGAGGAGCAGCAGCAGATGGCGCTGGCTGTGTCGCAGGCTTTCAACCGCAGCCAGACCCTGCTGGTCGAGGCTGGGACTGGGGTGGGGAAGTCGTTGGCATACCTGATCCCCGCCCGGGAGTGGGCGCTCAAACGCCGCGAACGGGTCCTGATATCGACCCACACCATCACCCTCCAAGAGCAGTTGGCCCAGCACGACGTTCCGGTCGCCGATCGCGCCTGGCCACTACCGCTGCGGACCTCAGTTCTCAAGGGCCGAGGCAACTACCTCAGCCTGCGCCGGCTGGAGCGATGGCTGGCGGCGGGGCCTGAGGGCCGTCGGCAGGACCAGGACGAGGTGCGGTTCAAGGTCCGGGCTCTGATCTGGGCCTACCAGAGCCAGGTTGGGGACCGGGCCGAGCTGAGGCTGGCGGGCCGCGATGGCGAGCTCTGGGAAAAGGTCGGCTCGACTGTCGATGACTGCCTGGGCCCGGCCTGTCACAACTGGCGCGACGCTCGTTGCTTCATGGTCAAGGCCAGGTTGGCGGCCCGGGAAGCCGATCTCGTGATCGTCAACCACGCGCTTCTGCTCTCCGACGCTGACAGTGGCGGGGCGGTCCTGCCCGAGTTCCATCACCTCATCGTCGATGAGGCCCACCATCTCGAGGAGGCCGCCACGCAAGCTCAGGGCGAGCGATTGGGACTGGGGGCGATCCTGGCCGTGACCGACCGCATCCCTGATTTCGGCGACATCGAGGTGAACCGGTCACTCAAGTCAGTCCGCCAGATGGCCAGCGCCGCCTTTGCTGATCTGCGGCACATGGTGATGACCGAGTCGCAGAACTCAGGCGGTCGGGGCCAGACCTTCGTGGTTCTGGACAGCCGCCTAGTCGGAACCGAGGGTTGGGTCCAGCCTGGCAGGTCGCTAGCCAGGCTGGACCGAGCGCTGCAACAAGCGAGCGGGGCGCTCCACGGTGCCGCCGAGATCGGCAATGTCCAACCCACCCTCTGGCCCCAGCCCGACAACGGGGCCCGCGAGTGCTGGGTCGCCGCCGAGGCTTTTAAAGGCATGTCGCGGCTGGTGACTAGCGCGCTGGCCAAGCTCCAGAAGGGGCCCGACGGCGAGACTGCTTTACGCGGGGAGGACGACGTTGCCTGGGTGGAGCTGGAGCGAGGTGACCGGGCGGTGCTCAGAACCGCCCCTGCCGAGGTTGCAAGCTCACTTCGGGAACAGCTCTTCGAGCACTGTGAGACGGTGGTCCTGACTTCGGCAACCCTGGCAGTGGCGGGATCGTTCGGCTACATCCGCGAGCGCTTGGGGGTGGACGATGCCCAGGAGCTGATCGTGGACTCGCCCTTCGACTACCTGCGCCAGTCGCTCTGCTGCCTGCCCGCGGGCATGCCCGGTCACGACGATCCTCTGCATCCCCGCGTGGTGGCTGAGATGGTCGCCCAGATCGCGGTCGAGCTGGGCGGCCGTACCTTGGTCCTCTTCACCGGCTACCAGGCGCTTCGCGAGGTCCATTCGCTGCTCAAGGGGTTGCTCCAGGGGGAGGGCATCGCGGTGTTGGGTCAGGGATTGGACGGCAGCCGCAACCAGGTCCTGCGTAACTTTCGCAACGACTCCCGGACCGTTCTCTTGGGGACCAACAGCTTCTGGGAGGGGATCGACCTTCCCGGCGAAGTGCTCCAGTGTGTGGTCATCGACAAGCTACCATTCCCCGTCCCCAACGATCCGATCTTCCAGGCCCGGGCCCGGGGCAGTCTGGACTCCTTCGCCCAGCTCTCCCTCCCCGAGGCGGTGCTGCGCCTGAAGCAGGGATTCGGGCGCTTGGTGCGTCGCCACGGTGACCGCGGGGCGGTAGTGATCTGCGACCCGCGGATCTCGATTCGCAAGTACGGGGAGGAGTTCGTGAGGGCTCTGCCCAAAGCGGCGTTCCTGTATGAGCCGCCCGACGCTCTGGCGCCTGCGGTGGCAGCCTTCATCAGGGGCGAGATGCCGGCCGCCGTGGTGGGGATGAGATGACACCGAGCAACCGAATCGGTCTGGCCCTGGTCCAGCAGGTTCCAGTGCTCGGCGACGTCCGAGCCAACCTGGACTCGACCTGCGCCCAGATTTCGGCTGAGCTCCGAGGCGGCGCCGATCTGGTGATCTTCCCGGAGTTGAATCTGACCGGGTACTTCCTGAAGGATCTCACTCCCGAGTCGGCGGTCACCCTTGACGGCCCTGAGATGAGGGAGCTGATCGAGGCCACCGGTCGGGGCGCGAGCGTCGTGGGACTGGTTCTGGAGTCTGTCCAGTTCAACTTCTACAACGCCGCCGTGCTGATCTCGGACGGGGCGGTCCGGCACGTCCATCGCAAGGTCTACCTGCCCACCTATGGGATCTTCGATGAGCAGCGTCACCTGGCGGCGGGCGACAGCTTCGAGGTGGTAGAGCTCTCCCTGGGAGACGGCGACCCCTGGCGGGTGGGGATTCTCATCTGCGAGGACCTCTGGCACCCCAGCTCCGCCTACCTCCTGAGTCAGGCCGGGCTGGACCTCCTGATTTGCCCCTCATCAAGTCCGGGACGCGGGGTCAGCGGTGCGGAGACGGAGCTCGGTAGCGCGGCACTCTACGGCGCCGTGCTCCGCACCTACGCCGAGCTCTTCACCGTGTTCACTGCCTACTGCAACCGGGTCGGCTTCGAAGACGGCTACCACTTCTGGGGAGGCAGCCGGGTCCTGGGACCGGATGGGCAGATGCTGGCCGGGCCTTTGGACGATTCCGCCGGGGTCCTACACGTCCAGGTCGACCGCGGCGATTTGAGGCGGGCGCGGATCGCCTATCCGCTGCTGCGCGACGAGCGCATCGACGTGGTTCGGCGCCAGTTGGGCATCCCTGAAGATGCCTGACCTGTCGATCAACGGCGACCTCGTCGCCGACATCCTGACCAAGTTCGTCCACGACGAGGTACTCAAGGTGGGAGCCAAAGGGGTCGTGGTCGCCATATCCGGCGGCATCGATTCGGCGCTGTCCGCGAGGCTGGCGGTTGACGCCTTGGGAGCGGAGGCGGTGACCGGTCTGGCGCTGCCTTATAGCGAGAGCACGCCCAGCAGCCTGGAGGACGGACAGCTGGTCGCCGGCGAGCTGGGGATCGAGCTACTCGTCATCGACATCACTCCCCAGATCGACGCCTACTTCCTTAGGTTTCCGGACGCCAACGTCACTCGACGGGGTAACAAGATGGCCCGCGAGCGCATGAGCATCCTCTACGACATCTCGGCGACTCGCTCTGCCCTGGTACTGGGCACCAGCAACAAATCCGAACTACTCTTGGGCTACAGCACCCTTTGGGGTGACGGTGCCCATGCTCTCAATCCCCTGGGTGATCTCTACAAGACCCAGGTCTTCCAACTCGCACGGCATCTCAACCTGCCCCCGCAGGTTGTGGCCAAGGTGCCGTCGGCCGACCTTTACGCCGGTCAGTCTGACGAAGCCGATCTCGGTTTCACCTACGAGACAGCGGATCGCATCCTCTTCCACCTGATCGACGAGCGCCGATCCCCGGCTGAGTTGGCGGAGCTCGGCCTTGACCCGGATCTGGTGGCGGTGGTATGGCAGCGGGTGCGCGAATCGCAGTTCAAGAGACGGCCGCCGCTGATCGCCAAACTCTCCGGCCGCAGCGTGGGCCAGGACTTTCGCTATCCCCGCGATTGGGGGCACTGAGGTCAGTGGCGGGCGTGCTCTACGTGGTCGCCACTCCTATCGGCAATCTGTCCGACCTCTCACCGCGGGCGGTAGAGGTCCTGGGCCAGGTGGGGGCGGTGGTTGCCGAGGACACCCGGCGAAGCGGCACCCTGCTCCGGGGCTTGCCGGCGCGCCCCCGACTGATCTCGTTGCCAGGGGAGCAGGAGGAG
>JBAUWA010000038.1:0-2629 GCA_049583555.1 Candidatus Dormiibacterota bacterium | reverse complement strand
CCTGTGGAGTGATGCTGTTGATAATAATTCGCTCGACTCGACCTGGAAGCGAGCGAGCGAGAGCGTTCAGGGATTGCTGGGGCCCCTCGGTAGATTGCCACCGCACCGCCTCCCCGTGCACCACCGGGCTGTCTCGATCCAGGCCCTATCGTCCTCGTAGACGCGAAGCCGGGGAGTGGCAGATTCGCTAGGCTGAAACGATGCCGGGGGTGAAGTCAGCCAACCGCCGAGGGTCGCCAGGTTGGGCACTCGCTGTGATCGCTACTGGGGTCCTGATCACCGCGGTCGACACCACCATCGTGGTCCTGGCGCTTCCCCACATTCAAAGAGGTCTGCACGCCAGTTTGTCCTCGGTGGTGTGGATCATCGTCAGCTACCTGCTGGTCATCACCGTCCTCTCCACCCAAGTGGGCCGGCTGGGAGACATATTCGGCCGGGTCCGCATGTACGAGGCGGGATTCGCGGTTTTCGTGGTGGGCTCACTGCTGTGCGCGCTGGCGTGGAATGAACCATCGATGGTCGGCTTCCGCGTACTTCAGGGGATCGGAGGTGCGTTCATCACCGCCAACAGCGGTGCCGTCATCGCCGACACTTTCGCGGCGGAGCGGCGGGGGAGAGCGTATGGGATCAATGCAGTGGGCTGGAGCGTCGGTGCCATCATCGGCATCGTCCTGGGCGGATTCATTACCACCTACTTCTCTTGGCGCTGGGTCTTCTGGATAAATGTTCCGATTGGTATCGCCGCCCTGATGGTGGCGCTATGGGTACTCCAAGATCGGGGGGAGAGGCAGCCGCGCGACCTGGATCTGGCTGGGATGGGGCTGTTCGCGCTAGGGCTATTCAGCATTTTGTGGTCGATGATCGAGTTAACCTCCAGCTCCCTCAATGCGCCGATAGCGGCAGGATTAGTGGTGGGCGTCGTTTGCTTGGTGGCTTTTGCGTTCGTGGAGTGGAGGGTTCAGCTGCCCATGATCGCCCTGCGCCTTTTCCGAGTGCCGACGATGTCGCCCTCATTGGCCGCGTCTTTCTTCCAGTCTTTGGCCAACTTTGCCGTTCTCTTCCTGCTGATCATGTACTTGCAGGGAGTCCGTCATCTCTCGCCCCTAACCGGGTCGCTATGGCTGGTACCGGGATACCTACTCGGCGGAGTCGCGGGCCCATTCGCCGGCCGTCTGAGCGATCGCTTCGGTGCCGCTTGGCCCGCCACCGTGGGCCTGCTGATGGAGGTGGTCGCGCTCTTTGTGTACCTGCAGCTCACCGTCACCAGTCCCCTCTGGGTGGTCTCGCTGGGGAGCATCATCAACGGAGTTGGTGCCGGTGGCTTCTTCCCCGCCAACACCACCGCGGTAATGCGCGCTTCACCGCCGCGAGATTTCGGGCTCAGCTCAGGTCTGCTCCGTACCTGCGCCAACGTCGGAATGGTCTTTTCGTTTGCGGCCGCCATCGTGGCTGCGGCCCACAGCATTCCCCGGGGCATCGCTTTTGCTATTTTCGTCGGCACTGCAAACCTCTCCGGCGCGCGCGGAGCCGCTTTTGTGACCGGTATCCATACCGCGCTCTATTTGGGAATCGCACTAATGCTGGTTGCTGCGGTGCTCTCGGGAACACGCTTGCTGTCCAGACCCCAGACCGCGGCACAGCCAGCACCGAGCCGAGCTGCTCCGGTGCCCGGCCGGCCTCCGGCTGACTGACTAGGCCGATTGGCCTCTACCTCCAAACTCCAGACGTCGGTGCCTCGGAACTTTAAGGCGACCTGGCGAGCGGTTCTCAACGGGCCATGAGCGCGAAGACTCCCCAACCGAGGTGTTCGCGGGCAACCAAATGATCGGCTGGGGCCCGGTCCAGCTCGGTGCGCAGTTGGGGCCAAAGCTCGTCCCCCGGATGTGCGTCGAGCCAGCGGCGCAGGTTCAACCACTGCAGGCCGTGGTAGGCGTCCCAGTCGTCGGGGCTGGCGAGCAGCATCTGCACCAGGTCGAGGCCGTGGCCGAGGAGCGAGGCGACCAACTCGGGGAGTTTCAACCACTCTTCACGGTCGCGCGCGTGGCACGCTCGCGCTAGATCGTCGGTCGCCGGAACGCGCACCCAGTACGGCTCGCCAATCAGGATCAGGCCACCATCACGTACCGACCTCTGCAGCAAATCGATCGTGCCAAAGAGCCCGTCACCGATCCAGGTAGCCCCAAGGCAGGAGGCGATATCAACCGGCTCGGCGGCAAGATAGCCGGCGGCGTCGCCAAGCTCGAAGCGCACTCGGTCCGCCACACCTAACTCTGTGGCCCGGGTTTGCGCCTGCTCGATGAAGGCGGAACTGAAGTCGACGCCGACTCCGGTGATGTCGTGGTCGCGAGCCCAGGTGCAGAGCATCTCCCCCGACCCGCAGGCAAGGTCTAGTACCTGCTGGCCCGACCGCAGCAATAACGCCTCGCCAAGACGCGCCAGTTTCGCGGGCGTCAGAGGATCGTGGATGCGGTGGGTGCTCTCACGAATGACGAAGGGTAGCGGTAGGTCCATGGCCTCATCCGAAGATAGCGTGCGGCCCCGCAGATCGTGCAGGTAAGACGCGAAATGGCTTACCGGCGGACAACTCCTAGTGAGCGTAGCCGAATAGGTTAAAATAAGAGTGGTGCAC
>JBAUWA010000037.1:0-2407 GCA_049583555.1 Candidatus Dormiibacterota bacterium | reverse complement strand
GGGGCTCTGCCGACCAGTGCCGCCTGCAACGCCGACTGCCTGGGCTGTATCTCGCTCCAGACCGACTCCGGCGCGCCGACGCCCCAACCGCGGATCCCCAGGGCCCCGACCGCTGAGGACCTGATCGAGGTGGGCAGCTACCACCTGGACGGTGCGGGGACTCAGGGTGACGGGGGGATGCTCAGCTTCGGCCAGGGCTGCGAAGGAGAGCCACTGCTGCGCGAGCGGGCCCTGAGGCCGGTGGCGCTGGAGCTGCGCCGGCGGTACCCCGGATCGACGATTCACATCAACACCAACGGCAGCCGACCGAAGGCGCTGCGCCGTCTGATCGCCGCCGGGGTCAACAGTTGCCGCATCAGCGTCTTCAGCTTCCGCCAAGACCTCTTCGCGGCTTACTACCGCCCCCGGGGTTACTCCATCGAAGATGTGCTCGAGTGCGCCCGGGTAGCCCGGCGTGGGGGAGCGCAGCTGACCGTCAATCTGCTCACGTTTCCCGGGGTGTCAGACTCTCCCGCCGAGGTCGCGCTGTCGCTTCGCGTTCTACGCGATCTGGAGGTGGATCAGTTGCAGCTCCGCAGCCTCAACGTTGACCCGCACTGGTTGCTCTCCCGGCTACCAGCTCTCGATCCCGGGATGGGCCTGGGTCTGATGGTGCGCAGATTGGGCCGCGAACTGCCGGGCTTGCAGCTCGGAAATTTCACCAGGCCGCTGGCGACCTCGACTACCGGGTGAAGGACCGAGCTGCCATGTGTGGGCGAGTTGCCGGTGAGCTCGAGTCCGGCGTTTGGACTTTGATCTCGCCTGGTAGACTCGGAACAGAACCATGAAGGCCATCCACCCCGAATACTTTCACGACACCCTTGTTACCTGCTCCTGCGGCAACAGCTTCACTACTGGGTCCACTCAAAAGACTCTGCACACTGAGGTATGCAGCGTCTGCCACCCATTTTTCACTGGGCAGCAGAGGATCGTGGACACCGGTGGTCAGGTGGAACGCTTCCGCCGTCGCGCTCAGCTCGCCCAGCAGCAGTAGCTTGCCCGGCGGGCTCATCCCGCTCTAGAGCGATTGTCTGAAGCAGCCGATGCGCGCTGCAGCGCGAGATCCGGTTGGTTGCTCTTAGGTCTTCCTCTGGTGGCTATCCAGACCAGGCGATCGCTATGGTGTTTTTCCATTTGTTTCAAATTAGTGTTGGCGCAAAGAAGGAGCTCTAGCTGATGCTCGACCCCGGTCTGGAGGCGAGGCTGGAGGGCGTCCGAGCCCGCGCCGAGGCGATCACGGCTCTGCTGGAGGATCCCGAGGTGAGCCGCGATCCCGGCCAGCTGGAAAGGCTGGGAAAGGAGCAGGCTGAGCTGCGCCCCGTAGTCGAGGCACTGGCGTCGCTCCGGAGCGCTCAGGAAGCGGAGGCAGAAGCTCTCAAGCTCGCCGGTGGAGAGTCCGACTCCGAGATGCGGTCATTCCTGGAATCGGAGGCGCGTCAGGAGTCAGAGATGGCCGAGCGGCGGCTGGCGGATCTCAAACTCCTGCTACTGCCGCGCGACCCCGACGATGACCGCGATGCGGTGGTGGAGATCCGGTCCGGCACCGGCGGCGAGGAGGCGGCCCTATTCGCCGCCGACCTGATGCGCATGTACGCGCGCTTCGCCGAGCGCCATCGCTGGCGAGTGGAGCTGCTGGGGAGCTCCGCCACCGAGGGCGGAGGCTTCAAGGAGGTGTCCTTCGAGCTGCACGGCAAGGGTGCCTACGGCGCCATGAAATTCGAGAGTGGGATTCACCGAGTGCAGCGGGTGCCCAAGACCGAGTCCCAAGGTCGCATCCACACTTCCGCGGCCAGCGTCGTGGTCTTGCCAGAAGCCGAAGATCTCGACGTAGAGATCAAAGATGATGATCT
Source organism: Candidatus Dormiibacterota bacterium (assembly GCA_049583555.1). Taxonomy (GTDB): domain Bacteria; phylum Chloroflexota; class Dormibacteria; order Aeolococcales; family Bog-877; genus Bog-877. The sequence continues at coordinate 518 of JBAUWA010000037.1, read as the reverse complement.
GCGCATCGATGTCTTTCGCTCCACTGGACCAGGCGGCCAGAGCGTCAACACCACTGATTCCGCTGTCAGGATTACCCACTTACCGACGGGATTGGTGGTTACCTGCCAAGACGAAAAGTCTCAACACAAAAACCGGGCAAAGGCTCTGCGAGTGCTGCGTTCCCGTCTCTACGACTTGAAGCGCGAGGAGCGCGACGTGGAGCTGCAGCAGACTCGGCGCTCCATGGTTGGTCACGGTGACCGCAGTGAAAAGGTCAGAACCTACAACTTCGCCGAAGGTCGGGTAACCGACCATCGGATAGACCTGAAGGTTTATCAACTGCAGCGGGTGATGGAGGGGGAGCTGGAGCTACTGGTTGGACCACTGCAGGAAGCAGAGCAAGCGCGGAGGCTGGCGGGTGAGGACTGACCTGGGCCCCCTGGTCGACCAGCGTCCCAGAGCGTCAGGTCGTTTGGACGGGCGGCGTGGCGCCACCGCTCGGGCGCCGGCCCCGACCACCGCGCCGCCGGCGCCTGGG
>JBAUWA010000036.1:0-3925 GCA_049583555.1 Candidatus Dormiibacterota bacterium | reverse complement strand
GCTCGGCATCGACCGCACCCGCCCGATCGCCGTCTCTTGGGCCCGCGCCGAAATCTCCCTTTCCAATCGCTTCCTCACCGGCTGGGCCTGGTGGCAATGGAACGACCCGGACGACTGGGGAGTCGAGAGAGGCAACGGCCCCGTCGACCACGCCTGGCTCGACGTCCTGGCCCAGCCGTTCGTCCGGGCGGCTCCCGGCGCGCTCAGCGCGATGCGCTACGAGGTGAAGTCCTCAACGCTCTCCGCCCGAGTCCGGGGCGCCGCCGCGGGCAGCGAGGTACTGGTGTCCTGGCCGGCCTCGGTGGGGACGCCAACCGTCCTTAGCGACTGTGCCCGGCCGGCCTCGGCCTACCAGCCCGCCAGCGGAGTGCTGCAGCTCAGGCTCTCAGCCTCCAGCTGCAGGATCGATATCCGCGGCTAGCCCCTCCGCTAGGGCGTCTCCCAGGCCCGACTGACGTGGCTGCGGTGACCGGCGTCCACGACTCGCAGGCCGAGCTCCGCATCCTTCGCCTCGGTTGGCAGCAAAGCGCCGCCACCGACCCGAGCGGTGAACGCCGACACCATCTCTCGGTAGGGATCCGCAGCCGGGGTGGGTATGCGTCGGGATGTGCCTCCGGGGGTTGGGCTCATCCAGAGGGGTATGGCTTCCTCATGCCAGGCGGTGAAGGGTTTGGGAATGGTCAGAGATGCCTCGGTCCCGATCAACTCCAGGCGCTGGTTTTCGGCGGCCACGAAGCTGTACGCCAGCTCAGCCGAGACCGGCCCATCGGGGGTATCGAACTCCAGAAGCATCGAGCCGTCGCTGACCACGCCGTGCCGGATCTCGGCTCGGGTCAGTACCCGGGTGGGCTCGCCAGCCAGCCAGCGGCTGGCATTCACCAGATAGGACCCGATGTCGTAAAGCGCGCCTCCCCCGAGCGCCGGCTCCCAGCGGATGTCAGGCTCCGAACCCAGGTGGAACGTGAATGTTCCCTGGATATGGCGAAGGCTGCCGAGGCTACCGTCTCCGACCAGTGCACGTATCACCTGCCAGCGTGGGTGGTATCGGTACATCACCGCCTCCGCCAGCACCAGCCCTGCCCGCGCAGCGGCCTCTTCCATATCCTTGGCCTCCGCCGCAGTCAGTGCCAGCGGCTTCTCGCAGAGGACGTGCTTGCCGGCGGCCAGTGCCCGCAAGGTCCAGGGCTGGTGGAGTGAATTGGGGAGCGGGATGTATACGGCGTCGAGGTCGATCTCCAGCAAGGCCTCGTAACTGGGGCTGACCTGCGGTATTTCGAATCTGGTGGCCGTATCCTCGCCCCTCGCGGGGTCCCGGCTGGCCACGGCCACCAGATCGCCCCCGGCGGCAAGAATCGCGGGGATAACCGCCTTGTTGGCGATATCCGCCGCTCCCAGCACACCCCAACGGAGTCGTCCTGGGGTCACACCCGCAGGTTGAGCGGCTGTCCCAGCTCGGCCGCGCGGACGGCGGCCTCCATCAAGGCCACGTTGCGGCGGGCCGACTCCGGAGTCACCGCCAGCGGCTCCCCGGCGAGGAGGTGACCGGCCAGGTTCCGGTAGAAGGCCTGGGGCGGGGGGGGCGGCAGCGAGAGCAGCTGATCGTGGCTCTCCCCGGAACCGCTGGGGGTGAGGATGTGCAGCTCGCAGGGCAGGTCGGTCACCGGAACTAGCTCTTCGAGCAGCTGCCCGCTCGGTCCGCGAGTGGTCAGTCTGCCCTCGCGCCAATGGCCGACCGCGGCGCCGCGGGTGCCCAGCACGTACCACTTGGGTTTGCGCGCTGCGGCGATGTCGGAGTGAATGAAGTTTGCCTCGGCACCGTTGGCAAAGGTCATCCGGAGCTCGAAGTGGTCGTCGTTGGTCACGTCCTGCCAGACCAGCTTCTGGTTGCTGGCAGCGACCTGCACCACCGGACCCGGGATCAGCTGGAGGATCCAGTCCAGGTAGTGAGCTCCCCAATCGAAGATCACCCCGCCGCTGACCGGGGAGTGGGAGTGCCAGTAGTGGCAGGGATGGTCATAGCCACCGACAAAGGCCTCCAGGTGAAAGATCGAGCCCAGGTCACCGCGCTCGACCGCCGCCTTGAGAGCCAGGAAATCGGGGTCCCAACGCCGATTTTGATAGACGGTGAGGGTCTTGCCGCTCTCATCGGCCAACTCCACCAGCCGGTCGGCATCGTCGAGGTTGAGGCAGAAGGGCTTCTCCAGCACCACGTGCTTGTCGGCGCGCAACGCCTGCTCGGCCAGAGCCGCGTGAGTGTTGGGGGGAGTGGAGATGATCACCGCCTCGACGCCGGGCTCTTCCACCAGCTCCGCCAGGCTGGTGGCAACCGCCACGTCGGGAAGCAGCTGACTCGCGGCTTCGATGCGGTTCGGATTGGGGTCCGCCACCGCTCGCAGGGTCAGCCCGGCCACCGCCGCGATGGCGGCGACATGGTCGCCCGCGATGGCGCCAAAACCGAGCATCCCCAATCCCAGGTAGTCGCGCTCCACCTCGCCGGCCAGGTAGCGCAGGCCCCGATAGAGCAGCTCCTGCACCTCAGGCTCCCGGTAGGTGGCCGCAGCCTCGCCCATCCCCCAGTAGAAGACCCGTCCCGCTCCGGGCTCCCGGACGTAGGCGACCGGGAGTCTCCTGGCCTGCCAGGTGGTGTCGAGCAGGACCCGGCAATCGGATGGCGCCTGGGTCTGGGTGTAGCAGGAGTCGTGCAGGGTGAATGAACCGGCCAGGCGGCGGGTGATGTCGTGACCGCCGTCGCTGACCTGGCTCACGATCTCACTCCGGGGAAGACGGCCCTCGGGGCTGCCCCCCACCAGGTCCAGGTAGTCGTGGGCCGAGGCCCAGGTGGCATTGGTGCAGTGCAGGCCCAAAAAGCCCCCACCGCGACGCACGAAGTTACAGAGCCCGGCCTCTGCCGCCGGATGCAGCTCACCCTCAGGAGGGTGGGCGACAATCACGTCGTACCCGTCAGGTCGGCTCAGTGCCGAGACGTCCGCGGTCACCTCGGCGCTGATGACGCCGGTCCGGTCCATGTACTCCAGCCACGGCGCCAGGTCCTCTGCCTGCCGGCCCCCCGCCACCACCAACGTGCGAATCACGCGGACTTCTCTGCTCCAGGATTGCATGCCCGGCCGCCGGCCTGACGGCCCACTGTACCCTACCGAAGTGGAGATGACATTGCCGCCCGAGAGCATCGACGATCTCCGCCAGGCTGTGGGGTCGACCCTGGGTCCCAGCGACTGGGTGGAGCTCGACCAGGCCAGGATCGACGCCTTCGCCGAGGTAACCGGCGACCACCAGTGGATCCACGTCGACCCTGAGAGGGCGGCCGTAAGCGAGTTCCACGGCACCATCGGCCACGGTTACCTGACCCTCTCTCTCACTCCCATGCTGCTGGACCAGCTCAACCATGTCCGCCACCACGCCACCAGCATCAACTACGGACTCAACCGGCTTCGCTTCCTGACCCCGGTGCCGGCGGGCAGCCGGGTGAGGCTGCGGGCCAAGGTGCTTGAGGTTCGCGATCGGCCCCCTCAGGGCGTCCTGGTCACCTACGAGATCAATTACGAACTGGAGGGCTCGGAACGGCCCGCGCTGGTGGCGGAGACCCTTAGCCTTCTGCTCCCTCCAGCCTGACCCGCCCACCGCCGAGCCGACCGACATGGATGGCGACCACCCCAGCGGTCATCCGATATTGGTGGACCGGCTTGAACCCGGCCTGAATCAGCCAGGACGTCACCAGTTCTGGCGGAGCAAAGGCGGCGATCGAGTCAGTGAGATAGCGATAGGCGCTGTCCCGACCCAGTACGACTCTGGCGATCACCGGGATGAGATGCTGGCTGTACCACCCGTAGGCAGGCTGTAAGAGCGGCTGGACTTTGCTGAACTCGAGGATCACTGCCCGCCCACCCGGACGCAGGACCCGAGCCAG
>JBAUWA010000035.1:0-17921 GCA_049583555.1 Candidatus Dormiibacterota bacterium | reverse complement strand
GCTGCCAACGCCGGGACCGCGAGTATCCGCAGTGCCTCGAGCAGCACTTCCTCGCCGGTCTCATCACCGTGGAGCACGGTGATGGTGCGCCCTGCACCCAATCTAGGTTGACTTGAGCCGCCGGAATGACTCCGCGTAGGCGATCCCGTGCGGCTCGCCCATCGTCGCCATCCGCTGCAGGACTCGCTCCGAGATGTCCTCGCCGGGGGTCTGCTGGCTCCGGTGTCTCGCCAGGGCGGCGAGTTTGCGGCCCACGGTGGTGGTGACGTCGACCACGAAGTCTGGATTCTCGGTGCCTGACACCAGCACCTCGCGCACCGAGAAGGGCTCAAGACCGGCGGCCAGGAGCTCGGGGTAGGCGTAGGGGTTACGCGCGTAGGGGTAGACAGCCTCAATGGCCAGTTGACCGGCAGCCAGATGGTCGGGGTGGTTGCCGTAGAGGTTGGAGTAATTGCGCACCGCGTTCTGGCAGACAATCCGGTCCGGACGGTACTTGCGGATCAACCCGACGATCTGGCGCCGGACCTCGTCGGTCGGGCGGAGCTGCCCATCCGGTTGGCGCAGAAACTCGATCTGCTTGACCCCCAGGACATCGGCTGCTTCCCGCTGCTCCGCCTCCCGGATGGCAACCAAGTCCGTCAGCTTGATGCTCGGATCAGCAACTCCGGAAGCGCCGTCGGTACAGATCACATAGTTGACCTCGACGCCACGTTCCACCCAGAGAGCGACACTGCCGGCGGCGCCGAACTCAGCATCGTCGGGGTGGGCCACGATGACCAGGGCGCGCTCAAAGTCGCTTAGTTCGTCGGTGGCCATTTGCGAACCAGGATATCGAGCGGCACCGCGAACCCCAGGGCCTCGGCCGCTCTCAGTGGAAGAGCCAGGGCAGCTTGAGTCTCAGCCCACCCTCCTTGAGGGCATCGATCACGTCGTCAGCGAGCACCCGCCCGATCGGCTTGCCGTCGGTGCCGACCACCACCACCGAGGAGGCTCGGGCCTCGGTGAGTCGCTCCACCACTTCGTCCAGGAACGCCTCGGGATGGATGGTCACTGGTCGCGAATCCGGGACCAAGTCGCTGAGTGGGGTGCTGTCATCGGCAACCAGCAGTTCGAACAGAGGCAGGTCGGCGACCAGCCGCCCACTCTCATCGACCACCGCCACCGAGTCGATGTCGGCACTGTGGGACCTCTGCCCGGCTAGTTCGTGGCGCACCTCCGTGACGGTGGCGCTGGTCTTGGCTTTAGCGAGGGCAGTGGTCATGAACCCGCCGGCCATCGTCTCCGGGTACCCCAGAATTTCCGTGAGTTGTCGTGCAACTTCGGGCGCCACATGGGCCAGGATCGCGTCGGCCTCGACCCGCTCCATGTCCCTGAGGACGTCCACGGCCTCATCCGGCTCCATCGCTGAAACCAGCTGGGCAGCGCGCTCCGGTGGAGCGTCACGAAGGATGTCCTCAATCTGTTCCGGCTCCATCTCCTCGAGGGCGTCAGCGATCGCCGCCGGATCCAGTGCTGTCGTCAACTCGTCGCGGGCGGGCTGGTCCAGCTCTTCGAGCACGTCCGCGAGTTCACCCGGGTGAAGCCGCTGCAGGCCCTCGTTGGGGACCTGCAACCGCAGCTCCGACCCAGGATCGCCGATAGGATGCACCGCCGACCAATCGACCAGACGCCGACGGTCCGCGGTGGAGCCAGGGAGCACCCGTGCCCACCAGTGGCGGTTTTCGCCGGCCACCGCGACCAAGCGCAGCTTGCCGGCGACCGGAGCCAGGAAGAGGTCTTCGGCACGGAGCACCTTTATCCCGTCGACGTCAAGCAGCTGGCGGCCAAGAACGTCTTGAACTAGTCGAAGTTCGCCCTCGCGACGTTGAAATCCAGCGGCGTCAGACTCGAACTGGCGGACTACAACTGCCCTGGCGTCGAGGCGCAAAACGTTTGCGATCGGCTGAAAAACCTGCCGATCCCCGAGTTGGAGCACGATTCCAGTCACCAGTGGGTATGGCTCGCTACCGGTCCAGCGAACGACCACGTCGACCAGCCGACCGGCGCCTCGTCCCGCCTCGTCAATGGTCGACAGGGATCGTAGGTGGGCCAGCGAAATCAGCGCCGCCTGAACCGACCGCGTCGCCAGCAGACGCCGTCTGCGCTTCCGGGGCCGAGCGGGCGCGCGGGGCCGAGTGGGCGCGCCCGTAGACGATGCCATCGCTACTCGGTGTCGAAGCGGCGCAGCATGGGACCCGATGGACCTCCCCACAAGTTCACGCTGGTAGCATAAGCGGGCGCTGCGGCGCGGTTCCCGATGCTCACCCTAATCATTTCTGCAAACCTGGGGTGGCATCGATCAGCAGAGCATGGAGGTGCGCATGGACGGTTCAAGTAGACCGCCTGGCCCGCCTTCGATCGCGCACGCCGTAAGCACCTAGTAACCCCACGGCGGCCTCCCCGGCGTGCGCCCACCACGTCGAGTACTCGCAACCACGCCAGGAGGTCGGATATGGCAGAGGAGCAGCGCCCGCTTGCGCCACCGGGGTTCGCGGTCCGGGACCCCGACCCGGAGGACGAGATTCGTGGCGCCTTCGGGACAGTTCCCGCCGGAGCCAGTGAGCGACCCCTTTCCTGGTCCCGCCGGCTGCTGACTCTTGCCGCGATCATGGGGCCGGGCCTGGTGGTGATGGTCGGGGACAACGATGCCGGGGGAGTCGCCACCTACGCCCAGGCGGGGCAAGACTACGGGCCCAGCCTCCTCTGGGTTCTGGTGCTGCTCATCCCCACCCTGATCGTCGCTCAGGAGATGGTGGCGCGGCTTGGCGCGGTGACCGGCGTGGGCCACGCGACCCTCATCAAGGAGCGGTTCGGCAAGTTTTGGGCGGCCTTTTCAGTCGGCGACCTCTTCCTTCTCAACTTCCTCACCCTGGTGACCGAGTTCATCGGGGTCAACCTTGGCCTGCGCTATTTCGGAATAACCCCTCTCGCATCGGTCCCCATCGTCGCGGTCGGGCTTCTGGCCATGGTGGCGACCGGCAGCTTCCAGCTCTGGGAGCGTTTCATGTTCGTGTTCATCATCACCAGCCTTCTGATGTTTCCCTTGGCTGCGTTGTCGCATCCTTCGGCCGCGCCCATCCTGACCGGCGTCACACATCCCGGCGTCAAGGGGGGATTCAACAACACGTCGGTCCTGTTCGTGATCGCGGTGGTTGGCACTACCATCGCCCCTTGGCAGCTTTTCTTTCAGCAGTCGAACGTTATCGACAAGCGCATCACCACCCGGTGGCTCAAGTACGAACTAGCCGACACCTCGATTGGTGCTGTCCTGACCACGTCAGGAGCAGCGGCGCTGATGATCGCAACCGCATTTGCGTTCTCACACAGCAACCTAGCCGGGCAGTTCGGCTCGGCTCTGACAGTTGCCCACGGATTGAACTCGCGCGTGGGTTCGGCGTCGGGTGCGATCTTCTCGGTAATCCTGGTGAACGCGTCGGTGATTGGGGCATCAGCAGTGACGCTCGCGACCTCCTACGCCCTCGGCGACGTCTTTGGTCTCCGCCACTCCCTCCACAGAAGCCCGCGCGAAGCGAAGGGCTTCTACCTCACCTTTGCCGTGCTGATTGCCCTCGCCGCCAGTGTCGTGCTCATCCCCAATGCCCCGCTCGGTTTGATGACCACTGGGGTGCAGGTGTTGGCCGGTGTGCTGCTGCCCTCAGCGATCGTCTTTCTCTTGCTGCTCTGCAACGATCACGAGGTGCTTGGTCCGTGGGTAAATTCCACTCGCCAGAACCTGGTCGCCAGCGTGATCGTCGGAGTGCTCGTGCTTCTCTCAGTAATCCTGACCGTGACCACCGTCTTCCCCGCTCTGCCGCTTGGTCCCTTCACGGCAGGTGCGGTCGCGGTTGGCGCGGCTGGCCTGATTTGGCTGGCGCTGTCATCGCGCAAGCAGCGGGCAACCAACACCGAACGACTGCGCGCAGTGGGCGGGGACCGGAGGTTCTGGCGCATGGCCCCGCTGGCGACACTGAAGCCCCCGGTCTGGTCCCAGGGCCAACGCATCGGAATGTACGCGCTACGCGGCTATCTAGTAGTGGCCGTGTTGGTGCTTGGACTCAAGATCGGTCAGGTTGCCAGCGGCCACTGAGATGGACGCCGCTCGCGTTCCCTTGCATAAAAGCACCAGACAGCGTCCGAGGTTGCTATGTGCGAGCGAGCATGATTGCACGGCAATGCTCGTCACTCGCCGGTAGGTATCAACCGTCGGGCACCGAACTCCGAAATGGCCAGCCGCGCCGCCGTGCTGCCATCGGACATTGCGTCTTCGACGGCATCAACGTCGCTGCGTCGCAATTGCGCGAGACGACCCAGAACGCCGCCGGCCAAGGCATCGCCGGCACCAGTGGGATCCATGACTGGGGGCCCTTCTGCGGGTGGAAACTGTCGGACGGTGTTCGCGGAAACAGTCGCCGCGCCTAGGGCGCCCAACTTGAGTATCACCTGCTGAAGATTCCAGCGCTCGAGCGCCTCGCGAGCCATGTCTAGAGGATCAATCTTGGCGGCAGGAAATAGTGCCCGCAGCTCCGCCTCATTGACGAAAAACAAATCGCTTTCCCGCAGCAGCTGCTCCAATTCTTGTCGATGGCTCAGGATGAAATCCCGCATTGTGTCTAGTGCCACCAGCCGTGCCGCGCGACATTGCTGCAACACCTCCAGCTGCCGCGCCGGGTGCATCGACCCCAAGAAGAGGATCTCGCTGCTACGTGCCGCCGGACTGAGCTGTGGGCGCCAGTCCGTGTAGACCCCCAACTGCTGCTGCTCGTGGACGGGAATGCCCTGGCTGGGATGGTGCTCCGCCCGCCAGCGGTAAGTGGCTCCCGAAAGCTGACTGACGGACGAGCGGTCAATACCAGCAGTGTCGAGGAGGGCTAACAGAGAGTTGCCGTCGGAGCCCACCACCGCCGCTACTCGAACGGCGGTGAAGCGAGCGGCGATCAAGGAGAAGTAGAGAGCGGACCCCCCAGCCACCTGGGGCCGTCGTCCGGCCGGTGTGGTCAGGTCGTCGAAGCCCAGGCTGCCGGTGGCGGTGATGCCCCACGCCCCGCCGGAACGGTCGCTGGCCTCCTTAGACGGAGGGGAAGAGGGGGATGACTGGGGCAAGTCCCCGCCCGCGTTCATCCTGCACCGCGCGCATCAGGCGTCCCTGAACCAAAAACAGGATCTCCCCCACATGATCGGGGTCGCGGTTGCCACCCAGCGCCAGCCGCAGCCCGGGATCTACCGATATCGCCAGCGCCGCCACCTGCCCGAAGACCTCTTCGGCGACTGTCGGCAGCGACTGCAGCCGGCAATGCTCGACATGCTCCAGCAGCTGGTCGGACGCCTCCAAGCGCTGTTGCGGGGAGCGCCGATGCCGGGACCGAAATGTCAGCTGGGCCCTGGCAGCGGCGATCTGCAGCGCAGTCACTTCGTAGGGGTTGCTGTAGGCGGCTCCCAGCGACATGGGCGCCATCATACGCACGCTGCAGTTCGCCTATCCTCAGGTACGGATGAGCGGTTCCGACCAGACCCCAGAAGTGTTGCTCGTTAGCCAGGAGCGGTTCTCCGGGAGGCTGCTCCGCATTACGGTGGACCGGGTTCGGTTGGACTCCGGTGTGGAGGCTGAGCGGGAGGTGGTTCACCATCCAGGTGGGGTCGGGGTGGTGGCCGTCGCCGAGGACGGATCGGTGCTGCTGGTCCGCCAGTATCGCCACCCCGCAAAGGAGAGCCTGTGGGAGATCCCCGCCGGTGGCCGCGAAGTCGGCGAGTCTCCCCTTGAGACCGCCCGGCGTGAGCTCGCCGAGGAGACCGGCTACGCGGCCGAGTCCTGGCTGGGCGTGGGCGCCACCTTCCTGGCGCCCGGCTACAGCACCGAACTTCTCTGGTACTTCCGGGCGACCGGTCTCACCAGGGCTGAGGACGCCGTCCACCCGGATCCTGACGAGGTGTTGGAGACCCGCTCCTTCAGCCGGTCAGAGCTGGCTGAGCTGGTGTTTCGCGGCCACCTCCGAGACGCCAAGACCCTGGCCGGTCTGGCCCTCGCGGGAGCTTTAGAGTTGGTGGCTGCAGAGCCGGACAGCCGAGGTCGCAGATGAAACTCCTAACTCGGTTGCCAAGGGAGTGATCTCGGAGGAGCTGCGGGTCAACACCGAGGGCCAGCAAGTCGTCGACCTCACCGATCAGCTGCGACGCTTTTGCGCTGGCAAAGGAGACGGTCTGCTGCAGGCGTTCGTGCCCCACGCGACCGCGGCCCTGGTCCTGATCGAGCTGAATGCCGGCAGCGACCTCGACCTCCTCCGGTGGTTGCAGCAGGCTCTACCGCCGGACGGTGACTACCGGCATAGGCATGGCCGTCCGGGCCACGGCGCCGACCACCTGCTTCCGGCGCTCCTGGGTAGCTCGCTGACCATGCCGGTGTTGGAGGGCGTGCCTGCCCTGGGTACGTGGCAAAGCCTGGCCCTGATCGACACCAATCGAGACAACAACCAGCGCCGCGTCCGGCTCAGCTTCCTGGCGGGCTAGGCTCGAGCGGGAGCGTCCAACTGGTCCGCGGGGATGACCCCGAGCCTGCCGGCGCGGTAATCATCGAACGCTTGCCTCAGTTCGGCTTCGGTGTTCATCACGAAGGGGCCGTACTGCGCCACCGGCTCGCGAATGGGCTGGCCGCCAAGAATGAGGATATCGAGAGCTGGGCTGCGACTTTCCTGCTCGAGGTCGGCGCTGACCGTGATCGCCTCTCCGTTCCCGAACACGACCAACTGACCCATGGCGAACCTGGCCCCAGCCGGCCCCGCCAACCCAGCTCCGGCCAGGCCGTACACCAGAGCATTGAAGTCGGGCCGCCAGGGCAGTACCAGTTGCGCTCCCGGGCTGAGAGTTGCGTGGACCAGCGCGATCGGGGTGTGGGTGATGCCAGGCCCGGAATGGCCGGCAACATCGCCGGCGATGATCCGCACCAGGGTGCCGCCGTCCGGGGAGGAGAGCAGTGTCACCTTGCCGGCTCGAATGTCCTGGTAGCGCGGGGACGCCCACTTCGTAGCGGCGGGCAGGTTGACCCATAGCTGGATCCCGTGGAAGAGGCCGCCCGAGATCACCAGCTTCTCCGGCGGCGTCTCAATGTGGAGGATCCCCGAGCCGGCGGTCATCCACTGGGTGTCTCCGTTGGTAATCAGCCCACCACCGCCGTTGGAGTCCTGATGCTGGAAGGTCCCGTCGATCATGTAGGTGACGGTCTCGAACCCGCGGTGTGGATGCCAAGGGGTGCCCTTGGGTTCGCCCGGCGCATAGTCGACCTCGCCCATCTGGTCCATGTGCACAAACGGGTCGAGCTCGGCCTTGCTGACGCCTGCGAAGGCACGCCGCACCGGGAAGCCTTCGCCCTCGAGAGCACTCGGGGCTGAGGTGATCGAGACCACCGGCCGCTGGAGAGTGAGGGCCGGGTCAAGCAGGGGCACTCGGGGAAGCGCCAGGGGGTTTTCCGCAGTGATAGCCGGCATCAGGTTCTCCTAGGGGAACGGGCCACATCCCGCTCAAGTGATTGCTTATGCAACTATACCTGGCCTAGGCACACCCAAACCTCAGGCGCTGGCGGCCTCTCGGTTATGGAGCTGCTGCTGACGAGCGGCCACGATCGGTTGGGCTACCTGGGGCGGGACCTCCTCGTAGTGGTCGAAGCTCATGGTGTAACGGCCGCGACCCTGGGTGGCGGCGCGCAGCTCGATGGGGAACTGATACATCTCTGCCAGCGGCACCTTGGCCGAGACTTGCTCCAGCCCGGCGCCCATCGGAGACATCCCCCCGATCCGGCCCCGCCTGGCGTTGAGGTGTCCGATGACGTCGCCCATGTTGACGGCCGGGACGATTACCACGACCTCCATCACCGGCTCCAGAAGGTAGGCGCCCGCCTTGTCAACCGCCTCGCGCATGGCCATGGCGCCAGCTAGCTGGAAGGCGATGTCCTTGCCGTCAACGGCGTGAGTGGAGCCGTCGACGAGTCGGACCTTGACGTCGACGATGGGGTAGCCGGCCAGCACTCCCTGCTCCAGGGTCTGGCGGACCCCTTTCTCGACCGAGAGCCGGAACTGCTGGGGGATAGCCCCGCCGAAGATCTTGTCCTCCCACACGAAGCCCTCGCCCCGGGGCAGCGGTTCGATCTCAATGGTGCAGTCGCCGTAGAGGCCGGCGCCGCCGGACTGCTTCTTGTATTTGTGCTGCTGGCGAGCGGTCCCCCGGATGGCCTCCTGGTACGGGACGTGGGGGACGGCCAGGACCGCCTCCACTTGGTATTTGCGCCGCAGCTTCTCCAGGGTTACGTCCAGGTGAACGTCGCCGAGCCCGTGCAGCAGGGTCTCGTGCGTGCCGGGCTCACGCTCGATCCTCAGGGTGGGGTCCTCCTCCAGGATGTGGTTGAGGCCGGCGTGGATCTTCTCTTCGTCGCCCTTGGCCTTGGGTCGGATGGCCATCGTGTATGAGGTCGGCGGGAATTCGAATTGAGGAAAGGCCTCGGTGCCCTTGGGCCCCAGGGTGTCACCGGTGCCGACATGGACCAGCTTGGTGGCGGCGCCGATCTCCCCTGCGACCAGCTGGTCGACCGGCTCCAGGGTCTTGCCCTTGGGTCGCAGCGGCCGGGCGATTCGCTCCGCCTCCCCGGTGCGGGAGTTGAACAGGTGGGCGTCACCTTTGAGGGTTCCGCTCAGTACCCGGAAGTAGGAGATCTTGCCGAATGGATCGGCGACCGTCTTGAAGAAGAACAGAGAGGGTGCGCCGTTCTGCTCTCCGGCGGTCGCCACTGCCGGGAGTAGGCAGCTCGCCAGCGCCTCCAGCACCGGCCTCGCTCCCAGGCCCTGCGCCGGAGCCGCGACCAGCACAGGGGCCAGCTTGCTCTCCAAGGTGGCGGCGCTCAAGGCCGCCTTGATCTGCTCGTCGGACGGCTCCTGGCCGTCCAGGTAGCGCTCCAGGAGCGCGTCATCCGTCTCGGCGACCGCCTCCACCAGCTCCTGGCGCCGTTGCTTGGCCTGCTCGGCCAGATCCGGCGGACAGTCGGCGTCGCTGTAGCCACCCTGAGGCTCGAACAGAACCGCCCTCCCGGTGAGCAGGTCCACCGCCCCCTTGAAGGAGTGCTCGGACCCGATCGGGATCTGCAGCGCAATCGGTTTGGGCGTGAACTGCCGTTGCAGGCTGGCGTAAGTCGCATCGAAGTCGGCATGCTCCTTGTCCAGCTTGGTGACGACTATCAGCCGGGGCAGCTGGCGGGTCGCCAGCTGGTCCCAGCCACTCTCCGCGCCCACCGGGAGCTGGCCCCCTGAGTTGGCACCGACCACCAGAACGGCGGCGTCGGCGACCGATAGCGCCTCCAGAACCTCGCCCTCGAAGTCCTGGAATCCAGGGGTGTCCAGGAGCGCCAGGGGGAGCTCCTTCCACTTCAGGCAGGCGATGCCCAGCTGGACCGAGATGTGCCGGCGCTGCTCTTCGGGCTCGTAGTCCAGCAGAGCAGTTCCCTGATCGGTCGAGCCCAGACGCGGAGAAGCTCCGGCAGCGAAGAGCAGCGACTCCGCCAGCGTGGTCTTGCCGTCGTGGCTGTGGCCCACGATGGCGACGTTCAAGCTGGGTCCCCGCAAACCCTCTGCCATGGCACGCTGATTCTAGGCTCCGCCCCTCTCATCGGCCAGAAGCTGCGGCAAACTGGCAGCCATGTCGGAGGACCGCGATCGGGGAACGCTCGTCCACCTCACCACGCCCTATCCCGAACTGTCAACTCTTAGTGGCGGCAGCCAGATCTGCCTCAGCATCGAAGCTGGCGCCAACAGTGCTCACCTGCACGCCACCCTGGCGGCACTGGCACCAGCTGCGGTGAGCTCGGGTGAGGCTGGTTCGATTCTGCTGGAAGGCAAGCTGGCCGATCTCCTGGGCAAGGTGGGGGAGGCCTCATCGGGGAGCCAGGACTTGGAATCGCTCACCGTGATCCGAGAGGTACTAGAGCGGCTTATCTCCCCGGCGCCGGCGCTTCGAGTGGGCGAGACGGTCTGGGAGTTCGGCGAACGGACCTACCTGCTGGGAGTGCTCAACGTAACTCCGGATTCCTTCAGTGGGGATGGGGTCGGAAGCAGCGCCGAAGCTGCCGTGGCAAGGGCTCTGCGCCTGGTGGCGGAGGGAGCCGACGCCATCGACATTGGGGGGGAGAGCACCCGTCCGGGACATCAGCCGGTCTCAGCTGACGAAGAGCTGAGCCGGGTCCTGCCCGCCTTGGAGCTGATCGTGACCGAGGTGCCCGTCCCGATCTTCGTGGACACCAGCAAGGCTGAGGTGGCCAGCGCGGCTCTAGGCGCCGGAGCCCATGGGGTCAACGACATCTGGGGGCTCCGCCGCGACCCGGACATGGCCTCGGTCGTCGCCGAAGCGAAGGTACCGGTGATCTGCATGCACAACCACATCGGCTCGGAATACCTGGATCTGATGCGTGATCTGCTGGCCGGGCTCCGGCAGTCGCTTCGCCTGGCGGAGGTGGCGGGTATTCCCCGCGATCGAGTGGTCCTGGACCCAGGCATCGGCTTTGGCAAGGTTCCCGCCCAGAACTACCAGGTCCTGCGCCGGCTCTGCGAGCTGAGGACCTTGGGGTGTCCCATCATGGTCGGCACCTCCCGCAAGTCCTTGATCGGTTGGCTTCTCGACGAGCGACCGGTGGCAGGTCGGCTCCTGGGCACCGCGGCCACCGTCGCTTGGTCCATCACCGCTGGAGCTGACATCGTCCGGGTTCACGACGTCGCCGAGATCCGGGACGTGACCCGGGTACTCGACGCCCTGGCTCGCCGGCCTCCCGCCTGAGCCGATGGCGCCAGCTCCGCGAGCGCGTCGGGCAGTCCTGGCGCTGGGAAGTAATCAGCCTTCCCGAGGGTCGTTTCTCGACCTGGCTCTGACCGAGTTCCAAGAGCAGGGGACCGAGATACTGGCCGCCGGGCCTCGCTGGAACACCGCCCCGATCGACGGCCCAGCTCAGCCCGACTTCCTCAACCAGGTGGTGCTGCTGCGCGGTCCTCGGAGCGGGCCTGACTGGCTGGAGCTGGCCCTGGGGGCGGAGGCTCGGGCAGGGCGGCGCAGGGGCATCGACCGAGGTCCCCGGACTCTCGATGTTGACGTGATCCTGATCGAGGACGAGCGCTGGGACACTCCGGATCTGCGGGTCCCTCACCTGGAGCTTCTTACCCGCCCCTACCTGCTCCGGGGGACAGCACTGCTGGTCCCTGAGTGGATCGCACCCGAACAGGGACTGACGATCATGGAGTTGGCCCGGCAGCGCCTCACGGGCAGTTGGGCGTTCCCAACGGGGGACAGCTAGAGCGGCAGCCGATCAGCCAGCGCCGGAGTGGCCTTGAGGGTGTTGGCAATGATCTGACATACGGGATTCAGGTCGGGCGGCTCGACGAGGTCCAAGTACCAAGCCTGCTCGGCGTGGAAACGATCAACCCTGAAACCGCCCTCGCGCACTGACAACCCCACCCTGACTGTCCGGCCCTCCTGGTCCGGGACGGCCCGCCCCAGCAGGCCTTCCACTGTTGCGATCCAACCGGAGAGCTCTGTCAGTTCTCGGAGCTCGTAGCCGCCGTCGCCAAGGTCGTACTCCGCCACCAGCTCGGCGAAGGGCCGAGGGAGATTCTGCCTATGGGTGCAGACCTCATCCTCGTCGTGATACAGCTCGCAGTCGCTGCCGGGTCCGTAGGTGCCAACGTAGGTGAGCAGAGCGTCCCAGTGGAAGTGCAGCGAGGCGGCATACCGATGTGGCGGTTCGCTCGTCGCAAGGCGAACGGTGGCGTGGAAGGTGCGCTCGCCGCTGCTGGGCTCGACCTCATGGCCAACTTCGTGGACCACCAGGGAACACCGCTCCAGTCCCTCCAGGAGCTCGGCCGCCAGCTCTTCATAGGTCGGGAAATAGCTCTCTCCGTTCTCGCGACCCTCATCGCCGCTTTCTCGCTTCATCTCCTCCCTCGAGTCCGAGCTTTGTGGCGAGCAGAGTCAGTCAACTTCAAAATGGTGGCGCCACCGGGACGAAGCTGCCTAAACCGCGATCCCGCGAAACGGATCCGCCGGCCGCCGAACCCGAGCTTGAATTGCGCCAGCCCGCGCCAGGGGTGGCGGGGATCATCGGTCTCCGGGATCCCCCAAAGATCGTAGGCACGACAGTTCTCCTGCCGGGCTCGCAGCATGGCCCGCCACTGCAGCAGCTGGTTGGGCATCCGCTCTCGATGCTTCCCCGTGGCCCCACCGTAGAGGTAGATCGCATCTGTACCAAAGGAGGCGGTCAGGATGGCGGCGACGACCTCGCCCTCGACCTCGGCGGCGAGAATGCGGGCTCCCTTGCCGAGTTGCTCGCATACCACGGCTAGATGTTCGGGACTGGGGAGATGGATCCGCTGTCTCTGCTCGGTGGCCTGGATGCAGGCGATCAGGTCGGCCAGGCCTGCGTCCTCGTTGATCAGGACTCCCCGGCGCTCGGCCAGCTTGACGTTGTAACGAGCCTTGGCGTGGAAGCTGGCCAGGATCGCCTCCGGGGCCGGCTCGAGATCGACCACCACCGTGGCCAGCGGTTGCCGCGCCAGCGAGGGCGTCCACTTCAGCCAGGGATGGCCTACCGGCACCGCTTCCTCGGGCCAGGGCGTCTCCACCTCCACCGCCAGGGCTCGCCGATCTCGACCCAGCTCCAGAAGGGCCTCCTCGACCACCAGGAAGGCGGCGAGGTCGTCGGGTGCGCAGACAGGACCCCGGGGGACGTAGAGCCTGGAGAACCCGGGCAGACCCGTGGTCCCAACCTGGACTGAGACCGGCAGGGTCCCGTGGGCGGTCGCGACCTCCAGCCGCTGCGTCTCCCAGCCAGCCCTCGCCTGCACCTCGCCCCAGGCGTACGACTGCAGCAGGTTGGCAGCCGGCCAGTCGCCGAGGCGGGCATCCCACTCCTCCGCCCCCGACCGCGTCGGCGCCATCACCGGGGCATTCTGGCAGACGGGTCGACCGGAGCGACCTCGGCCGGCCCAATTCTGAAGTCGGCCTGTGCTAGTATCGCGCCGATCGCACGCGGTAAGGGCGGATCCGGATTGGGTTCGGTACGCCCTATGGGAGCTACTCGGCAGAATGCAAAATCAGGGCAGCCTCGGGCCGACCACCGTCGCCGAACTGCTCCAGACCATGCAGCAGGAGCGGGCGACCGGGACCCTGTCGCTTGCCAGCAACGGTAACAAAGTCGACCTCCACTTCCTCTTCGGCCACCTCTTTCACGCGGTGGGGAGTGGGTCGGAGGGTGAACCGGCGGTGATCGACGCCCTGAGCTGGCAGGACGGCGAGTACAACTTCAATCCGCGGGCCAAGCTTCCGCCCGAGGAGACCATCAACAGCTCCACCGAGGACCTTCTCACCCTCTGGCGGAAGGGGCCAGAAGGCTCCGGCGTGAGCTCCCCGGCCGAAATCAAAGTAACGGTCGCTGCTGCAGCCGTGAGCTCCGCCGGCGACGGCGCCGAGGATGAGCTGTCATCCGATGAGGAGGACTGGCTGGATTCCGTGGGGACTGGCGAGATCGAGGCCGAGGTGGGCGAGCCAGCGGACATCCCCACCTTCCAGACCCCGGCGCCCCCTTCGGTAGCCCCAGCCCGGGCCTTCGCCAAGGCTGCGCAGCCCGCATCCACGCCAACACCGGCTACCAGCCCCAGCAGCAGGGCCTCAACCACGCCGCCGGTCTGGCCCGCGGGCCGCAAGTCGGGCTCCGGAAGCGCTCCTGGTACTGCAATTCCCGCACCGGCGATACCCGAGGCAGCTGATTCAGACCAGTCTTCCCGGCCGGTGGCAGGAGCCACCCGGACCCAGCTCTCGCTGGTGATCCCGATGCCGGCAGGCTCCTCTCTGCACAGTGGCCTCAAGGCCAGCTTCCTGAACTTCCCCATGCTCCTCAAGACCCTCAGCCAGGACGGTTTCTCGGGGTACGTCAGCATCCGGGGAGAGAAGGACGAGCGCAACATCGGCCACATCCTCTTCCGAGAAGGTGCGATCCTCCAGGCTCAGCAGAGGGTGGGAGGTTCCTATCGGCGCAGCAAGACCGCCCTGCAGGAAATCATGCGCGGAGTTGCCGCCGGCGAAGGACTCATCGATGCGATCGAGCTCCCCGCCGACCTGGTCGGCTCCGTCAGCGGTCTGATCGTGGCCAACACCGTTTTCCTGCAACTCCCATCTCGTATCGTCGACTTCGACGCCTTGGTCGAGTTCGTCGAGGAGCAGCCGCTCTCGGGCGGCATTTTGGTAACCACCGGCCCGGATCTGGTATCGGTGGTCCTCCTCGCCGAGGGACGCCCCAAGGGCAACTACAGCTCGGCCACCCCGGAATTGACTGAGGGCACCGGAGTGGCGTCGGCGAGTTGCGCCGAGCGCGATGCCCGCATCGATGTGGTCGCCGCTCCCGCTGGTCCAGCGCCTGTGATCGAGCTCGCGGAGATCGGCTGACCCTTCGCGGCATGCTGTCGGGAACGACCGGTCCCAGACGGCTAGTCGGCCTCCTCGGCATGGTGCTGGTGGGACTCGCCGGGTCGAGCCTGGCTGGCTGTGGCCCCCTCAACCCGCCCCAGATAACCGACGTCTCACCTGCTCCGAGTCAGGGGGCGGTTCACACCAGCGATCCACTGGTGATCACCTTCAACATGGCGATGAACGAGAAGTCGGTCGAAGACCGGCTCTACCTCCGCACCCGCAAGGACCATCGTCCCCCCGACTGTCGGATCAGCCGGGCAGCCAAAGGGCTCAAGACCGGGTGTCACTTCGCCTGGACCGAAGGTCGGGTGATGCGGCTGGTGCATCCCCACCACCCCTGGGCCGTGATCACGACCTACCGGGCGGCGCTGCTGGGAGGGATCGAAGCTGCCAACGGTGCCGTCAACACTCTCTCGCACTCGTGGGAGTTCTCGACTGAGGGCGGGCCCCAAGTGTCGGCGACGTCCCCCGGTAATGGAGGCACGTTGGGGCCGGATCAGGCGATCTCGATCAACTTCAGCCGCGACATGAATCCAGAGGCGGTCAAGAAGGCGGTCGCCCTCACCCCGGCCCCGGTGGGCGGCTACCAGCTGCAGGAAAGCTCCTCAGTACCAGGCCGTTTCCTGCTGGAACCCAACCTACCACTGCAGCCGGGGGTCAGTTACAAGTTGGCGATCGCCAAGTCGGCGCTCGATGTCGACGGCAACCAACTCCAGCGCCCGGCGGTCGTTCACTTCGTGGTCGGCCACCTCGGCAGCACTTCGACGGTGGTCTTCCCGGCTGGGCCTTCGTCGAGCGACTACACCGAGGTCCTGGCCGCGTCTTCCCCCCAGCTCCCGGGAGATCCGCCGGCGCTCCGCGTGCTCGCCACCGCGCCCTCCGGCCAGCACTACCTGTATACCTGGCCATCTCCGGACGGGGATCGGCTTGCGGTTGAGTTGGCGGGGAACCAACCGATCGAGGTGATCGACCTCAGCACCGGCAAGAGCAGCACGGTGCTGGGCAGCACCGGAAGCAGCAGCGCGGCCTGGAGCCCCGATGGCCAGCAGCTGGCCTTCGTGGTGGGAGGAATCCTGCGCCTGTACACGGTCGCCAACTCCACCTCGCTGACTCTCGCCACGTCCCCCCAGATGCGGGGGCCGCTCAACTGGATGCCGGACGGCCAAGTGGTGGCCGCGGTCGCTGTGCCCACGGCCGATCCGACCCGGGTGGCTCTACTGAGCCCGGCGCTGAAAGCGATCACCTTTCTGCCGACTTCGAGCTCGGCGGTTGCCGCCGAGAATGACCCGGTCTGGAGCCCAGATGGCAGCAGCCTCGCCTTCGGCGTCGGCAACAGCAGCCTTCCAGCGCTCTGGATCTACCGACCACTTGACGCCGGCTCCCCGCTTGGCCTGGTTGCCGACCAGGCCGGTCAGCCCCTGGCCTTCCTGGACCTAGACACCATCCTGGTGCGCGAGTCGGATGGCGCTCTGGCGGCCGTTTCAACCACGACCGGGACCACGACCGTGATCGTCGGGAGCAAGGCCGGCCAGTTCCCCCTCTCCGCCGCCGCCAACGCCGTGGGACGCCAGATTTCCTTCACCCTCGAAGTGGCGGGGCGGGTACAGGTCTACCTCGCTAACGACGACGGCACCGGGGTCGTGACCCTCACCGGCTTTAGCGCCAAGCTACCCCTAGATGCCGGGCCACCTAGCTTTGTTGGCGGCTGACCAGCAGCTGGGCTAGCTGGCCGAAGCGCCTACGGATTGCACCCCGCTAACCTCTCTCCACGATGAGGGTGGATCGCGTCCGCTAGCAGGTCCCGTTTGCAAGGGTTGCTGGCAAGGCTACCTGGATGGGACGCGGAGGCGGCTCTTCTCGCGATCTCGCTCCCGCCCGTGCTGGTTGGAATTGGGGTGGCCGCTCATCTGCATTCCGCGAGCGTGGCCAAGAGCCTGGGCACGGTGGCTGTGGCCGTGGCCCTAGCCTTCGGCCTTCGGGAACTCGTGAGCCGTCCCAGCGCGCGCCCTCTACGGTCAGCAGTCGGCATGCCACTGTCCGCCGTCGCTTGGCTGGGAGCGGCTGCGGTGATCGGCGTCTGGCTCTCACTCGCCAGCGCCTGGTGGCTTCTGGCGGTGGCAACTGTCGCCAGCGCGTCCCTGCTGATTCTGGTCCGAAGGCAGGCGTCGCCCGGCGTCCGCGGCCTCCAGGAGCTGGCCGCGCTGGTGGTGGCAGAGCTCCTCGCCGGCTGGGGCACCGTCTGGGTGGAGCTTGGCCGTTTGCCGCTGATCGGGGGGCTGGCCATGCTCCTCCCTGCCTCCCTGGCGGCAGCTCTGCTCCTGCTCATCAACCTCCGCGATCTGCCAGCGGACCTTCATCTTGCCCGGGTTACCGCCGCGGTCCGTCTAGGCGCGAGTCGGGCCCGAGCGCTCGTGCTGGGGCTTCTGACAGTGGCGCTTGTGGTTCCACTCCTGATCACGATCCCTGGACTCGGAGGGGCGGAGTGCTTCCTGCCCTGGGTGGCAGCGCCGCTGGCGGAAGGCCCGATTCGGAACTCAAACTCGCCGGATTCCACCGCCAGGCGGCGGGCCGTGCGCCAGATGGAATTGTTGCTGGCCGCCAGCTCCATCCTGCTGGCAATCGGGGTGTGGGCTGGCTGAACGGGACCGGTAGCTGTCCCTCAGGCCTGGCGGTCGGCGAGGTCGCCCAGTCCCTCCGGTAGGCCGTACTCGGGCAGCAGCCGGTCGACAGTTCGGTCCCAGGTGAAGTTGCGGGCCCGCCTCAGGGCCGCCCGGCGCATGGGAGCCTGCGCCTCCGGGGATTGCGAGATGACCTTGGCGATGGCCTCGGCGTAGTCGGTTGGGTCGCGGCCCTCGACCAGATACCCGGTCCTGCCGTCAGCCACCACATCTCGCAGCCCTCCAACCGACGCCGCGATCACCGGGGTGCCGCAGGCCTGGGCCTCAAGCGCCACCAACCCGAAGGACTCGGAATGGGAGGGCATGACCACCACGTCGGCCAGGCAGTAGAGGAGCGCCAGCCGGTCCTGCGGTTGTGCGCCGAGGAAGCAGACCTGATCCCGGACACCGAGGGCCCGGCTGCGCTCCTCCAACTCGCCCCGCTGGTCCACCTGAGCGCCGTCACTGCTGACGTCGCCGACGAAGAGCAGCTGCACCGGCTCGTTGACGTCCTCTCTCTGCAACAGGACAGCGAAGGCATCCAGGAGCGTGTCCGGTCCCTTCAGCGGCTCAAGTCGCCCGGCGAACAGCACCACCCGGCGACCTACCAGCTTCAGCTTGCGCCGAAGCCGTTCCGCGTCCCGGGGCTGGAATCGCACCAGGTCCACCCCCGGAGGGGCGACCACGACCTGTCCGGGCCGGGCTCCGTAGAGCCGCTGCAGCCCATGCGCCTCCCCGGGGGTGTTG
>JBAUWA010000034.1:0-21979 GCA_049583555.1 Candidatus Dormiibacterota bacterium | reverse complement strand
ACCCCAGTCGCACCGCCAGGCCGGCAGCGGCCAACCTGGCCGCCAGGCCCCGCCCCAGAGGCCCCGTACCCCCGATGAGCCCCACTCTGTCGAGATCAGCGACGTTCATGCAACTCCTCTCGCCGATCGCCAGGCTGTCCCGGGATCGGTCAGACGTTGGGACCTACCATATCGAGCATGGCTCACGAGATCGGCGAGGCGCAGGCAGCTGCTCGCCAGGAGTTGGTCCTGTGAAGGACCATCGGACTGGTCCCGGCTAGCTGGTGTCCGTTCATGGGGGCGGGATGCCGGCCCGCTCCGAGCTTTCCCCGCCCCTGAGCTTCAGCCTCGTGGTGGGCCAGGACCGCATGAAGCTGGCTCTGCTGCTGGCAGTGGTCGAACCCAACATCGGTGGGGTCCTGATCCGGGGCGAGAGAGGCACCGCCAAGTCGACCCTGGTCCGAGCGTTGGCGGCGATCCTGCCGACCCAGGAGCAGGTGGCGGACTGCCCCTACCACTGCGCACCGAGCGGGCCGGAGCAGTGCCAGGTTTGCGCCTCCCGGCTCGCCCGGGGCGAGGTCCTGCCGACCGTAGTCCGACCGACCAGAGTGGTGGAGCTGCCTCTCGGCGCCTCCGAGGACCGGATCGTGGGGTCGATCGACATGGAGCTGGCGCTGAGCGAGGGCAGGCGAGCCTTCCAGCCGGGTCTGCTGGCGGAGGCCAATCGCCAGATCCTCTACGTGGACGAGGTCAACCTGCTTGACCATCACCTGGTAGATGTACTCCTGGACGCTGCCGCGGGAGGCGTGAACGTGGTGGAGCGTGAGGAGATCTCGATCTCGCACCCATCGCGCTTCGTCCTGGTGGGAACTATGAACCCCGAGGAAGGCGACCTCCGCCCGCAACTGCTGGACCGATTCGGAGTCTGCGTCGAGGTCGCTGGTCTGATGGCGCTCGAGGACCGGGTCGAGGTGATGCGGCGCGAGGAGACCAGCGCCAGCCTGGTCGCCGAGGACCGCCGACTGGCCGAGCGCCTGCTCCGGGCCCAGGCCTTGCTCAGCCAGATCATCACCCCGGAGCTGGTGATCCGAGTGGCGGCGGCGATGAGCGTCGATCAGCAGGCCATCGGACATCGCTCCGACCTGGTCTTGGTCCGCGCTGCTCAGGCCCATCGGGCGCTAGAGGCGGCCGAAGAGCCGACGCCCGACCCCGAGGATCTGGTGGTTGGCCTGAGGGATCTGACTGAGGTCGCGGAGCTGGCCTTGGTTCATCGTCGGCGCTCTCTGGGCAGCAGCCTCGAAGAGGCCCCTCTGGGGATCACCGAAGCGCCCCCCCAGATGCTCCAGACCCCGTCTGAAGCCGCGGTGCCGGACCCTAATCGACAGACGTCAGCGACCGCGGCCGAGACCACCGATGAGGAAGATGCGGAGGGCCCCGGCTCCCCCCAGGGCGAAGGTGAGGCAGCTGGAGACACGGGCACCAGCGCCGAGGCTCGGCCTGGGCCAGTGGCCACCGAACCGATCGAGGTCGAGGAGGGGTTCGCGGTGGGGCGGATCCAGCTGCCCCGAGAGCGGCTGCGTCGGCGCGGGAGTGGTCGCCGGAGCCAGACCAGCTCGCGTGATCGCCGCGGGCGTTACGTCGGAGCTCGCGAGGTCGAGCACCCGACCGACCTGGCCCTGGACGCAACGCTGCGGGCGGCGGCGCCGCACCAGGTGGCGAGGCGTGCCCACTCCTCAGCTTCGGATCGCAAGCTGCAACTGGAGCCACAGGATCTGCGTCAGAAGGTGCGCGAACGCCGGATCGGCAATCTCATCGTCTTCGTGGTGGACGCCTCAGCCAGCATGGATGCCGAGCAGCGGATGGACGCCACTCGGAGCGCGATCCTGGCGCTGCTGAAGGATGCCTATGTGCGCCGCGACCGGGTGGCGTTGATTTCCTTCTCGGGGCGGAAGGCGCAGGTGGTCTTGCGTCCTACCGCCAGCGTCGACCTGGCCGAGCGCCACTTGTCTCGCATTGCCGTGGGCGGCACCACCCCTTTGACCCACGGGCTGGTAGCGGCGCTGAGCCTGATCATGGGAGAGCGGCGCCGCGACCCCGACGTGCTGCCACTGTTGGTGCTGATCAGCGACGGTCGAGGCAACATCAGTTTCGGCGGCGAGGAGCCATTGCTGGAGGCCCAGCGGATAGCGGACCAGATTCGCCGGGACGGCATCCGGGCCTTGGTGATCGACTCCTCGCGGGACCACCTCCTGCACCAGCCGCTGACGCCGGATCAGGCGAGGCCCGGATCTCCTCGCTTCGCCGGCTACAACTTCAACGCTTGCGTCGATCTAGCCGAGAGAATGGGCGCGGCCTACTTTGGTCTCTTCGACCTCTCTGAGGGAGCGATCCTGCGGCCCGTCGCTGAAGCTCTGCGCCAGCAGGCCTGAGGGGAGGGCCGCCCGGCCTCTGAGACAATCGCCTCGTGGCTGAACTTCGCACTGTCTATCCGTTCACGGCTTTGGTGGGTCAGGACCAGATGCGGCTGGCCCTGGAGCTCAACGCCGTCAACCCGGCTATCGGGGGTGTCCTGATCCGGGGCGAGAAAGGGACCGCCAAGTCGACCGCCGTGCGCGCCTTGGCCAGGCTCCTGCCCGAGCTAGACGTGGTGGTGGGATGCCACTACGGCTGCGCGCCCAACAGCGATGCCCTTTGCTTGGACTGCCAAGCCCGACTCGCCGCCGGCGAGAAGTTGGGATCGGTCCGCCGCCAGATGCGGGTGGTCGAGCTGCCCATCAACGCGTCCGAGGATCGGGTAGTGGGCTCCATCGATCTGGAGGCGGCGATTCACTCGGGGCAGCGTCGCTTTGAACCCGGGGTGCTGGCCGAGGCCAACCGCCAGATCCTCTACGTCGACGAGGTGAACCTGCTCGACGACCACATCGTCGATGTCCTCCTCGACGCGGCGGCCATGGGGGTGAACGTGGTCGAGCGGGAGGGGATCTCGGTATGGCATCCGTCCCGATTCATCCTGGTCGGCACCATGAACCCCGAGGAGGGCGATCTCCGTCCCCAGCTGCTGGACCGCTTCGGACTCTGTGTCGATGTATCCGGCATCACCGAGATCGCGGAGCGGGTGGAGATCGTTCTCCGCCGAGAGAGGTACGAGGACGACCCAGAGGCCTTCGCAGCAGAGTGGGAGGACGAGGAGCAGCGCGAGCGAGCCCGGATCGACCGGGCAATCGCCGTGCTCTCCGAGATCGAGGCGTCCCGCCCGGTGCTGGAAGCGATCGCGAGGCTAGCGATTGAGTTGGAGGTCGACGGCCACCGCGCCGACCTGGTTGCCCGCAAGGCAGCCCAGGCGTATGCCGCTCTCGAAGGCTTACCCCGAGTCGGCCTGGCTGAAGTGGCCGCGGTAGCGCCCATGGTCCTGGCCCACCGAGTCCGGGCCAAGGCCGGGCAGAGGCCTCACGACATAGCGGGGTCCACCCGCCGGGTCCTTGGCGAGGCGTGAAAAGCGGTCCCTTGTCGCGGGCGACTGAGGGCCGGGTCACGGGCGGGTCGCGCCCGGATGATCTTGGTCCAGCCACTGCTAGCTTGAACTTGCCGGTCGTGGTTCGGGGACCGTCCTCCCACTCCGGTGGGACCCCGGCCACGGTCGGTGTTCCGCCGGAGACCGGCTTTGTCTGATCAACCGGAGCTGGGCGAACTGGTTCCAGTCGCGCCCGAGGAGCTGCTCATCAGGGCGGCTTTGGGAGTCCCCGGGCGTCCCCGAATTGAGGTAGGTCTCACCGAGCCCCGCTTCGCCCCCAGGCAGGGACGGCGTACCCGCAAGGATGAGCTGGCGTTGCGACGAGCGCTGGGGGGCGTCTCGTATCCGACTGATCGCGAGCGCCTGCTCGCAGAGTCCGGTCGTTGGCTCGGGGGTTACCCGCGCCTCCAGGAGCGGCTGCAGGCACTGCCGGAGCTCACCTATGGTGGAGAGCTCGAGGTGCTCCGCAAACTGGCGGAGCTAGATCTCGGGCAGCCCACGCCAAGCGATGATCAACCCTTGGAATCGGAGCCTCCTTCGGCGGGGCTGGGAAACCAAGAGGGCAGTTCGGCTAGCAGGTAGCGACGGGCGTCAGGGTCGAAGTCGATTACCTGGAGCCCCTTGGAAAAGACTGCCTCCAGCTGTCCCCGCAGGTCATCCTGAAGCGGAAACACCTTGGCCAGATCGGACCCGGGAGGTGCGGGCAGCCCGGCTGGGACCTTGACCGACGCTGCGGCCGGGCGTCTCCTCAGCTTCGCGAGCTCCGCCTGCTCGCGTGAGCCGAGAAACCACTCGACGAAAAGCCGGTCGGTGGGCAAGCCGTGACTGAGAGCGTCATCGCGGACGCCATAGAAGTCGCGCTGGAAGGCACGAGCGGTGGCACCCAGATGTCGGAGATTGAAGTAGGCGTTGCCCAGTTGGGTCGGGTCGAAGGTCCAGACCACTCGGTCCAGGCCCGATGCCATCACCTCTCGCCCCTGAGCCTGCTTTAGAGCGCTGCCGATGCCGCTGCCGCGGAACTCCGACAGCACGCCTGCGGCATGAGAGCGGTGATACGCGACACCATCCCGGGTCCTGCCGGTGAAGCCGTAGGCGAAGCCTACTGGCCGGTCGCCGGCCCGGGCCAAGAGGACGACGCCGCCCGCGACCGAGATCGCTCGCAAGATGGTGCTGGGGGCAGCGATGCTGCGCGAGCCCCAGATCTCTGCCTGCAAATCACTGACGGCGTCAAGCTCGTCTAGGTTTCGCGCCAGTACGACCTCGTAGTCGCCTGTCGGGTGGGCTTTGGCGCTGGTCCCGTCCTGGGGCGCGTCCGACCTAGGAGTGGTCAATGCTCGACGCCAATCCCGCGACACCTGACGGCCGCGGCCGCGCGCGCGGTCGAGCTATTGCTCTCAAGAGGGATTGATTGTCTAGACTCCGGGTCGGGACTCGCAAATGCTCACCGCCGGGCCGACTGAGCCCGCTCGCTCTAATTGACGGAGGCTCGCAGTGGCCAAGCTCATCTACTCACTGACCGCGTCGCTCGACGGCTACGTGGCTGACCAGAACGGCAACTTCGACTGGACTGCACCAGATTCTGAGGTGCTGGCCTTCATCAACGACCTTGTGCGGGACGCTGGCACCCACCTCTACGGACGTCGGATGTACGAGACCATGGTCTTCTGGGAGACAGCCCAGTTTCCGGATGGCGACCAACCGCTGATGCAGGATTTCGCTGAGATCTGGCACTCCGCCGACAAGCTGGTGTACTCGACCACTCTGGCGACCGTTTCCAGCGCCAGGACGAGGATCGAACGAGACTTCAATCCTGAGGCTATCCGAAAGTTGAAGCGCGCCAGTGCCGCCGACATCATTGTGGGCGGACCCCAGCTTGCGGCTCAGGCCATTAAGGCTGGCCTGGTCGACGAATACCACCTCTTCATCACCCCGGTCGTCGTCGGAGGTGGCAACCATTTTCTGCCCGGCGGCGTCCGCCTGCATTTGGAATTGTTAGACGAGCGCAGTTTTAGCAACGGTACGGTTCATCTCCACTACCGCAGTGCGCCGTAGAGGAAGACCCTGACCGAGGAGAAGGCTGACCACAGCGGCGTCGCATTCGGTGGGTGCGGACCCGATCCTTTGGGCTGAGGGCTTCGTCCAAGGGGATTGGAGTCGCCACCTCGGGATAATCGCTGCACGCATGGCCTCGCAATCCACAAGCCGCATCCGCAACTTTTCCATCATCGCCCACATCGACCACGGCAAATCGACGCTGGCGGACCGGCTTTTGGAACTGACCGGAACAGTCAGCGCGCGCGATCTGACCGAGCAAATGCTCGACACCATGGACATCGAGCGCGAGCGGGGCATCACCATCAAAGCCCAGGCCGTCCGCATGACCTACCAGGCCAAGGACGGGCAATCTTACGAATTCAACCTGATCGACACCCCTGGCCACGTCGACTTCGCCTACGAGGTCTCGCGGGCACTGGCCGCCTGCGAGGGGGCGCTGTTGGTGGTTGACGCCAGCCAGGGCATCGAGGCTCAGACCCTGGCCAACGTCTACAAGGCGCTGGAGCTGGGACTGGAGATTGTGCCTGTGGTCAACAAGATCGACCTGCCGCAGTCCGACCCTGAGGAGGTGCGTCAGGAGATCGCGCGGGTGATCGGGATCCCCGCCGAACGTTCCATCCTTGCCAGCGCCCGGACCGGAGAGGGAGTCGAGCAGATCCTAGAGGCGGTCGTTACCGCCCTCCCCGCCCCTGTTGGCGATCCTGAAGCCCCCCTGCGGGCGCTGATCTTCGACTGTAAGTACGACGCCTACCGAGGCGTCGTGGTCTACGTCCGCATCGTCGACGGTCGGCTCCGGCCCGGCACCCAAATTCTGATGATGGCCTCCCGAGGTAACTTCACCGTTGACGAGGTAGGGATCTTCAGGCCCGGGATGGTCGCGGTCGAGGAGCTGACCGCGGGCGAGGTCGGCTACCTGATCGCCTCCATCCGCAACGTTCGCGACAGCAAGGTGGGCGACACCATCACTGAACTCTCGCGGCCGACGAGTGAGCCGCTGCCTGGGTACCGTCAGGTGAGGCCGATGGTCTGGGCAGGCCTCTTTCCCGTCGACAGTGACGACTATCAGGCCCTCAAGGAGGCGCTAGAGCGGCTCCAGCTCAACGACGCCGCGCTCACCTACCAGCCCGAAACCTCGGTCGCACTGGGCTTCGGTTTTCGCTGCGGCTTCCTCGGTCTACTCCATATGGAGATCGTCCAGGAGCGTCTCGAGCGTGAGTTCCAACTCAACCTGATCACTACCGCGCCCTCGGTCGCCTACCGAGTGACGCTCCGGAACGGGTCGACCGTTGAAATCGACAACCCTGATCAGCTTCCCGAGGCGGGAAGTATCGACACCATCGAGGAGCCGCGGGTCAAGCTTGAGATCGTGGTCCCCAAAGAGCACCTGGGCGGGATCATGGAACTCTGCCAGGAGCGCCGCGGGGAGTTCATTCAGCTCGAGTACCAGCCTCCCGGCGAGCGGGCCCTGCTCACCTATGACCTGCCCCTGGGCGAGATCATCCACGACTTCTATGACCAACTGAAGTCAAGGAGCCGAGGCTATGCCTCGATGGACTATCAGCTGGGCGGTTACCGGGCCGAGAACTTGGTCAAGCTGGATGTACTGGTGGCGGCAAACCGGGTCGACGCCCTCTCAGTCATCGTCCATCGCCAACAGGCCAGTACCCAGGGCCGCAAGTTGGTGCAGCGGCTGCGCGAGGTCATCCCCCGTCAGCTCTTCGAGGTTGCCATCCAGGCGGCGATCGGTGGCAAGGTGATCGCTCGCGAGACCGTGCCGGCGCTGCGCAAGGATGTGCTCGCCAAGTGCTACGGCGGAGACATCACCCGCAAGCGCAAGTTGCTGGAGAAGCAGCGAGAGGGCAAGCAGCGCATGAAGCGAGTCGGCAGCGTAGAGATACCCCAAGAGGCATTCATGGCGGTGCTGTCGCTTGACCGCTGAGCGCATGAGCAGCGCGCGCAGTCTCTACCTGCACATCCCCTTCTGCGAGAGTCGTTGTCCCTACTGTGATTTCGCGATTCACGTCGGCGGCCAACACCTCTACGGTGCCTACGTCGACTCGTTGATTGCCGAGCTTGAGTGGTTGACTGCAGCCGGCGGCGGCGAAGCGAGGATGGACACGGTCTATCTGGGCGGGGGAACGCCAGGACTGCTGCCGCCGGACTTACTTGAGCGATTGCTGACCGCCGTGGCCCGGCACCCCGGAATTGCAGAAGGCGCAGAGATCACCATCGAGGCCAATCCCAGCGGCCTGACCGAAGAGCTGGTGCGCAGCTGGCTCTCCCTGGGAATCAACCGTGTCAGCCTCGGGGTCCAGAGCCTGGATGATCAGACGCTGGGCTGGCTGGGCCGCAACCACGATGCCGCTTGCGCCGAAGGTGCCGTAGTCGCAGCACAGCGGGCCGGGCTCGAGAATCTCAGCTGTGACCTGATCTACGCCATCCCGGAACAGTCGACCAGTGTTTTTGCGGCGGGACTCGAGCGTTTACTGGGTTATGCACCGTCACATGTGTCCTGTTACGAGCTGACCGTAGAGCCCTCGACACCGTTGGCGCGTTGGATCGCAGCCGGTGAGAGAAGCGGACCTTGCGAGGAGGACTTCCTCGAGCAACACCGCCTGGCCAAGGAGCTACTGGAAAATGCGGGACTCCTGCAGTACGAGGTGAGCAATTACGCCCGTCGGGGCCATGAGTCCCGACATAACCTTAGCTATTGGCAAGGGAAGCACTATCTAGCCGCGGGCTGTGGCGCCCACGGATTCATCGATAGCAAAACCAGTCAGCAGCTGGGATTCTCGATCTCTCCCGATGACATCGGCATCCGCTACTGGAACCTCCGCAGCGCTGTCACCTACATCAAGCAGGTGGGGGAGTTGGGTCACGGACGTAGAGGTGAGGAGGCGATCACTCGCGAACAGCATCAGTTGGAAACGCTGGCGTGTGGCCTGCGCCTGCGCGCAGGTGTGGAGCTGACCGCCGACGGGCAGCGGGCGGAGGCAGACCGCCTCGCCGCTCTGGGCCTGCTGACCCGCATCGGGAACCACGTCGCCGCCACATCGCAGGGACTGGAGGTACTGGACCGTCTGACCCTGGAGTTGGCCGCAAGTGAACCCGGGGTGGGGAAGGCTCGGGACCGAGACGAGGACCGAGCACCGCTCGGGGTCAGGTCTTGTGTCGCCACAAACGAGGGGAAAATACAGTGACAAACCCCGCGCTTGCCGATCTCGCGCTCCTCGTCGGGCAGTGGAAGATGGACCTCTACGGGGCGGCATTCCTGCCCGATCCCGACACCCATTTGGCTGGATCCGTCGTGGTCGATTGGATCGAAGACGGCGCCGCGATGGTGATCCGCCAAGGTGACAGCGAGCACCCCCCGGCTGCAGTCTGGATCATCGGCCGGGACGAAAACGACAGCAATTTCGAGGTTCTGTACTCAGATGATCGGGGCGTTTCTCGCCTTTACGACATGAGCTTCGCCGTGCCGGACTGGCGGATGTGGCGCACCACGCCGGAACTCTCTCAACGCTTCGAATCTGTTATTGCCTCGGACGGACACACTATTAAGGGAGCGTGGAAGAAGTCATTCGACGGTGGTGCCACGTGGGAACACGATTTCAACCTCGACTACATTCGCGTGCCGCCGTCCGACCGGGCCAGTAAAGGGTGTTAGGCGCCGGGGGTGAGCTTCAGCCCAAAGGCGTGGGGCAGGAGCACGCCGAAGAGGTAGCCAGCCACAGCGGCTCCGGTTCCCACCAGCAGCACTTGGCCTCCTCCGACCCACAGTCGCTGCCCAGTGACCCAGGCTTTGATCAAGCCGACCCCGGTCAGCCCAACCGCCGAGATCGCCAGCGCCACTACCACCGCCGGGAGCCCCCTCATAAAGATGTAAGGGATGATCGGCAGCATCGCGCCGAGAAGGAACGTGCCCGCCATGAGGAACCCATCTCGAACGGGGGTATCTGCGAGCTGGCTGGAGATTCCCAGTTCCTTCTCGATATGGGTCTCCTCCCAAAGCTGGGGGTAGCGGGACATCGACTTGGACAGCTCAGTGGCTGCCTCCAGGGGGACGCCCCTGGAGGCCAGGATCGCCACCATCTCATCGAGCTCCTCTTCCGGCCGGCTCTCGAGCTCGCCCCGTTCCTTATGGATGGCGCTGTGCTTGAGATCGCGGCTGGCCGACGTGGCCAGGTAGGCCCCGGTGCCCATGGAGATCATTCCGGCCAGCGCTCCCAGGAGACCCGCGATCAGGATGGTGGTGTGCGAGACCGCCGCTCCCGCGGTGGCGGTGGCGACACCAGTGGTGAGCCCCAGGGTCGTCAGCAGGCCGTCCTGGACCCCGAACACGACCTCCCGGATCCCGGCCCGACGGGCGAGGCGTTCACGCTCAGTGCCCTGGGCCACTCCGCTGATCGACGAGAGGTGATGAGAAGGCGGCTTGAGGTCGGCAGCCGGGACCGGGGTGGAACCCATCGGCTGATGTTAGCGTGGCCGCCATCGCCACTTCCCACGGGTCATGGCGACTTCGAGTGGCCAGAACACCCGTGCTAAACTCGACTTAGCACTCGGAGTATTGGAGTGCTAAACGGAGCTGGAGTAGACCTGGCATGGACCAGCGCAAAGAGCGAATTCTGAGAGCCGTTGTCTCTGACTACACCGAGACCGTGGTCCCGGTGGGATCGCACGCGCTTGCCGCCAGGTACTTCCTGGAGCTGAGCTCGGCCACCATCCGCAACGAGCTCTCCGAGCTTGTAGATGACGGCTTTCTGGCCCAGCCGCATGCATCGGCGGGCCGAGTTCCGACCGACCGAGGCTACCGCTACTTCGTTGACTTCCTCCTGCCCCAGGAGGTGGTGGATCCGCAGCTGCGTCGGGCGGTGCGCCAGGGGTTTGAGGCGGCGGCGCACGATGTCGAGGCAGTCCTGGAGGTGGCGGCGGCAGTGCTGAGCCGGCTGGTCGAGAACGTCGCGGTGGTGACCGGGCCCGCCAACACCACTAGTCGTCTGCTCCATCTCGACCTGGTTCTGATGCACCCCGGGCAGGCGCTGATGGTGGAGATCGCGACCGGAAACGCCGCCTACCAGCGGCTGCTGGATATTGAGGCGCTGGTGGACCAGGAGGAACTCAGTGGCTGGGCCCAGAAGCTGAACGATCTCTTCCGCGGCCACTCAGCGGACGAAGTGGAGTCGGCCCCGATGGTCCCTGGCTGGGCGCCGGGCCTGCAGGCGATGGTGGCGGACGTGGCCAAGGGATTGCGCCAACTGGCGACAAGGTCGGCGCTGGTGATCCACAACGGCGTTCGCAATCTGGTGCGCCAACCTGAGTTCGAGGACCCAGCGCGGCTCCGGGCGGTGCTGGAGGTCCTGGAGGCCCAGCGCATCCTTGGCGATGTGCTAGCGCAGCTCGCTCCCCGGGCGGGGATGCAGGTGCTGATCGGGCACGAGAACACGGTCGAGGAACTGCGCGAGTGCAGCTTGGTACTGACCAGTTACCAGGCCGGCGACGAGCTCTGGGGAACGATTGGTGTGGTCGGACCGACCCGGATCCGCTACGGTCAGGTGGCAGCTCGGCTGCAACTGGTATCGCAGGCAACCGGGGCCGCGTTGGCCCGGCTGCTGGCGTGAGCTTGATCGCCACTGGGACGCCGTGAACACCTCAAAAGACCGTCCCGAGCTGGACCCAGAGACCGCGACCTCGGCGCCCGCCGCGAGTTCAGCCAGTTCCGATCGGATGGCCGAGCTGGAGGCCGACCTGGCCCAGCTCAATGCAAGCTACCGGCGACTGGCGGCCGATTTCGAGAACTACAAGCGCCGAAAGGGCCAAGAGGGTGAAGAACTGGCGCGCTATGGGGCTGCGGCGCTACTGCAGGTGCTGCTGCCTGCGCTCGACAACCTAGACCGAGCCGCCTCCCACATCCCCGAGGACGCCGCGGACGGGCTGGCTGAGGGCCTGCGCCTGACGGTCAAGCAGCTGGAGGAGGCACTCAACTCTCAGGGGATCCGTCGGATCGCCTCGGTGGGAGAGCCCTTCGATCCCCGACTCCACAATGCTGTCCTGACCGTTCACGAACCCGGTGCTCGACCGGGAACAGTGGTTGCTGTCCTCGCTCCCGGTTATCTGATCCACGACCGGGTAGTGAGGCCGGCGCAGGTGAGTGTCGCCGAGGCCGGCCCGGCAGCCCCCGGCCGCAAGAGTCCGGAGCGCCGCGCCAGCTCAAAATCCGGCCCAGACAACATCCCGACCGGGGGCCGTCCCAACTAGCGCATGGCGCAAACCAAACGCGATTATTACGAGGTCCTCGGCGTCGACCGCCAGGCAACTCCTGCTGAACTCAAGCGCGCCTATCGCGGTCTGGCGATGCGCTATCACCCGGACAAGAATCCCGGGGACCACCAGGCGGAGGAGCAGTTCAAGGAAATAGGGGAGGCCTACCAGGTGCTCTCCGATCCCGACCGCCGCCAGCGCTATGACGCCTTCGGCCACGACGGCGACGGCTTTGGTGCCTCCGGCTTCAACTTCCAGTCCGCCTTCGACCTATTCGACATGTTTTTTGCCGGAGGATCGCCCAACCAGCGTCGCCGCGGCGGTCCCCGGCGTGGCCAGGACCTTCGTCTCCAGGTGACCATCGAGTTCGAGGATGCCATCAGAGGGGTGACCCGCACCTTCGACGTCACCAAGCCGAGCGTCTGCCAGGAGTGCAGTGGTTCGGGAGCCAAGCCTGGCACTTCTCCAGTAACCTGCCCGGACTGCGGCGGCCAGGGCCAGGTCCAGCGGGTCCGGCAGTCATTGCTGGGTCAGATGGTGACGGTGGAGCCCTGCTCGCGCTGCCGCGGCGAGGGGCAGACCATCGAGTTCCCCTGCCCCAGCTGTCGCGGCCAGGGTCTGGTGGACGCCTCCAAAGCGATCGAGGTCCAGATTCCTCCGGGAGTAGATAACGAGATGCAGGTGCGGGTCCCCGGCGAGGGTGCCGCCGGGCCGCGCGGCGGTCCCCCAGGTGACCTGTATCTGCTGATCACGGTGCGTCCCCACGAGCAACTCCAGCGCCGGGGCATGACCATCCTCTATGAGTGCCCGATCACCTTCTCTCAGGCGGCTCTGGGGGACACCATCGAGGTCCCGACCGTGGATGGCCCGGTTCAAACTGTGGTCAAGCCCGGTAGCCAGTACGGCCAGCAGGTACGGATCCCGGGCAAGGGCGCTCCTGATCCGAGGACCGGGCGTCGCGGCGATCAGGTGGTGCGGCTTCGCGTGGTCACTCCAACCCGGCTCACCGACCACCAGCGCGAGCTCTTGCAGGAATTCGCGCCTCCGGATGGCAAGCCACACCCGGTGCGCAAGGGCTTTTTCGAGAACCTTAAGGACGCCATAGGCCTCTAAGGGCCAGCATCGGGTTTGGTACCGGTGCTGCTCGGGTAGGAAATCTGCGGGTTGATCAAACCCAGTAGAAGATGGCGTTTTGTGGGAGTAGCAACTATGATCAATTGGGATCCTTGGCGTGATCTTTTCGGACTTCCCCGAGAGATGAGCCAGTGGTTGAACGAGCAAAGCAGCGCGATCTCGTCGGGTGATAGTGCACCCTCGGTGTACCTGCCCTTGGACATCCGCCAGACCGATAAGGAGTTCATCCTCGAGGCGTCGGTTCCGGGTTTCGACCCCAAGGACATCCAGGTGGTAGCCGAGCAGGGCGTGCTCACCATTCGAGGCGAGCATCAGAGCGAGACCAAGCCGGAGGGCCGGTATCTGCGGCGCGAGCGCAGGCAGCTCTCCTTCTTCCGCCAGATCTCCTTGCCCCAGGAAGTTCACGATGACGACATCCGGGCCAGCTTCGAGAATGGCGTCTTGACGGTTCACATCCCCAGGGTTGAAGCGCCGGCGCCGCGGCGGGTGAACATTGAGGTCAACTCGGGCACCAAGACGCTTGAGGGGGCCGGCAAGGCGGTCGAAGTCCAAGGAGCCAAGAGCTAGAGCAGGTCTAGCTGCTCACGACCGTTCTGGCCTCGGGCCGGGAAGTCCCGGCCCGGGGCCATTCCTTTGCCCTCAAGGCGCTTTGGCAAATCGCTGTTGCAGCCGCGCCGCTAGCGCTTCCGGACTGCGCACCATCACCGACTCATCAAGAAGGTGCTGCCAGGCGCTGGTGTCAGAGCCCAGGATCGCGGGATTGAAGTAGATCCGTGGAGAGATGCGCGCGTGGAGCCAAAAGTGGGGTGCAGTCTCGCCAGTCGGCGCGGTGTAGAAAGCCAGGTTGAAGGCGCGCACCCCTTCCTCATGGAATGCCGCGAGGCAAAGGCGTAGCCCGGCCGCGAATTCTGCGACCTCGGCCTCTTGGAGATCCTCCAGATAGGCTCGTTCCGGGAAAAGAGCCATTGCGTCTGAGATCACGCTGCGCGCTATGAAGGGGGTGAGCCAGACGGTGTGCCGCTGCCTGGCCACGAAACGCTCAGCCAGACCCTCCTCTTCTTCCGCTAGCTGGGACCAGTACGGACGTTGGTGACGCCGCCAGAAGCTCCGGCTCCGCCGCACCTCATCCTCCAGCAGCCAGCCCGGTCGGTTGGTGGAGAACCCCTGGAAGTGGGCATGGACCTGGGTGGCACCGGATGGGGGCATGTAGTTCCAAGTGATCACCGAGTAGGTGCCGCGGGCCGCCGCGGGGAGCGCCCGGAAGTATTCGAGGGTGGCCATCATTCCGTCGACAATTTGGGCGCTCGAGAACTGGTCGGCGTCGAGAAAGTGCTCCCGGGTGAGCACGGTCACCACGCTGTTGCGGTCGTAGGGGGAGATGTTGGGGAAGAGAACCGCCTCGCCTCTCCGGATCCGGCCCGTCGGGACCAAGGCGCTGGGCAGGAGCGGGGTAACGGCGAACACCCTCTCTGGACAGAACGGACAAGACTGGCGCGATTGACTCACCACCGACGAGAGATCGGGAGCAACCAGGGCGAAGCCCTTGAAGTGGGCGACCCGGCCACTGCGGTGGGTTAGCGGATCCCGCCGCACCTCCGACCAGACCTGAAGCGCCTGGGCCGGGCCCGTCGTGCCCGGGGGCAGATAGGTGGAGCGCCGGCGGCTGCGGGTGAAACGCAGGGTCAAGAACGAGTGATTGGTCGCGGCATCAACCGCCCTGGGCCTCCAGGTCTCCTGCGCGGGCCAAGAGCACGGTTAGGGCCACCACCGCCGCCAAGGTGGTACGCAGATTGCGAGGGCCCAAGGAAACCGGCCTCGAGCCATGGCTGGCCAGCTGCTGGACCTCGGCCCCGGAGAAGCCTCCCTCGGGACCCACCAGGACGGCGGTCGGCAGGCTGCTATCCCAGGTCACCGAGTTGAGACCTTGTCGCAGCTCCCCATCGTGGCAGGTGAATGCCTGGAGATCGGGTTCGCTGGCCTGCAGCGCCTCGAGAGCCTCCAGCACGGACGTGATCGGTCGCACCTCGGGAATCCGATGGCGTCCGGCCAGCTGGGCCGCCTCCCGGCTGATCGTGGCCCAGCGCTCCCTCCGCACCGCTGCCTGGGCCAGCTCAGGTCTGGGGACGGTGTGCTCGCTCAGCACCGGCCAGATGGTGATCGCGCCAAGCTCTGCAACTTGCTCGCAGACGCTGGCCATTCCCTGGCCCTTGGGCAGAGCTTGGAGCAGATGAAGCTGTGCGGTGGGCTCCCGGCGGGTTCGCCTCGAGGCCACTATCACACCGGTCACCTGGTCTGGGCGCAGGGACTCCAGGCGGACGTCATGCTCGGTTCCGTCCTCGACCACCACCGTGACCAGCTCCCCCTGGCGCGAGCGCAGCACGCGGCTGATGTGCCAGGCGTCCCGATCGAGAATCTGCACCTCTCCCGTCGGACTGACTTGGGCCACGGGGACGAAGAACACTGGCATGCTCCGAGTGTAGCCAGACCGGTACGAACTCCCGGAACCTGCGCTGGCCGCCGATACCATGTGGCGGTGGAGTGGCCCACCTCGGGAGAACTCCGTCGCGTTCAGGTGGGCGACGGGACCGAGCTTGCCATCCACGCGGTCGGGCAAGGACCGCCGCTTCTCCTAATCCCCGGATTGGGCACCGATTACCACGCCTTCGTCTGGAACGTGGGCCAGCTCTCGCAGCATTTCGAGTGCCTGGTGCTGGACCAGCGCGGGATCGGGCTGTCGGAGGCCACCCCGGGGCCCTACTCGATGGAGCTTCTGGCCGACGACGCTGGCAGCGTTCTTCGATACCTGGCGCCGTTGGGATCGGCGGTCGTGGGGTTGTCGATGGGAGGAATGGTCGCCCAGCATCTGGCGATCCGGCATCCGGATCTGGTCACCTCGCTGGTACTCGGCTGCACCGGTCCCGGGGGCAAG
Organism: Candidatus Dormiibacterota bacterium; assembly: GCA_049583555.1. Classification (GTDB taxonomy): domain Bacteria; phylum Chloroflexota; class Dormibacteria; order Aeolococcales; family Bog-877; genus Bog-877. Next base: position 6,113 of record JBAUWA010000034.1, on the reverse strand, counting down.
CTGGCGGTCCGCCCTGATCCCGAAGTCACCCGACGCCTGCTGGGAGGCGATGCCAAAGACCCCGCCACCGCCTACCGGATCTCCTGCTCCGTGCTGTATGAGCCTGCATGGAGTGCGGCCCATCCCGAGGTCATTGACGACGCCGTCGAGTGGCGCTCGCGTCACCCGGTGCCACCGGGCGTCTTTCAGGCTCAGTGGCAGGCGATCCGACACCACGACGTCGGCCCAGGCCTGGGCCGGATCACCGCCCCCACCCTGATCCTCCATGGCACCGCCGATGTGGTGATGCCTCCTGCCAACGGGGAGGTGCTAGCCAGCCTGATCAAAGGCGCTGATCTGGTCTGGCTGGAGGGCCGCGGGCACATGTTCTTCCAGGAAGATGCTGAGCTCACCGGGCGTTTGATCCTGAACCGACTGCTGCCGTCTCAGCCTGGAGTAGCCGCTCCCTAGGCACCGGCAACGGCTGTTCCCGATACAATCGCCATCCGCGGGGGGCGGGGTGAATGCGCAGGCCACGGCCTGGGTAAATTGGGTTCAGGAGGTGACTTTCGCTGTCGGAGGTAAAGCTGCGGGAAGGCGAGTCGTTCGAGAGCGCACTGCGCCGCTTCAACAAGAAGATCAAGCAGAACGGCGTCCTGACCGAGGTCCGGCGGCGCGAGTTCTACGAAAAGCCCAGCGTTCGTCGCAAGAAGAAGATCATGGCGGCGCGCAAGCGTCGGGCCAAGCAAGCCTAGGCGCGGCGCCCCTCCTGCCCGGCACCGGCTCGGTGAGACTGCAGTTAGCTTCGGTGTTGTCCCGGGCAGAGCAGAACCTAGTCAAGGCCGCCGCCCTGGATGCTCTGCTGAGGGGAGCTCTGGGGGATTTGGACCTAACTGCAGCCAGCGTCAACTGCCGCCTAACCAATCCCCGGGAGATCCGCCGCCTCAACCGCAAGTTCGCCAATCACGACGAGGTGACCGACGTGCTGGCGTTCCCGGCATTAGCGGCGGAGGGTGGCATTGACTTCCCGATCCCACCCACCGAAGCGGACTTCCTCGGCGACATCGTGATCTCAGTCGCTACCGCCGCCGAACAGGCAGATCTGACCGGGGTCGAAGCTGCCGCTGAGCTCCGCCTGCTCGCGGTCCACGGGCTGCTTCACCTCCTCGGCCACGATCACCACCAGTCAGGGGCGGCCTCCCGGATGACTACCGCCACCCGACGACTGCTGGGTCGAGATGCCAGCCGCCGTGGGGTTCCCGTGCCGAGGGTGCCGGCGCTGCATTCCGGGGTGTGAACACGACTCCACTCTTGGTGATCGGGCTGGGCAACCCCGGCAGCGAGTACGAAGGCACCCGACACAATGCGGGGGCGGAAGCGCTCAGGGTCCTGGCCGAGCGGCTCGGGGTCAAGCTCGGTCGCTACCGGGGCCCCGCCTGGGTCGCCCGCAAAGCAGTCGACGATCGCGAGCTGATCCTGGCCCGACCCAAGACCTTCATGAACGAGTCCGGCATCGCCGGGGCCCGTCTGGTGAGAGACTTTCAAGTGCCCCTGGAGGCGGTGGTCGTGGTCTATGACGAACTCGACCTGAAACTGGGACGTCTCCGGATCCGTGCCAAGGGCGGCACCGCCGGACACAACGGCCTCAAGTCCTTGCAATCTCACTGGCGCTCTCAGGACTTCCCTCGGGTTCGGATCGGCATCGGAAGGCCACCAGCTGGCGAGGACCCTATCGAGTTCGTTCTCACCCGACCCAGTGCCCAGGACCGGGAGATCCTGGAGCGAGCCTACTCAAGGGCTGCCGATGCTGTCCTGATCATGGCCCGCGACGGAGTCGAGCAGGCGATGACCGAGTTCAATCGCGTCAATCCGGAGGAGTCCACCGATGCCGACTGAGCGTGGGTCGCGCTCCGCGGTAGAAGGGTTGACCCTCGACCAGCCAAGAACGCTGCTCGCTCGGCTGGACGGACTGCCTCTGGGTCGGGGTCTCCGCGCCTGGCTGGAGGGCGGCGCCGCGCAGGGCGCGGTCGGGGGCGTGATCCACGCAGCGACTCCGTTGCTCGCGGCCCTGACCAGAGACCTGCTCCAAGTCCCGGTCTGCCTGGTGGTGGCGGAGCCGGAACCGGTGTGGCAGGAGGTTTCCACCTGGACCCTGGACCGCGATGTCCGGCTCTTCCCGGCAGCTGACGTGCTCCCCTTCGACCGTGTCGCTCCTTCCGGAGAGGTTGTGCGCCACCGGCTGGCGACCCTCCGAGCCCTGCGTTCTTCCTCGCCACAGATCGTGGTCACCTCGGTCCCGGCGATCCTGAGGCCCACTCTCTCTCCGGAGCGAGTCCGCAGCTGGAGAAGTGAGCTCGAGTCTGGGGCCGCGATCAAACCGGCAGAGCTGATTGCCGTCCTCCTCGAGTCCGGATACCGGCAGGAGTCGATCGTCTCCTTCCCGGGAGAGTTCGCGCGACGGGGAGGCATCGTCGACTGCTTCCCGACTGACGGACGGCCCTGGAGAGCGGAGTGGGAGGGGGATCGGGTCGCTGGGCTGTGGCGGCTGGATCCCGAGTCCCAGGGCTCGAGGGTGGTGTTGGAGTCGGTGCAACTGACGCAGGCTCGGGAGTTCGCCCTGGACGAGCAGTCACTGGCGGGCGCGGCCGAGCGGCTGGCCGGCCTCGACCTTGCCTCACTCCGCGAGGACGTCCGCGAGCGCTGGGAGTCGGACCTGGAGCTCTTGCGCCAAGGTGCGACGCCTGACCCCGCTGACGCCCTTGGCCCCTTGCTCGCCGACCCGGAGCAAACCCTGCTCCGTCATCTGCAGCCCGGCACCGTGATCCTCACCGAGAACAAGGATCGGCTGGAGCAGGTGGCCGGGAGCTGGCTCGACGAGGTCAGCTCGATTCACCAGGCCGAGATTAGCCGGGCCGAGCTTCCCACCGATCTTCCCATGGCGGTCGCCTCGCTGCGCGCGGTGATGACCGAGCTCAACGGGGCGCGCCGGCTGGATCTCCGCCGGGAACCGGTCGAGGCGTCGCCTGTCTGCGCCGATGTCGAGATCGCGGGTGCACCGACCTTCGCCGGGGACATGGACCAGTTCGCCAACCAGGTCAAGGAGCTGCGGAGGGCTACCGGCACCGTGCTCGTCCTGGGGATGCAGGAGGACCGAGTCCTGGAGCTGGCCGAGGAGCGGGGCCTGGAGGCGATTCGGCTCGAAGAGTTCTCGTTCGACGGCACCGAGCTGCCTGAAGGCGCCCTCATGGTGGCTCCCGGCGACCTCGAGGTGGGACTGGTCATCAGCCAGCTCAGGCTGGCGGTTCTCGCCGATGCCGATCTCTTCGGATTGCAGAAGCGGCGGGCCTCTTCGCTGCTGCGCACGGTGCGTCGGGCAGAGTCCAGCGCCGCCGGTCGGCTGCGCCATGCGACCGGGGCGGGGGTCGACGTGGCCGCCTTCAGGTTCAAGCTCGAGCCCGGCGACGTGGTGGTGCACCGTGACCACGGGATCGGCCGTTTTCTGGGCATGAGCCGGGTGACCGACGGCGACGGGGAGCGCGAGTACATGCAGCTCGAGTACGCCGACGGCCACAAGCTCTACGTCCCGGTCGAGCACCTGGACCGGATCGAGCGCTATTCGGGCGGGGGCGGTGAGCACCCCCAGCTCTCCCGGTTGGGCACGGGCGAGTGGGAACGCACCAGGCGCTCGGTGCGGCGGCGGGTGGACCAGATTGCGGAGGAACTGGTTGAGCTCTACGCCCGGCGCCTGGAGGCCCAGGGGCGCGCGTTCGCGCCCGACTCGCGCTGGCAACAGGAGCTGGAATCCTCGTTCCCATATCAGGAGACCCGCGACCAACTGCTGGTGCTGGACGACATCAAACGCGACATGGAGTCGAGCCGTCCCATGGACCGGCTGCTCTGCGGAGACGTGGGATTCGGCAAGACCGAGATCGCCCTGCGCGCCGCCTTTAAGGCGGTGGAGGACGGTTACCAAGTGGCGGTTTTGGTGCCTACCACCGTGCTCGCCCAACAGCATCACCTGACCTTCAAAGAGCGGCTGGCGGCCTTCCCGATCAACGTTGAGCAGCTCTCGCGAATGCGCTCCGACGACGAGGCTGAGGCGGTGCTGGGAGGCCTGGCCGCGGGTACGGTCGACATCGTGATCGGTACCCATCGGCTGCTCCAGCGCGATGTTCGCTTCAAGAACCTTGGACTCGTGGTCCTCGACGAGGAGCAGCGTTTTGGCGTACTCCAGAAGGAGCGGCTCAAGCAGCTCCGCACCGCTGTCGACGTGCTCTCGCTCTCCGCCACCCCGATTCCTCGGACGCTGCACATGGCCCTGGCCGGCATCCGCGACCTCTCGGTGGTCCGCACCCCGCCCGAGGGCCGGTTGCCGATCCGGACCTACGTCACCGCCAAGGAGGCCGGCCTGGTCCAGGACGTCATCCGCCGGGAATTGGCGCGCCAGGGCCAGACCTACTACGTCCACAACCGGGTCCAGACCATTCAGCACGAGGCGGACTGGCTGCGGGAGCTCATCCCCGACGCCCGGGTTGCGGTCGCTCACGGTCAGATGGACGACCAGGCCCTGGCCAAGGTGATGGTGGCGTTCATGGGGGGAGAGGTGGACGTCCTCTGCTGCACCACCATCATCGAGAACGGCCTCGACATCCCCAATGCCAACACCCTGGTGGTGGACGACGCCTCGCGGATGGGGCTCTCCCAGCTCTATCAGCTCCGCGGCCGGGTGGGGCGAGCGGGGCAGCGGGCCTACGCCTACTTCCTCTACGACCCCTTGCGCTCTTTGACCGAGCAGGCTGACAAGCGCCTGGACGTTGTGGCCGATCTCCAGGACCTCGGCACCGGATTCGCGCTGGCGCTCAAGGACCTGGAGATTCGCGGTGCCGGAAATGTGCTGGGTGAGGCTCAGCACGGCGACATTGCCGCCGTCGGCCTCGAGACCTACAACCACCTGCTCCGCCAGGCCGTTCTCTCCGCCCAGGGCCAGGAACTGGTGGAGTCGCCGGCCCAGGTGGCGGTAAACCTACCCTTCGCGGCGCTGCTGCCACCGGAATACGTCCCGGATGAGCGCCTCAGACTGCGGATCTACCAGCAGCTGGCTGGAGCCACCTCCGAGAGCGAGCTGGACGAGAGTGCCCGCAACCTTCGCCAGCGTTTTGGACCGCGACCCGAAGAGCTCGACAACCTGCTGATGGCGCTCCGGGTACGGCTTGTTGCGGCTGCTGCGGGTGCCCAGGCGGTGGAGACCGACCGCGACCAGGTCGTGGTGAGCTTCCCGCCCGGTCACGGGCTCGCGCTCCGGGAACTGGTCGAGTCCGAAAGGGGGCGGGCACTCGAGGTCGGCAACAACCGTTTCCGCCTCCGCCCCGACCTCTTGGGGGAGCGCTGGCCCGAACTGCTGCTGGGAGTCCTCCGGCGGTTGGGCACAGCTCGGACCGAGCTGGTGGCCCAGGCGGCGAGCTCATGACCGGCGAAGACCTGGATCAGCTCCGGCTCCTTTTCGAGGTGATGGAGCGCCTGCGCGCCCCCGGCGGCTGCCCCTGGGACCGGGCCCAGTCCCATCAAACCCTGCTCCCCTATCTCTTGGAAGAGACCTACGAGACGATCCAGGCGGCAGAGGAGGGCAGCAGCGAGGACCTGGCAGAGGAGTTGGGCGACCTGCTGGTGGAGGTGGCGATGCACTCGGCCATCGCCGCCGAGGCCGGGACCTTTGACATCGGCACCGTGGCTCGGATCGCCACCGAGAAGATGATCAGCCGCCATCCCCACGTGTTCGCGGATCTCGAGGTGGACGGGGTGAGCGCGGTGATTGACAACTGGGAGGAGCTCAAGCGACGTGAGAAGCCGGACCGGGAGTCGGCCCTGGACGGAATCCCCGCCGCCCTTCCGGCCCTGGCGCTGGCCGCCGCCATCCAGCGGCGCCGGGAGCGTAGCCACCTCCAATCGGCGGAGACTATGGAGGACCCGGCCGAGACCGCACGCACCGCGCTGGCCCGGTTGACTGATGGCGGAGGCGACGATTCGTCCGAGGCACTGGTGGGCGAGTTGCTGTTCTCGGTGGTGGCGTTGGCCCGCCAGCGCGCAGTGGATCCGGAAGGCGCCTTGCGGCGATTGGCGGCAGCGCAGCGCCGGGC
>JBAUWA010000033.1:0-17931 GCA_049583555.1 Candidatus Dormiibacterota bacterium | reverse complement strand
AGGCACTTGCGATGGAGGTGGCCAAGGATCGGATTCTGGTCAACAGTGTCAACATCGGCTTCGTCCGCACTCCGCAGTGGGACAACATCCATCAGCGACGAGCCCCTCACCTGAGCCGGGAGGAGTTCCTGCGTCAGACCGCCTCATCTGAGGTCCCGCTGGGGCGATTCGGCGAGCCCGAGGAGGTGTCCGGACTGGTGGCCTTCCTGGTCAGCCCAAGGGCCAGCTACATCACCGGCGCCTCGATCGACGTCAGTGGTGGCATGGGGAGATACATATGACGGCTGCCGGCGACATCGTCTACTTCGGCGGTGAATTCGTGGATTGGGACCAGGCCCGAGTCCCCATCACCACCCATGCCTTCAACTACGGCACCGGCTGCTTCGAGGGGATTCGCGCCTACTGGGGCAAGGAGCAGGAGCAGCTATTCGTGATCCGGCTTGAGCAGCACACGCAGCGGCTCCTGCGCTCGGCCCAGATCCTCCACCTGGAGGCGGACCCCGCGCTAACCACTGCCAAGCTGGGTGAGATCGTGCTCGAGCTGCTAGCCAGAAACGACTACCAAGAGGATGCCTATATTCGCCCGATCCTCTACAAGGCGGGCCGCACCATTCAGGTAAAGCTGGCCGGCATCCCTACCGAATTTTGCTGCTACACGCTGCCTTTCGGCGACTACCTGGACATTCGCAAAGGGCTGCGACTCATGACCTCGAGCTGGCGCCGCATCGACGACAACGCCATCCCGGCCCGGGCCAAGCCCATCGGCGCCTACCTGAACGCGGCTCTGGCAGCCGACGAAGCCAGGGTCCGCGGCTACGACGAGGCCCTCATGCTGACCAGCGACGGCCACGTCTCCGAGGCCTCCTCAGCCAACCTCTTCATGGTCTCAGACGGGGTCGTGATCACTCCGCCAGTGACCGAGGATCTGCTGGTGGGCGTGACCCGCGACTGCGTCATCTCGATGGTGCGGGAGCTGGGCTGGGAGCTGGAGCAACGCCGGGTCGACCGCAGCGAGCTGCTCAGCGCCGACGAGGCTTTCCTCTGCGGTACCGGGGTCCAGATCGCTCCCATCACCAGCATCGACGACCGCACGGTGGGCCAGGGCCGGCTAGGCTCGGTCACCAAAGAGCTCCAGGATTGGTACCTGAAGATCGTGCGCGGTCAGGTGGCCGACTTCCCGAGCTGGCGGACAGTGGTGGAGCCGATCTCGCTGCCAGCCGCCGGCTGACCGGGAAGAGGAGGTGGAGGAAACGGGCATCCCCGCAGTCCAGCACCTGGTCCTGTTCCGCTGGCCGGGCGAACCCGAGCCCCAGCTCGAGGAGGAGATGCGCCGCCAGATCTCGCAATGGGCAGGGGTGATCCCCGGACTGCGGCGACTTCGCTTTGGTCGTGATGTGGGTGGTCGGGCCGATGGATATCAGTTCGGACTGCTGACCGAGTTCAGCGACGAGGGAGCCCTCAGCGCCTACATGTCTCATCCCTTGCACCAGAGCTTCCTCAACTGGGTCAGAGAACGCCCCTTCGACCTGATCCGCTTCGACTACCCACTCACCTCCGAGACCAGTCTCGTGGAGGAGCCCCGGGGCTGATCTCGGGAGCGGTCCCTTACTGCTCGGCGTCTTGGGTACCCCAGGTGTGGATGATCTCCTCCGAGCCTGCCACGTCAAAGCGGTGGCGCATCAGCAGCATCGAGGCCTGGTGCTGGTCGCGGTCATCGCTAGCGACGCAGTCCTCGGCGATGACCACGTAGTAGTCGTTGAAAAGGGCGTCACGGGCGGTGGACTCTACGCAGCCCTCGGTGGTGCAGCCACCAATCAGCACCGTCTTGATCAGGTTGCTCCGCAGAAGCAGGTCCAAGTTGGTGCCCCAGAAGCCGCTGGAACGGTACTTCTTGACCAACAGCTCACCTTCACTGGGCACCAGCTCGGGGATCAGCTCCTGGCCGGGGCTCCCCTCCAGGGTGTACCAGAGCGGCTGGCTGGGTCCCCGCTCACCCAGGTGCATGCGCATGTTGAAGCGGATCTGGGCCGGGGACTCGCTGCGGCGGTGGGGCAGAACTGTCATCTGGATGAAGATCACCATGACCTCCGCCCGCCGGGCCGCCCCCAGGAGCCGAGCCAGCCGAGGGACCATGCCCGCATACATCGAGATGTCTATCCCCTGCTGTGAGAAGGCATAGCCGGGTGAGCAGAAGTCCTTCTGCATGTCCACCACCAGAAGCGCCGTGTGCGAGGGCTGGACCAGCTCCTCCAGGGTCGTGTAGACCTGGCGTCCCTCCACCTCCAGCATGTTCCCCTCCTCCAGCGGTTCGTTTTTTTAGGCGGATCCGGGTCCGGCCCAGCTCAATTTAGACGACCGCGCTTGCCTTGGCAGCACGGTAGCCGGGCACCCTGGGGAGATGGTTGGCGGAGCTGGTTGGCGGAGGTACGCCAGGAACTCGCCCAGCGACGTCGCGACCGGCCCCAACTTAGCGCTTGCCGCGACTGGGCGACACTGCCCAGCCGTCGCAAGCTCAGGTGCTCAGAGACCCAACGACAGGAAGGAGAGGGTCCGGGCCGCGATTGCTACGTGGTCGGTAGCAGCGGCTCACGAGGCGGGTGGCTGGTAGTCACCCTCCAGGCTCAGCTGCAGGAGGCGGGTGTCCACCCAGCGCCCCAGTTTGAAACCGACCCGGTGAAGCCGTCCCACCTCCTGGAAGCCCAGGCGCTGGTGGAGGTTGAGTGAGGCCGCCTCACCCGAGTCGGCGATCACCGCGATCACCTGCCTCGCGCCCGAGATCCTGCCCCGCCTGAGGAGCTCCTCCAGCAGGCGGCGGCCCACTCCCTGGCCGTGGTGGTGGGAGTCGACGTAGACCGAGTCCTCCACCGTGAACCGGTATCCCGGCCGCTCTCGCCAGGGGGTGAGATTGGCGAACCCGACCACCCCCGCTTCTTCTGTAGCGACCAGAAAGGGCAGGCCTAATTGCTCCAGGCCAGACAGCTTCACCCGCCACTCCTCCGGGGTGGGGGGCACCAGCTCAAAGGTGTAAAGCGAGTCCCGGACGTACCCACCGTACAGCTCGGCGATCCGCTCGCAGTCCGCCGCGGTGGCAGGGCGGATCCTGGTCGTGGGGCTCGTCATGTCGCCAGTTATATCGGGCCGTCCCGCTCCGCACTGGCGACCACAAATCCGGCAGAGGCGGCCCATCCCGGCGGAGTACCGTCGTGAGTCACGCCCACTTTCCAAGCGCGGCTCGGGCTGCGTCTAGACTGACCTAGCGGACTCCGCTGCTTGGAGATGGCTATGTGGGCTCGGGGCGTTGCGGGCGTTGTCCTCTGTTTGGCTGGAATCGTCTGGATCGGTCAGGGTGCCGGCCTGATAGGCGGCTCGTTCATGACCGGGCAGGGATTGTGGCTGGGTATCGGCTGCGTCTGCCTGGTGGCCGGGCTCGCCCTTTTGGGCTGGGCCTGGCGGAAGCGACGGACCAGTCCGGCGTGAGCTGATCACCGGCGGATCTGTCCCCTGGTTCCAGGGATGAGCCGCCACAATCGGATGGAAATCTCCTGACGGCTGCGGGACGCTGCCCCCATGAGCAGCCTTCATGTTTCCGCGATCGACCCGCAGCGCTTACTTGCAATCCGGACCGGCCGCCGGGACGACGCCGGCAATCCGCCGAACTGCTTCGTTGCGTCAGGCGAGGAGCCGTTACGTTGTTGCCTCATTCGGGCCGCCGCTGGGGAGAGCGTCATGCTCATCTCCTATTCGCCATTCACCAATCCGTCGCCCTGGACAGAGACGGGTCCGGTCTTTGTACACGCTGAGCCGTGCTCTGGCTATCAGACTCCGGACTCGCTCCCCACGGCACTCCGAACCGGGCCCCGCGTCCTCAGAACCTATGCGGCTGATTGGAGCCTCGACTACGACGACATCACAGTTGTTCTGGGCAACCACGACCTCGAGCCATATCTCGTGGACCTGAAGGGCCGCTCGTCGGTGGCGACCGTCCACGTGCGAGCGCTTGAGTCGCAGTGCTTCATTTATTCCGTTGGGCGCCGTCATGCATGAAGGACTCCCAGCGCCCGCATTTTGCGGGCGGCGATAATGGTCTGGCTAGTTCTTCCCCAACTCTGAGCCGTCGCGCGCCCGAGTCTCACGGGCGCGGCTCCATTACATGAGGTATGCCCGCATTGAAGTACACCCATCTGGGACGATCCGGTCTGCTCGTCAGCCAGCTCTGCCTGGGGACCATGAACTTCGGCACCCTGGCTACAGAGCAGGAGGCTCACCGCATCATGGATCGCGCCCTGGAGCTGGGCATCAATTTCTTCGACACCGCCAACGCCTATGGCCGCTCGATCAGGTTTGGGTTGACCGAGGAGATCATCGGCAGATGGTTTGCCCAGGGCGGCGAGCGACGCGACAAGGTGGTGCTGGCTACCAAGCTATACGCCAGCAGCAGCGATTGGCCCAACGACGGGAGGCTCTCGGCCCGCAGCATCCGCCGGGCCTGTGAAGCCTCGCTAACCCGCCTGCAGACCGATCACCTCGACCTCTATCAGATGCACCACATCGACCGCCAGACTCCCTTCGAGGAGATCTGGGAGGCCTTCGAGGTCCTACGCCAGCAGGGCAAGGTGATCTACGTCGGCTCCTCCAATTTCGCCGGCTGGCACATCGCCAAAGCCCAGGAGCAAGCCCGGCAGCGTCACTACATGGGTCTGATCAGCGAACAGTCGCTCTACAACCTGCTTACCCGCGAGGTTGAGCTGGAAGTCCTGCCCGCCTGCCGGGACTATGGCCTGGGACTCATCCCCTGGAGCCCACTGGCATCAGGCATCCTCGGCGGAGCGCTGCAGAAGCAGCAAGCGGGGCGGCGCTCGGAACAGCACAACCAGGACCGGGTGGAAGAGCTGCGATCCCAGCTCGAAGCGTATGAGGCGTTCTGCCGCGAACGGGGTGACGAGCCCGCCCTGGTCGCGCTGGGATGGTTGCTACACCAAGACGGTGTGGCTGCACCGATCATCGGACCGCGCACCATCGAGCAACTGGACTCAGCCAACGAGGCAATAGATGTCAGGCTCAACAAGCGCGATTTGGAGCAATTGGATCAGATCTTCCCCGGACCCGGAGGACCAGCCCCTGAAGCCTACGCCTGGTAGCTATGGAGATTGTTTGAGTGATTTAGACGCGGGAAAGCGAACCTTTCGGCTCGAGGTATCGGGAGACGGTGCCGGGCCTGACACCTTCGTTCCGATTGGAGTAATTGAGGGCAGCACCGCTGGTCCACGGGCGGCTGTGGTGGCGGGAGTTCACGGTACCGAGTTGGTCACCCAGGACGCGGTCCAGGCACTCTGGCAACAGCTGAGCAGCGGGCAAGTGCACGGCTCTTTGACGTTCATCTTCGTCGCCGATATCCTCGCTGCCCGGGCCGGAATCCCCGGGGCGAATCCAGTCGATGGCCGCAACCTCAATCGGGTATGGCCAGGTTCGGCAGACGGCACCTTCTCGGAGCGCCTGGCAGCCCGGCTCTGGTCAGAGCTCCTGGGCCAGCCCGATGTGGTCATCGACGTGCACGGTGGTGAGTGGACCGAGGAGGTGCATCCCTTCGCCCTGGTGCACCCCAGCGGCGACGCCGAGCGGGACCGGCGTGCGCTCCAGCTGGCGGCGGCAATGGGCCTTCCCTACGTCCAGAGCACAGTCGGTGAAGGGACTCTATCGGGTGCGGTGATCCGTAGCGGCAGGATCGGTCTAGCGTTTGAGGTCGGCGGTGGTGGCCAGCGGCCCAAGGCCGACGTTGAGAGGGTGGTCAGGGCTATAAGGGGGGCGTTGGCAGCGGCTGGGTCGATCGAGAAGCAATTAGCAGTCGAAACTGAGCCAACCGTCGTTCTGGCTGGCGGCGAGCACATCCGGAGCACGGTCGGAGGCGTTCTACTCCAGGAGGTTGAGCTCGGTCAGGCCGTGGAGTTGGGGCAAAGGATCTGCACCCTGACTGATTTCAACGGCGACGTTTTGGAGACCATCAGTGCTCCGCGATCCGGGCTGATCCTGCTCCGCTCGCTGGCCCGCGTTATCGCCGAAGGCGGTCTGGTGGCGTCGATCGGATGGTCCGAGGACTGAAACCCTAGGAGCGCTCTAGTTGGTCACGCCAAGGCAGCCTCGGAGGCGGATTCTGTCTCAGCGTCATCCGTTCCAATGGCGGCCAGCGCCCGGCGCAGCGAGTCGTCTATATGGTCGGCGACGAATTCTTCGGCAGCCTTGATGTCACGCCGGCGGATCGCGGCGACCAAGGCTCCGTGACTGGCCTTCGGGGGCGGATCGTATTTGTCACGCACCGTGAGGTAGATCAGCAGGCGGAGCTTGCTGGCCATGGTGTCCTTCCAGATCGCCCTCAGCAGCTGGTGTCCTGACAGGTCATACAGGCTCTCGTGAAACTCGAGGTCCGCAGCGATCACCTTGGCGGCCACTCCCACCTCTTCCGCCCGCTCCAACCGCTGCGCGGCTCGTTCCAGAGTCCGCAGCTTCTCTTCATCCAGCGATGCGATCACCAATCCGACCGCGTAGGTCTCGAGGACCAAGCGCAAGCGGTAGAACTCCTCTACGGCGGGCTCGGTGAAGGCCAGGACGAACCTGCCGCGGCGCGGTACGACCTCAATAAGTCCGTCCTTCTGGAGCAGGGCCAGAGCCTCGCGGAGTGGGCCTCGGCTGATCCCCAACTCCGAGGCCAGCTTGGTTTCGACAAGCCGCTGTCCGGAGAACAGTCGGCCAGTCAGGATGGCGTCGCGCAGGACCTCGAAGGCCGACTCACCCAGAGTTCCTTTGGGAATAGAGCCAACTCGACCGTACGGAGCGGCAGTCGCCGCCGACCTAACCAACCGAGCCCCACCCCTCTGCCTGGTCGCGGCCCTTGCCAACCGGTTGCTGGTTGAACTGGCCATCTTCACCGCCAAGCCTACGCCTTGAGTAGTGGCTCGGCGGCGAGGGGCGGGCCCAATCGCACTGTGGTTTGCTCGGGCTCCGCCTCCGCGGGGCGCGGTCGGACAGCAGCGGCGAGTATGGTTCCCAGGCCGCCTGCAAGGGCCAGCGGCGGCCGCGCCAAGCTATGGCAGGCTCAGGCAATCTGTTGACAGTTGACAGTCGTGGAGCACGGAGGTATCGTACCTCGCACTTCGACCCGAGGGCACAAACCCGCCGCGTCGACCATCGACCTTTCATGAGGGGTTAGGTTCTATGAAGGGTAAGTTAGCTGTCGGCGCCCTGCTCGCCGCAGTGATCACTGGCAGCTCACTCTCGCTAGCGACGGTGAGCGCCTCCAACTCCAGTAGCCATGCGACCGTCACCTTTGCCCTCCCACCAGGAGAGGATGGGACCTACATATTCCCGTTCGTCAGTGGTCCGGTCTCCAACAACATCGACCTCTTCCAATTCACACCCTTCCTCTGGCGCCCCCTCTACTGGTTCGGGATAAACGGTCAGCCAGGCGTCAACTTCCAACAGAGCATGGCCGGGCCGCCCACATATTCGAATGGGGGTAAGACCGTCACCGTCACCCTCAACCAGAAGTTCAAGTGGTCCGACGGCCAGCCCGTGACCAATCGGGACGTCGAGCTTTGGATGAACATCTTCTTCGCCGAAAAGACGAACTACCTGGCCTACTCGGTCGGAAGCATCCCCGACGACATCACCTCCATGAGCTTCCCCGCCAGTACCCCCTTCCAGTTCAGCCTCACCTTCAACAAGGCCTACAGCCATCTCTACATCCTCTATGACCAACTCAGCCAAATTGACCCCATCCCCCAGCAGACCTGGGATCGCACCTCAGCGACTGGCCCGGTCGGCGACTACGACACCACCACCGCTGGTGCCACCGCCGTCTACAACTTCTTGAACGCCCAGTCGCAGTCGGAGTCGACCTACCCGACCAACCCGCTCTGGAAGACGGTGGACGGACCGTGGCTGCTGAGTGCATTCGCGCCCTCAACCGGTTACGCCGCGTTCGTCCCCAATAAGAGCTACACGGGTCCGGACAAGCCCAAGATTGGAAAATTCGAGGAGATCCCGTTTACCAGCACCACCGCTGAGTACGACGCTCTGCGGTCGGGCGAACTGGACTACGGATACCTGCCCTCCGAGGACATCTCCCAGAAGAGCTACTTCACCTCGCACGGGTACCAGGTCGTGACTTGGCCGGACTTTGGATTCAACGGGTTCTTCTTGAACTTCACCAACCCCACCGTGGGTCCCATCTTCAAGCAGCTCTACATCCGTCAGGCCATGCAGGATTTGGTCAACCAGCCGCAGATCTCCAAGGACATCTATCACGGTCTGGCTTTCCCCACTTATGGGCCCATCCCCATCGAACCAAAGAACGCGTACCTCGATAGTGCTCTGCTCAAGAACCCTTACCCATACAGCCTCGCGAACGCCAAGAAACTGCTGTCCAGCCACGGTTGGTCGGTGCATCCCCAGGGGATAGACACCTGCGCCAAGCCGGGTACCGGCAGCGGCGAATGCGGGGCGGGAATCAGCGCCGGAGCCCAGCTCAACTTCACCGAAGAGGTGGGCTCCGGATCGGCTCCCTTCACCGCCGAAAATGAGGAGATGCAGTCGAGCTGGTCCTTGGCCGGGATTCACGTGATCGAGAAGACGGAAGCTGAGACCCAGATTTACAGCTCCCTAGGCGTTTGCCAAAACGGGAACAGCGGCTGCAACTGGGAGATGGCCAACGGCGGCCAGCCCGGTGGGACCGCCACCTATTCGCCCGAGTACCTCCCCACGCCGGGCCCATGGTTTGCCACCAACGGCGCCAACAACGTCCAGGGTTTCAGCAATGCCAAGGAGGATGCCCTGGTGGCCGCCACCTACGTCAACTCCTCAACCGCGGCCATCCAAGCGGCTTCCGCCTACACCGGCATGATCCTGCCTTCGCTTTGGCAACCTGACTACCCCTACCAGTTGTCGGTAATCAGCGACAAGTTGCACGGCGCTCTGCCGCAGGATCCGAATCTGAACCTCTATCCGCAGAACTGGACGTTCAGCTCCTAGTTGCCCGCCGCCGCGCTCAAGTAACGCGGCGGCGCGGCATTGCCGTTTTGTCAGCGCGCGCCACAAGTAGGGCGCGATGGCTGAGATAAGCGGCGAGGTCGTGGTGGTCACCGGAGCCGGTTCCGGCCTTGGCCGAGGCGTGGCACTCCATCTGGCTGGGCTGGGAGCTCGCGTGATCGCGCTGTCGCTGCTGCCAGAAGAGTTGGAATCCCTGGCCCGAGAAGGGACAGAGTTGGGCACCCAAATCACGACCCTTCCGGTGGACGTCGGCGATGAAGCGCAAGTCCACAATGCGGTAGCCCAGATCCTGGAGCGATTCCATCAGGTCGACGTCCTCATCAACAACGCCGGGATCATCGTGCTCAAGCCCATCGAGGAGATGTCCGTGAAGGAGTGGGACCGAGTAATGGCCACCAACCTGCGCTCGGTCTTCCTGCTCTCGCGCGAGCTGGTCCCATCCATGAAGGGCAGAGCCAAGGGGCTGATCGTGAACGTCTCATCGCAGTCGGGCATCAAGGGCTTTGTCGGGGAAGCGGGCTATTGCCCTTCGAAGCACGGAGTGGAGGGCCTCACCAAGACCCTGGCCCTGGAGTTGGCCCCCTGGAACGTCTTCGCGGTTTCGGTGACTCCCGGTGCCTTCATGCACACCGCCATGTCGCTTATCACTCTCGACCCTGAGCAGCAGGCCCACTGGCACGAGCCCGCGGAGCTAGCCCCCGCCTTCGCCGTCCTGGCACGCCAGGTGGGCATTGCGGAGTCCGGCCGCCGCTTTGACCTGTGGCAATTGGCACAGACCGGTTCGATCGCGCGGGGTCTCGCCTCCGCCGCACCGAGCACCCAGTGAGTGAGCCCCTCAATGATGTCGGGGGAGAGCCTTGGACTTTGAGTCCTGGATGAAGACCGGTTACCAGGAAATGGTTGGACAGCGACCGTGTCGGGGAGTCGCTACCCCCGCCATGGATGCATCTTGGGAGGATCGATGGACCTGGAGTTGAGGGGTCGTTCGGTGCTGGTGACAGGGGCCAGCAAGGGAATCGGTTTCGAGATCGCTCGCACCGTGGCTGCGGAGGGCAGCTCGGTCGCGATCTGTGCCCGTGAGGAGGGTCCTCTAGACCATGCCGGCGAGCAATTGCGTGCCCTCGGCGGCCTGGTTTTCACACAAACGGTTGATGTCACCGATACCGCGGCCCTGGACAATTTTGTCAATGCATCGGCCGCAGCGCTGGGAGGCTTAGACGCTGTCGTTGCCAACGCCGGCGGGAGTAGCGGCGGAGCGATCACTGAATCAACGCCCGAGGACTGGACGGATACATTCCAGCTCAACGTCGGTCATGCCGTAGGCCTGCTCCGAGCCGCGACCCCATTCCTCGCACAATCCAGCCTTGCCGCAGCAGTCCTGATCTCCTCGATTTCGGGCTCCAAGCCGGCACCTAGAGCCCAGTACGGGGTCAGCAAAGCTGGACTCATCTATCTAGCCGCGGCGCTGGCGCGAGAGTTGAGCCCTCAGCACATCCGGGTCAACGCCGTCAGCCCTGGCTCCATCCTCTTCCCTGGTGGTGGTTGGGACTCCCTCCGAGTGAGCGATCCTGAGCGCTTCCAAGCGTTCCTGGACCGCGATCTGCCAGCGGGTCGGTTGGGCACCGTCGAGGAGGTGGCCAGCGTGGTGGCTTTCCTACTGTCGCCTCGGTCCAACTGGATCAACGGCGCCAACATCGCGGTCGACGGGGCTCAGGGTCGTCCGAGTTCGGCCGGATGGTAGCAGTGGTCGAGGCGACTCGCGCCGAGGCCACTTCCGGACCGCCGACCGGCCTGGTGGTGATGATCACGAGTCCGCTCGAGCCGGCTCAGGTAGAGCGAATCCGGGCCGTCGAAGAGGTCCAGGAAGTCCTCTACGAGCCCGACCTGTTGCCTCCGGTGCGCTATCCCAACGACCACGGGGGCGACCCGCTCTTTCGGCGCAATCCCGTGCAGGAGTTGCGCTGGTCACAGCTGCTGGGCCGGGCTGATGTGCTGTTCGGCTACCCCAACGAAGGTCCCTCTGAGCTGGCTCAGGTTCTCCGCGCCGCTCCCAACGTCCGGTTCGTTCAGGGCACATCGGCGGGCATGGGTGCGCACGTCCGACGGGCGAGCCTCCCCGTCGAGGTCTTAGAGCGCGTCACCTTCGCGTCAGCCGCGGGGGTTCACGGGGAAATGCTGGCCGAGTTCCTTTTCTTGGGCATCCTCTATTTGCGCAAGGATGCGGCTCGATTAGCGCGGATCAGATCCGAGCGCTCCTGGACTCACTACTCGATGGGCGAGCTCCAGGGCTCAACCATCTCCATCGTTGGCATGGGTCACATCGGCCAAGCCGTGGCGACCAGGGCGAGTGCGTTCGGCATGCGGGTTGTCGCGGTCACTCGTACCGGCGACTCCCACCCGCTGGCCGATCTATCATTCCCCACCGCGGAAATGGCCGAAGCCTTCAGGGAAGCGGACACCGTGGTAATCACTCTGCCCCTGACCACTCTGACCGAGGGCCTCGTGTCGAGAGACCTTCTTGCCGAACTGAGGCCCTCTGCCATATTCGCGAATCTGGGCCGAGGCGCGGTCGTCGACCAGCAGGCCCTTGTGGAGATGCTGCAGTCGAATCAGTTGGCAGGAGCGGTACTCGACGTATTCGATCCCGAGCCGCTGCCGGCAGACAACCCGCTCTGGACCCTGCCCAACGTTGTCATGGCCCCGCACACGGCGTCGCTCTCTGAGCACGAAAACGAGCGCATCGTCAGCTTGTTCTGCGACAACCTACGACGCCTGGCAAAGGGCCAGGAGCTGGTTGGCACGCTCAACCTGATCGAGTTTTACTGAGCGCTGCGGACGGCTTACAGTCATGCCCAAGCAGATCAGGTGGGGGATCCTCAGCACCGCCAACATCGCGGTCAAGCGCTTCATCCCGGGAGCGGCACGATCCCGAAACGGCGTGGTAGCGGCTATCGCCAGCAGGGACCTGCGCCGCGCGCGCGACGTGGCCGAATCGCTCGCGATACCTAGAGCCTACGGCTCATACCAGGAACTGCTCGACGACCCCGAGGTCGACGCCATCTACAACGCGCTACCCAACAGCCTTCACGCCGAGTGGACGATCAAGGCCGCAGCAGCTGGCAAGCCGGTTCTGTGCGAGAAGCCACTAGCCCTCGACGCCGATCAAGCCCAGGGAATGATCGACAGCTGCCGCAGCCTTGGAGTCCTGCTGATGGAGGCCTTCATGTACCGGTTCCATCCGCAGCATGCGAGGGTCGTGGAGCTGATAGAGAACGGCGCGGTCGGGGAGCTGCGCTTTGTGCGCAGCGCCTTCACGTTCATGCTCGAGCCATTTCCCGCAGGCAATGTCAGGCTGAGCTCAGAGCTGGGGGGCGGGGCCCTGATGGACGTCGGCTGCTACTGCGTTAACGCATCCAGGATGTTGTTCGGGGAAGAGCCGAGTTGGGCCTCTGCACAGTGGGATTTGAGGTCCGAATTCGGCGTCGAGGTGTCGCTGGCTGCAATTCTGGGCTTCCAGGGGGGTCGGACAGCCATCTTCGACTGCGGATTTCGAGCACCCGGACAAGGCACCTACACTGCGGTTGGGACGCGCGGGCAAATCGAGGTGCCCAATGCCTTCGTGCCGCCTGCGACTGAGGTCACGATCCGGGTCACCTCGGGTGCCGAGTTGCGCGAGGAACAGATCAAGGGTGTCGACCAGTACCAATTGGAAGCCGAGGAGTTCGCCGAGGCCCTGCTGACGGGTCGCCCACTTCGGATCGGCGCCGACGACGCTCTCGGCACGCTTCGGGCGATCGCTGCTCTTCACCGCTCAGCAAGCGAGGGTGGAGTTAGAGAGCCCGTCGCGTAGCGAAGCAGACCAGAACTGGGCCCAGAACGGACCGCCGCTAGGGACCTGCCAGTTCCCCTGATCCCACCTGCCAGTCGGTGCCGCTGGGTCAGGGATAATGACACCCTATGGTCAGGCAAATGACCGCCACGGAGTTCAAGTCGAGAGCTCTGGCGCTGCTGGATGATGTCGCCTTGGGTGATGAGATCGAGATCACCAAGCACGGTCGCACCATCGCCCGTCTGGTCGGCGCAAGGGGGCCGCAGGTGCTCAGAGGTCAGCTAGCTGGGGTCTCCGTCAGCGTGGCAGACGACGATAGCCTCTTCTCGACGGTCATTCCCTGGGATCTGCGCTGACCGCGCAGCTGCTTGACTCCGGCGCCTGCAGTGGTGGTCCGCCGAGCTAGATCGCCTGAGCCATGCGGCCTCCGCGGCCATAGCGCCGCGGACTAGTGGGCGGTGCCGTCGATCTGCTTCTTCGAACTGGCGTGACTAGCCGATCCTCAGCGGAGCATGGTAAGCACACCGGCGGCACTTCCAGCCGCCTACCACCGGGGACTCAGCGGGCCAGCTAATCGACGCCACTGCCCTCAGGCATCGGTGGCGGATGGGCAACGCGTACATGCGGATACTGAGCCGCCCTCAGCCCGGACCATCACCGCTCGGTAGCTACCTATGAGCGCGATCACATAGCCACGCAGAGACGAAACCCCTCGAGAACAGCAGCATGAACGTTTCTACTCGTCACCGCATCACCGACGCGGAAGAGTCGATATCGACCAGGCTGATTGCTTCCCCAGGGCTGTGGGCGTACTCCTAGGAGCGCTTCGTGGTCGACCACCCCGAGGTTGGAAGACTCGGGAAGCAGATCAAAGTAGAGCGATGCCTGCGGGCGGGTCCCGTGCTCGACCACGACGTCGTCGACGACTCGCTGAATTTGCTGACCCGAGTACTGATTGACCATGGTGCCCACCAGGCCAGCCTTCTCTCGAGCAACACTGATCAGTCGATAGCCTAGGGTGACTAGGACCCCCAGCCGGTCAAAGGCCTCCAACACCTCGGGGTAGTTGATCATCCCGATACCTGGGGCAATCGTGCGCTCGGGCGATACGAACTCAACCTTCGCTCCGTTCAGCGCCAGCGCTTCCGCCGCTTCTACGCCGGGATACCCTCCATTATCATCGAATAGCAAGACGCGCCCACGCATCTCTCTACTGGCGTCGAGTATTGCCCACGTGTCTGACACTAGCTCTGCGCCAGCCGCAAGAAATCCTAGATCTGGCAACCCCCCAGTAGCCACGATCACTACATCCGGCTCACCTGCTAACACCGTGGCTTGGGTAGCGACCACGTTGTACTCAACCTCCACCCCAAGACGTTTACACTCTTCAGCGCGCCATTCGATGATCCCCATCATCTCGCGCCGTCTTGGTAGCATTGCCGCCAAACGTAGTTGACCGCCTGGAGTCGCTTGCGCCTCGAGCAGCCGAACCGTGTGGCCGCGCTCCGCGAGCACACGAGCTGCCTCTAAGCCCGCAGGTCCGGCACCTACCACCACTGCCCTCATGATCGGGCCCGTCGTCGCGGGAACTATGTGAGGGAGGTTTTCCTCACGCCCGGTCGATGGGTTGTGAATGCATCGCGAGCCCTGACTCGGAGCAGTATCGCTGCAATAGCTTGCGCCAACACAAGGACGTATCCGGCGCGTCTCGCCAGACATCAATTTGGCAATCAAATACGGGTCGGCCATCAGGGGCCTGACCATCCCGACCAGGTCCAGCAGCCCAGTCTGGACCGCATGCCTAGCCACGTTCAAGTCGATGATCCGCCCGGCGTGCATAACCGGCACCGATAGCTCGCGCTTCACGCTTCCGACAAACTCCAGGTGGGGTGCCATCGGGGTACCCATTGACGGCGCGATCTGCGAGTGTCCCCAATCGGTGTCGTCGTTCCCTCGAAGCACGCTGATGACGTCGATCCCTGACTTAATCAGGTATCGAGCGATCAACAATCCCTCATCCTTGTCAATGCCCCCGGGCCGACGGTCGTCCAGGGCCATTCTCACCCCGACGACGAAGTGGTCTCCGACCGCGGTCCGAACTGCCTTTATAACCTGCAAGGGAAAGCGGAGCCGATTCTGGAGGCTCCCGCCCCAATCGTCGTCGCGGCTGTTCGTGGCGGGCGACAAGAAGCTACCGAGCAGACCACCGCTTGCTTGAAGCTCGACGCCGTCCAGGCCGCCGTCCTTGCATCGCTGGGCGGCGCTAGCAAAGGCTTCCGCCGTGCGATCAAGGTCCCAAGGCTCCGCGATCTTTACGATTGCATGCGTGGGCGGCCGCCACCTCGCGGAAGCCGCCAGGCTGGGAAGCCAATCTCCTGCGTAATTACTGCCGGCTGGTCCGAGGTGGGTAAGTTGGCACATCACCAGGGCCCCCTCCTCGTGGACTGCGGCGGCAAGTTCGCTGAGCCAGGGGACGATGCTGTCGTCGTATGCGTGCAAGTTGCCGAATGTCGCCGGACTGTCCGGGGCAACAACTGCTGACCCTCCGATCATCGTCAGCGCCACTCCGCCCTTTGCTTTCTCAACGTGGTATTGGCGGTACCGACCCGTCGGCATCCCATCGTGAGCGTAGCCTGGCTCGTGCGAAGTGCTCACAAAACGGTTTCTTAGCTGTAGGTGCTTGAGCACGAAAGGCTCCAGCAGAGGCTCAAACTCACCCTGCCTCACTACCTCTCCTTCGAACTGGTACGTGTTGGATCCTGGGACACGGCTCCGCCCACGGATGGTGAGCCCTCCGCCGGCGGCGGTGCCTCAGCCGCTGAAGGAATAGTCCTCCGGATAGATCTCGGCAAAGATCCCCTGAGGTAAGAGCCCGCGCAACTTGCTCTTGTACATAGTCAGTTGATAGGGGCTGTTGGGTACCTCCAGGTAGGGCAGCTGACGAGCCAGATAGTCCTCGTACTTGTACAGGGCCGCCTGTTCCGCAGCTGCGCTGGGTGCTGTGTTGGTGGCGGCTATATTGGCGTCGTCGGTCGAGTTCGAGTAGCCCCCGGCATTGGAGGCGGCCCCGGTTTCGAATAGTTCCTCGCCGGTTGGGAGGTAGTCCGGGAAGTAGACCCAGGTGTCGGCCAAGGTGTAGTTGGCGATATCCCAGCCCGTGCAGGGGGTGGAGGCGGTGCAGTCGTAAATGTCACTTGTGATCACCGAGAAGGGCTCTCCGACCAAGTTGAGATCGATCCCGGCTTTCGACTCCATCGTCGACTTCATGGCCGCCACTTCGTCAGAGTCGAGGGTCGAGCCCGCCAGATACGTGACGCGAAAGCGCGCCTTGCTGCCTTGGCTGACGCCCGCACCGCACTCTCCGGCGGCGGTGCCGGGTTTGGAACAGTAGCTAGTACCACCCGGCACAACCGTCCAGCCGTGGGCCTTCAGCAATGAGACCGCGCGACTCGGGCTGTAGGGATAAACCTGTCCCTTCGCCTCAAGCGGGCTGACGTTTGGATTGTTGGGGGGGTACAGCGGAACGGGTCCGTTGTTGATCAGGTCGGTTCCGTGGGTGAAGTCCTTGATGTATTCCGGTTGGTTTACCAGCGACTGCATCGCTTGCCTGAAGTACAGCTGCTTGAAGATGGCGCCCGCCTTGGCGCTGGTGTAGTTGTAGTAGTACTGGTCGATACCGGCCACGTCCCAAGCGGCGTATCTGTATCCCTGCGAACTCTCCAGCCGGCTCCTCTGCGAGAAGTCCTGAAGCGGAAGGTAGCCGATGGTTAGGTCGCCCGATGCAAGACTTGTGAACTCGGCCTGGTCGGTGGTGAAGGGCAACTCCTCAAGAGCGGCGATGCGCGGCTTAGGCGCGCCGGAGTATTGAGTGTTGGGTACGAATTTCGCGAATCCAGAAGGGGTGAACTGGCTAAGGCGAAACGGACCGTCGACCACCTGCCAGAGCGGATCGGACGTATATGTCGAGATATCCTCGGATTCGGTGTTGAGGAATTGGGCCACTCCGAACGCCCCAGAGGTTGGAGTTCCGACATCGGTAGGCACGTATTGAGTTGGGGTAGTGCCGGGAAGCGGCGAGCGTGCGGCGGCCTGGGTGTCTTGGTCCCCGATTGGCCCGTTCAGTGAGAGTTCGTCCCAGCTCGCCTGCGGGAGCGGCGTGATCTGGCTCAGTTCGTTGTAGAGGTACCACTTGGGGTTATAGGAAGCATTAAGCCGGAATTCCACCGTGTAGGTTCCGGTTTGTGTGTAGCTGATGATGTTCTCAGGAAATCCTCCGGGCACGGCACCCGCCCAGGACGGACCAGGCTCGCTTGTTGTCCCCACCGACGGAGCGTTGGGGCTCGTTACCGCGCTCACCAGGTTCATCCAGAAAATGACGTCGCGTGCCGTGATCGGCTGCCCGTTCGACCAGACCCAGTGCTTCAGCGTGACCGTCACAACCTGGTTGTTGTCCGAGAATGACGGGGGCTGGGCTAGACTGAGCGCCCCATTGATCACCGGCTCCCCTTTGTCGCCAAACCAATAGAGGGGGCGGTACAGCAGCTCCGAAAGGTCGGAAACGTTGGCGTTGTCGTAGTCGGACGCGCTGACTAGCGGCAGTATGTAGTCGGGCGGCGTGGACGGCTCCTCAGCGAATGTCACAATGCCGGAGTGAGCTGCGGTTGTCACGGCGGCTGTGCTCGCGCAAGCGCTAAGCAGAAGTGCCGCGCACGCCACCAGACCTGGGACTTCCCAGAGCGCTAACTTGGACCTGGCTGGCATTAGTCCCACCCCTTGGAGCTTTGAACTCGAATGTGCCTACCGAACTCTACCTAATCCTCGCTGCCTTGGGCTGCCGTCGCCAGTTCGTCGAGCGTCTCGGATGCGGCCCCGCCCGCTATGGCTGTATCCACGGCCGCTGACGGCCGAATGCCGGTCAGCCGCCCATCTCCGGAAGTCTCTGGTAGTCGGCCAGGGTGTCGACGTCCGTCCAGGTTCCACGTGCCGACGGAATTCGGAGTTGGGCCACGACTTGCGGCTGGCTCCGCATCAGCTCGCGGCAGCCCGCGTCACCTGTCAGGGCC
>JBAUWA010000032.1:0-2720 GCA_049583555.1 Candidatus Dormiibacterota bacterium | reverse complement strand
CTACTTGGCCCGCCGCGCGAGGTCGAAGTCGTTCCCGTCGAAGGGACAAAGCCTTAGGCTGCGTGCGTCGGGCATGTCGGCTCCTCTTGGGGCTGGTTTGCGATGGGTGGGGAGGAGGTCCTAAGTGGCCAAGAAAGAGCACTGGAAGTCAGATCCCGATCCGCATGACTATCCGGCGGCGACTGCCTATCTCTCCCTGACACTGGGTCGATCCGATGTCGCCGCGGTGGTCCGGAAGCTGAAGGCGGCTCCGATCAGTCATGGCAAGGCCAAGGACCTGTTGCGGGCGAGTCGGCTGCCACTGCTGCCGATGGAGGACCTGGAGGTGATGCGCGAGCTCAAGAAGGTGCGCAAAGGGGAACTGCTCTCGCCGGTTCTGCTGGTCAGGGGAGACATACCCCAGGGCGTGCCTCTGATCGTGGCTGATGGCTATCACCGGATCTGCGCCAGCTATCACCTTTCGGACGACGAAGACATCCCCTTCCGGATCGTGGACAGCCCCCTGAGCTAGTCCCCGGGAGCGGCGCTCGGGATGACGTATGGTGCGCCCGTGGAGCGCCGGCCCGGACCGGAAGAGGGCGAGCTGCTCTGGGCGCCTCGACCAGAGCAGGTGGCCAGGTCCCGGTTGACCGATTACGTGGCCTGGTTGGCTCGCGAGCGAGGGCTGGCCACAGCAGGCTATCCGGAGCTTTGGGAATGGTCCACCGGCGACATCGCGTCGTTCTGGGATTCAATCTGGCGGTACTTCGAGGTGGTCGGCGACCGTGGTCGAGGCGAGGTGCTGAGGGGTGGCGCCATGCCCGCGGTCGAGTGGTATCCGGGAGCCACCCTCAATTACGCCGAGAACGCTCTTCAGGCCACCTCGGGATCCGAGCCCGCCCTGATCGCCTTCTCCGAGCTTCGCCCCCGGCTGCAGTTGAGCGGTGACGAAGTCCGCCAACAGGTCGGGAGTGTCGCCGCCCATCTACGGGAGATGGGGGTGGGCAAGGGAGATCGGGTGGCGGCCTATCTTCCCAACATCCCCGAGGCGGTGATCGCCTGCTTGGCCACGGTCAGCCTGGGCGCGATCTGGTCGAGCTGCTCCCCGGACTTCGGAGAGCGAGCAGTGCTGGACCGGTTTGAGCAGATCCGGCCTAAAGTGCTGCTGGCAGCCGACGGCTATCGCTACGGCGGGCGGGACTTTGATCGCCGCGAAGTGGTGGCCAAGCTGCGAACTGGGCTGCCGTCACTGGTCCAATTGGTGATGGTGCCGTATCTCACTGCAGATAGGCCCCAAGATCCGCCCGGGAGTACCAGTTGGGGTGAGCTGGTGCGCGATGCGGTCGAGCCTGAGTTCGTCAGGGTCGCCTTCGACCATCCGCTTTGGATCCTTTACTCCTCGGGCACCACCGGACCGCCCAAGCCCATCGTCCACAGCCACGGCGGCATCGTCTTGGAGCACCTCAAGGTCCTGGGCCTTCACTCCGATCTGGGAGCGGGCGATCGCAGCTTCTGGTTCACGACCACCGGTTGGATGATGTGGAACTACTTGATCAGCGGCCTCCTGGTGGGTGCTGCGGTGGTTCTCTACGACGGCAGTCCCGCTGCCCCCGACCTCAGCCGTCTGTGGGAAGTGGCCGCCGATGCGCGGGTGACCCATTTCGGCACCAGTGCCGGCCACCTCAGCGCCTGCATGAAGGTCGGAGTCCAGCCCGCCAAAGACCTGGACCTAGACGACCTTCGTTTCGTGGGCTCGACTGGATCCCCTTTGTCCCCAGCCGGATTCGACTGGGTCTACCAATCGGTCAAGCGAGACTTGTGGCTGGCCTCGCTCAGCGGCGGCACCGACCTCTGCACAGCCTTCGTCTTGGGCTGCCCTTGGCTGCCGGTACGGGCCGGGGTGATCCAGTGCCGAGGGCTGGGAGCCCGCGTTGAGGCATTTGATGAGGCTGGCACTGAGGTCATCGACGAGGTGGGGGAGCTGGTGATCACCCAGCCCATGCCCTCGATGCCGGTGTTCTTCTGGGGAGACGCGGACGGCTCCCGCTACCGCGAGAGCTACTTCTCGACCTTTCCCCGGGTCTGGCGCCACGGAGACTGGATCAAAGTCCGCGCTGACGGAGGCGTGGTCATCTATGGGCGCTCGGACTCCACCATCAACCGCAACGGAGTCCGGATGGGGACCGCCGAGATCTACCGTCTGGTAGAGGAGGCGGCCGAGTTCAGCGACAGCCTGGTCGTCGACGTTGCCCAACCGGACGGCGGCTCCCGCCTGGCCCTCTTCGTGGTCCTGACCCCGGGCCTCGCCTTCACCGACCGGCTGGAGGCGGGGCTCAAGCAGCGGATCCGGACCGAGCTGTCACCGCGCCACGTGCCGGATCTGATCCAGGAGGTGGCCAGGATTCCTCGTACCCGGAGTGGCAAGAAGCTGGAGGTGCCCCTCAAGCGCATCTTGGAAGGGATGGCTCAGGACAAAGTCCTCGACCCAGAGGCCGTCGATGACCCAGACTCGCTCGGGCCATTCCTGGCCCTGGCGGCAAAGTGGTCGGCCGAAGGCGGCGCCGGCAGCAGCGACTGATCGGTCGTGGCACGGCCTGTCCCTATCATCTGTCCTCTTGGAGAAGAGGACCTCGAACTCGACCGTGGGTATTGCATTCGACCCGGCCTCACCCGGGGATGCCTGCTAGATGTGGGGGTCCCGGACGCGCAGGGCAGCCCTGGCGGCGGCCGCCGTGGGAGGG
>JBAUWA010000031.1:0-9922 GCA_049583555.1 Candidatus Dormiibacterota bacterium | reverse complement strand
CCGCGTTGCGGTATCCGAACGCGCGGCGCGGGCAGCGCTCGCCCTGCTTGGTGGACGAGGCATCCTCGAGCCCTACGACAAGGCAACGGCGGGGCCGGGCCGGCCCCGCCGGTATTGGGTGGCGTCGGAACTGATCGCCTTGGCCGCGAACTGGAGCCTGTTCTGACCGAGATCGGCCAAGACGGGGAAGCGCGAGACGCATGTGACGTCGCGGTGTCAGAGCGACTCGAGAGAGCACCGCCGGTTGCCCAGATCACGGGGTCGTGCGGCAACACCGCGCCGCCCGGGTCGGGTGTCAAGCCGGGTTCGAGAGATTGATTCGGCGCTAATAGTCGGCGGGGTGGGCGGTTCTCTTTGTGCGTGACGGTCGTCTTGACCTTGTCCCTGGGGCATGGGCGAGGATCTCGGTTGTGGACAACGTCGAGAGGCTGTCGATCGGGGAGTTTGCTCGGCGGACGCGTCTGACCCCCAAGGCCCTCCGTATCTACGACCGAAACGGCCTCCTCACGCCCGCCCTCACCGACGCCTCCACCGGCTACCGGCGCTACGGGACCGGACAGGTCCGCACCGGGCAGCTAATCGGTCTGCTCCGCAGTGCGGATCTGAGTCTCGCCAACATCCAACTCGTGCTCGAAGACCTCGCCCGAAGCTCCGATCTGGCCATCCGACGACTGGACGTGCTCCTCGCGGAGTTTGCCAGCCGCCAGGCTGATCGCAAGTTGCTCATCCACCACGTCCAAGCGACCTTTAACCAGGGAGGAGATCCTATGTTCCCCATCCATGTCCGTCAAGTACCAGCCCAGCGCGTCATGTCGATCCAGCGGCGCCTCCACGGGAACGAGACCGACAGCTTCGTGCGAGAGGCAAAGGACGCCTTCGCCGACCGCCTGCGAGGAGCAGCTGCGACCGGCCCGTTCATGCTGATCTTCCACGGCGTCGTCGATGCCGAGCGCGACGGTCCGCTCGAGGCGGTGCTGCCCTGCCCTCCGGAAGTCCAGCCCGACGACATCGTCGGTGTTCGCACAGAACCATCCCACGAAGAGGCATACACGACAATTACAAAGGCGCAATGGGACTACCCGGCGATCCTTGCCGCCTACGACGCCGTGGCGTGCTCGCTCGACGTCACCTCCAGGCCTGGCAGCCGACTGTCCTGCCGTGAGGTCTACCTCGTCGAGCCAGACGACATCGGGCCAAACGACCTAGTCTGTGACGTCGCCTTCCCACTGGGCGACGCAGGCGCAGACGCCGCTGTCCGTAACGCTCAGTAGCTCCTGCCAGCGGTTCCTGGCGGAGGCGGCCAGCACCGGGGTTCCGACGGACTCCTGTGCGGGTGTTCGCACAATGCGGGGCCGAATGGTGGGGTGTAATCCCTGGTCGGCAACGGGGCAGGCCCACGCCTCATTCGAAGATTCCCTCGGTCACCACATCCTCGCCCGACCGTCCCCGGAATGCCGGTCCCAGGAAGCCGGTCTCACGTGCCATGGCCACCAGCCTGGCGGCATGCCCCCTGGACCGGTGCAGCCGTCTACCGACCTCGGCAGTGGGCGACCGAAACACCTTGGGGTCGGGGCTGGCCAATGCGCGGCGGTACGCGTCTGCTACCAGGGGGAGGAGTTCTCTGGAGCGGTGATTGCGACGGTGTTCGGCTTCGAAGCGCTGCCAATCCTCTGGGGTCGGGCGAGTCAGATAGGGGACCATGGCATTGGGGTACCGCGTCTCGGTCCTCACCAAGAAGCTCTCACCAAGCTCCTCGAGGGCCTGGCGAACAGCTTGGAGGTAGGCGTCTAAGGGAGCCGCGCGGAGGCGGGTCC
Organism: Candidatus Dormiibacterota bacterium; assembly: GCA_049583555.1. GTDB lineage: Bacteria > Chloroflexota > Dormibacteria > Aeolococcales > Bog-877 > Bog-877. The sequence goes on along the minus strand of JBAUWA010000031.1, from coordinate 8,108 downwards.
CATTGAGCGGTAGACCCCCCTCGCGGATCGAGAACACCGCCCGCTCGATCGCCAGGCGGCGGTTGTGGGCTCCGATCGTGAGGGTGAGGTCACAGCCGAGTGCCGGGTCCGCTACTTCGGCCCTGAACCCCTCTACCAGTTCAAGGTCGCCCTCGAGGGCCCCACCGCCCCTTCCGTACGAGGCGCCCGGCGATGGCGAGACGATGGTTACCGCGAGGGGGGACATATCCTTGAACTGTGGGGGCACGCGTCGCATTGTAGCTGGTTCGTCAAAGCTGACGCGGAGTTGTAGTGTATCTACAGCCCCCGAACGCTATGCGTTTGCTTAGCGAGCGCAGACCGGGCCGGGTGAGGAACGTCGCGCTTGCGCACACCCGCCGCTATGAGGTGGACTGCGACATGGATCGGGATCGCTCGGTGTTCCCTCTAGAAGCTAAGTCGGCCGCCTCCTACCGGGTCCAACCCGATTGGTGCGACGTCAGCCGCGCCAGGTTTGTAGGCTGGTAACTGTGGCCGAGGTAATCGTCTTTCACCACGCTCAGGGGTTGACTCCCGGGTGTCTGTCGTTCGCGGATCGGCTCAGGGCCGCGGGGCACGTGGTCCACACGCCGGATCTTTACGATGGCAAGACGTTCGCCAACCTCACCGACGGGGTGTCCTATGCCCGGGAGGTCGGCTTCGAGACGATCCTTGCACGAGGTCAGCTGGCGGCGGAAGAGCTGCCCAGTGAGATCGTCTACGCCGGCTTCTCGTTGGGGGTGCCGACGGCGCAGATGCTGGCACAGACGAGGCCCGGTGCAAGGGGGGCTCTGCTGCTTTACAGCTGCGTCCCGCCCTCGGAGTTTGGAGGCTCCTGGCCGTCGGGCGTACCGGTGCAGATCCACATGATGGACAGAGATGAGTGGGTCGTCCCGCCCAACGAAGACCTCGCCGCCGCCCGCGAGCTCGCCGAGACGGTGGAGAGCGCTCAGTTGTTCTTGTACCCCGGCGATCGACATCTGTTCGCAGATAGCAGTGTGTCCGACTACGACCCTGCGGCTGCGACCCTGCTCATGGAGCGAGTGCTGAGCTTCCTCGCCGACATCGAGTAGGTACCAACGCGCAGGTGCCATCTATTTCGACGGTTATTGCGTGTGTCCTGAGAGGTCCGGGTGGGCTGGAGGAGCTCAGCGAATAGACTGTCCAACCGCATCGGGGCCGTCATGTGCCACCGACAAACAAGGGAACAAAAACAGGATGGAACCACGCATCTCACTGATCACCCTGGGCGTCGCGGACTTGGAACGCTCCTATCAGTTCTATGCAATGGGACTCGGATTCCCAACCACTCGCAAACCCGAGGACGGGATTGTGTTCTTTCAGATGCAGGGCACCGCACTGGCGCTGTATCCGTACTCGGAGTTGGCGAACGACGCCGGTCCGGGGTGGGATGTGCCACGCTCCAAGTTCGCTGGCATCACCCTTGCCCACAATGTGCGAGAGCGCCGGCAGGTGGACGAGCTCCTCCAGTTAGCTCGGGCCGCCGGTGCCGTATTGGTGAAGCCAGCGGCTGAGGCAGAGTGGGGCGGTTACCAGGGCTACTTCACAGACCCCGACGGCTACTTGTGGGAGATCGCCTGGGGTGCGTTCGATTTCAATGAGGACGGGTCACTGAGGGTCACCTGAACCCCCGGATGGGAGCTGTGACCCGAAGGTATACGCCGCCGGTGAAGGATCGAGCCCCCGGCAGGCACCTGACATCCGTGCCGACACGGAATTTTGGCGGGTCCAATGCCCGGCCCTAACGGAGGTGCGAGTCCCTAGGGATCGAGGCTCCGGCAGTCCTCGCACCGCGAGTACCCACCTGTCCCCGGGCGCCGATCGGCTTTGGGGATCTCTTTGCCTAGGTCGCAATCGCTGTGGTCATGCCAGCGACGCTGGTCGGCTGGTTTTGCCGCCTCGTTCACCGAATAGAACGGGTCTACAAAGGCCATGGCATCCCTCCCGATTCCATGAGCGCTCGCCTCCGCTCAGTGTAGACCGGCTCGGCTCCAAATTGGGAATCTCCTGAGAAGGAACCCGAGAGGCGTACTGGGATCAGGGGATCAGCCGCACCGCTTGCTTAGCTCGAGCCGACATCTCCGGGTTGAGCTGGTAGAAAGACCACAGTCCGCGCCTGGTCGAGGTCACCAAGCCCACCTCGCGGAGCTTGGCGAGATGGTGGCTGATGGTGGGTTGCCCGAGGTCGAAGGCAGCAGTGAAGTCACACACACAGACAGGGTCGGTGGCCGCCTCCAGAATGTGAATGATCTGGACGCGGGTCGGGTCTCCAAGTGCTCGGTAGAGCCCTGCAAGCTCGTCGGCATCGTCGACTAGCAGTGGCGGAGCTACCGGCAGGCAGCACCCCTTAGTTCGCTCCGGGGTCTGCAACTTGTCGCGGCTCACGAGGGTGGTCAACTCCTGGCCTTTATAGGTTGACAAACGTCGATGTAAAGACTAGCATCAGCCCAGTATACATCGACCACCGTCAATATAGGAGATCTGAGATGGACTGCAATTGCCCCTGCGAACCCTGTCCTTGTCCTTGCGACTGTGACTGCGGCTGCGGCTGACAGTGCCTCGGGTTCAGCAACCCGACCCCGACCGAGTCCGCGATGCCGTGCGCGAACACTATGCCGCCGCCGCCCGTGAGGTCAGCGCCGCCGCAAGGACCCCAGGTACTGACTCCACGTGCTGCGCCAGCTCCTGTTGCGCCAACTCGACCACGGACAGCCCTGGCGACCGCTTCGGAGCTGCGCTTTATTCCGCTCAAGAGCGCGCGGAGGTGCCGGACGCTGCTCAGCTGGCGTCCTTGGGGTGCGGCAACCCCACCGCAGTCGCCGAGCTCCGTGAGGGACAGACGGTGCTAGACCTCGGCTCTGGAGGAGGTATCGACGTCCTGCTCTCGGCGCGTCGTGTGGGTCCGACGGGGCGCGCCTACGGTCTCGATATGACTGAGGAGATGCTCGCCCTCGCGTTGGAGAACCAGAGGCAGGCTGGCGTCGAGAACGTGCAGTGGCTTCGCGGACACATCGAAGACATCCCACTCCCCGCGGAGTCGGTGGATGTGGTGATCTCCAATTGCGTGATCAACCTGTCAGCCGACAAGCCCCAGGTCCTGAGAGAGACCGCCCGAGTTCTGCGACCGGGCGGACGGCTCGCGGTGACCGACGTGGTTGCCGACGATGATCTGGACGAGGCTGCGCGGACGGATATGGAGGCGTTCACCGGCTGCATTGCGGGTGCGCTTACCCGTCGCGGGTTCGAGCAGGTGCTCAAGGACGCTGGCCTCGTTGAAGCCGAGATCACAGAGACTCACCGAGTCCACAGGCACGGAGGCTCTGCGATCATCCGCGCTCGCAAGCCAGGCCCGGCATTCGGCGAGAATTAGTTGAGGGAGGCGTCGCTAGAGCGCAGGGTGGTGGCCGAGGCGATCGGTACCGCGCTGCTGCTGGTGGCTGTGGTTGGCTCCGGAATCGCTGCCCAGCGACTCAGCCCCGGGAATAGCGGCCTTGAGCTGTTTGAGAGCGCGGTCGCAACCGGATGTGCGCTAGCTGTGATCATCCTGGCCGTGGGCCCGGTGTCGGGCGGGCATCTCAACCCGGTGGTTTCGCTCGTTGACGCCGCTTTCGGTGGTTTAGGTCGCCGCGAACTTCTCGCCTACATCGCCGCGCAGCTGGGAGGCGCCGTGGCCGGCGTCATCGTGGCCAACCTGATGTTCTCTCTGGCGCCAGTCACTATTTCGGCACACCTTCGGTCCGGCCCTGGTCTATGGCTGGGCGAGTTTGTCGCCACCTTCGGCCTGGTTCTGGTGATCTTCGGCGTCGCCCGCAGCGGCAGAAACGCCGTGGTGCCATTCGCGGTCGGGGCCTACATCACCGGCGCTTACTTTTTCACCTCCTCAGCCAGCTTCGCCAACCCAGCTGTGACCGTGGCCCGAACTCTGTCCAATACCTTCGCGGGCATCAGCCCGAGGTCGGTGGCTCTGTTCGTCGTCGCCGAACTTTGTGGCGGGGCCGCTGCCTGGCTGGCGATCCGCTTCCTACATCCCGACGCCAGACAGATCTCGGATGTGGTCGTCGTGCCCCACGGGTCATCAGCAAAGGAGGCATCGATATGAACATCTTCGATTTGGAGCAGCGGCTCCAGCCGGAGACAGAGTCCCTGTCCCAGGAGTTTTCCGGGATATTCAGTCCGGAGACCGTGGAGGCAACCGTGCTGGAGTGCTACCAGCAGTTGGCCGCGACGGCGACCGTTCCCAATTTCCTGCCGACTCTGGCGCAACGGTTCGCCCGTGATCGGCTACGCGCGACCGCCCAAGTGGAGGGAAAGATCGTGTCCCAGGTGCCCGAAGTGCTGTTCGTCTGCGTCCACAACGCCGGCCGATCGCAGATGGCTGCGGCACTGCTCGATCACCACGCCAAGGGGAGGGTCCACGTACTGTCCGCCGGCTCCCAGCCTGCTTCAACGCTCAACCCGGCGGTAGTCGAGGCGATGAACGAAATAGGGCTGGACATCTCCAAAGCTTTCCCCAAGCCGCTAACCGACGATGTGGTCCGCGCCGCCGATGTGGTTGTGACTATGGGTTGCGGCGACGCCTGCCCTCTCTATCCGGGTAAGCGATATCTCGACTGGGAATTGGAGGACCCCGAGGGCAAGTCACTGCAAACGGTCCGGCGCATCCGCGACGAGGTCGATGAGCGGGTGAGGACCTTGGTCGCCGAACTGTCACCTACCGGCGTCGAAACATAGGTCGGTCAAGGCGGGGGCATGACTGGAGGGTTTGGCCGGCCTCGGCCCTCGCCTGGAGTCGGCCCGCGGCCCGTGTGGGCCACCTTGTCGGCTCAGCTGGCGGTCCCTTTGTTAGCTGCTAGACGCGCTGGGTCAGGGTGGCAACACCGTCGCCACTGAGGTCGGCGAGACCTGCCTCGCGGCCGGTCAAAGCGATCAGGATCGAGGCCAACGGACCGCTCACCTCAGACCCGTCGCCGTGGGTCCACTCGGTGTCGGAGGCGGTGAGCTTGAGCCCGGTGGAGCGGCGCTTCCCCCCCAAGAACCCGATGCCGCCTGTGACGAAGTTGCCGACCACGACCAGGGCCTCGGGTAAATACCTGTGCTTGATGCCCAACGGGCGGCGGATGTCCTCGCCGTGAAGCACTAACTCGGCGACCATGGCCTGCAGTGGACCGGGTGGATGGGCGGTGGCGGTGAGCTGGCTCTTGAAGGCGGCCACGGTGTCTGCGGCGGTCGAGCCGCGCTGGGCCCGGATGCCCTTCTCGTTCATCGCCTTGGACCGGAAACCGGCGCCAACCCACCCGCCGATGTAGCGACCGGGGGTCATTTTCGCTCCCGAGGTTAGGTGGGCAAGGGTGTCGCGAACCGTCCAATCGGCACAGAGCGATTGGGTGTTCCACTGCTCGTTGCTGAGCGCTGCTACGTCCTCGAGCAGAGCCTGCCGCTCCGGATGAATGAGCGTCCACAAGTCGATGGGCATGAGTTCCTCCTGGAGATGTCCGCGCGGGCCGTGTTAGTCAACCCTGCAGCGTGCCGGAGCAGCTGCCATCCGGCCAATGCTCGGGTGGGAGGGGTTCCTTTTCGAATGGTGTTGCAACGATCGTGCAAGTCGGCTCGGTCGTGATGACAGTGGAGAAAAAGCCCGCACGCTTCTTGACACCTAGTATTGCTAAGTATAGAGTAGCCAGGTATGAAGGCTGAAGCTCTCAAGGGCCACCTGGACGGCCTGATACTTGCCGTCCTCGCCGGCCGCCCGGCACATGGGTACGCCGTTGTCCAGGAGTTGCGAGTCCGAACATCCGGCACCTTCTCGTTGCCAGAAGGCACGGTGTACCCCGCACTGCACCGCCTTGAGCGCGACGGCCTGCTGAGCAGCAGGTGGAGCGATGTTGAACCCCACCGTCGTCGCGTCTACCGCCTCACGCGACGTGGTCATGCGGCCTTGGTGCGGCGCCGCCAAGAGTGGAGAACCTTCTCTGCGGCTGTCCAGGCGGTTCTTGCTTGATCGACGCCCTTGACGCAGAGCTCCGCGAAGTCGGCATCGGGAATCGGCGCCGTCGGCGCATTGTTGCTGAGTTCCGAGATCACCTCAGCTGCGACCCTGCGGCTGAGCTTGGGGACCCCCAAGCTATCGCCCACCAATTCGCAAGCGAGCTGGGAACTCAGCAAACGCGAGCGGCTGCAACACGTGGCTTCCTTGTCCTAGCGATCGCTGGCGCCGTCTACGCGGCCGCGTTCAGTCAGATCGGCACTGCCGGGGAGTTAGCACACATCGGTGGCGTTGGCAGTACCAGTGAGCTAGCACACATCGGTACAACGGCCGGGGGAGCCGGTGCACTCGGGACCATCATTCTTGGAATACTCGTAGTGGCTCCCCAAGTTGCCTTTGTTGCCGGGGCGCTCGCGCTCATGCGCGCATTTCGCCACCGCCACGTTCGCGCAGTTCCCGCCGCCGAATCGCGACTGGTACTGCGACGAACCATAGTTGGCGTCCTGGCAGGGTTGATCACCATGGGTGCCCTTGCGCTGGCACCGAAACTACCGGGAGATGGAACCGATAGAGGGGTGACCGTCGCCGCCGCCATTGCTGCATTAGCCCTCGTGGCGGTCCTTGGTTCGATGATCCCTGCCATCCGCACCCGGTCCTCGGAACCTGGAGAAGTCGGCGGAGGCGCCGACGATTGGGGTCGCTTCATGCCTTCATCCCTGAGTTTGCATCCCTGGCGACTGGCGATCACAACCGCCCTCATCGTCGGCTTCATCGTTGCGGCCGCTGGCGTGGTGGTGTCCGACCCCTACGACGGCCTGCTCCGGGGCCTGGTTGAGGCGGCAGCCTGCTTGGTCGGTTTCGGACTGCTAGGTGGAATATTGGGTCTTCGCTCACCGGCTGCTGGGCCGCCAACCGTCTCTTGAACGGCCTCTGACCCCCAAAAAAACGCTCGGATCCTTCTCGCAATTTCGGCCGGGGTGATAGCGCTCCCTGGACACTTGGTGCACCAAGGCCGAGGTGTAACGGCAACAAAGTGACGGTCGAGGCGCTCAGCCCAAGGCCATAGCGACTGCTGAAGCAACCTGAACCCGGTTGTGAACCGCGGGGACTAGCTGGTCTCGGGCGCCTCCGCGAATGAGCGCAGGTCGCCCAGATGGGCGGTCAGGTGGCCGAAAGGGTGGTCCTCCGCTCCGAGCACCCGACCCACCAGTTCGTTCAGCTCCACGGGCGGCTCATCTCCCATGCTGATGGGGATCCCCCAGGTGGGCAAGGGCAGCTCCGAGATGACCTGGATCAGCTGAGCATGGGTCCTGGCAGCTCGCCGCCGCAGTTCCTCGAGAGGCAGCCGACCTTGGCGCGCCACCATCTCACGGTTGATCTCGTCGATGTTCCCGGTTGGCCAGGGCGGCGGCCGGTCCGCTTCCGCGGCGGAAATGACTCCCAGAGCGAGCTCTTCCCAGCTCATAACGTGGCCGACCAGGTCGCGGAGCGACCAGTCGCCACCGCCGATGGTGCCCGGCCGCTCCCAGTCGGCGTCGACTAAGGAGGTGAGCAACTCCTGGTACTCGCGGTCCAAGCGCACAAGTTCGGCGGTAGCTTGCGCCTGAGTGGTGGTCAACGGCGAGAGCTTAGATCAAAGGACGGGCGGCATTCACAGGGGGTCCGGGCTCGATCGGTCTGAGGTGTCCGGATCGGCTCGGAGGCGGGCGTAGAGAGCTCCGTCTCGCCAGCGGCCTCCAAGAAACCCAGCCCCTCGCAGGATCCCTTCCAGTTGAAAGCCCGCGCGCTCAAGAGATCGTCGCTCTGCGGTGTTGTCGACGCCGGTCAGGGCTTGAATACGGTTGGCCAATGTATTGGCGAAGAGGTAGTCGCCCAGTGCCCGCTGAGCGGCGGTGCCCACCCCTTGCCCGCGACGCTCCGGCAATACCATGCAGCCCAACTCGAAGCAGCCTCCGGGCGGGCCAACTAGGTCGTGGGGCCACCAAAACACGGCACCCAGCAGCGCGCCTTCGGGCGACGCTATGGCCAGCATCGACGAACTGGCTCCGAGACAGCCGTCCTCCTCCCACCGGCGACGCCTCTTTTT
>JBAUWA010000030.1:0-3212 GCA_049583555.1 Candidatus Dormiibacterota bacterium | reverse complement strand
GGTTGTCACCAAGAGCAGGTCGCGGGCCCTGGTCATCGCCACGTAGATCAGACGCCGATGCTCCTCCCGGTCAACCGCCTTGGCCGGGCTGTCCGACCAGCGCTGAAACGCCGCCGTCCGGTCTCCGGCGACGCGGGTGCAGACAACCGCTCTCGTCTCGCGGTCCCAGATGACAGAGCCAAGGCCCTTGGCGCTGTAGGGCCGGCAGTCAGCCAGCACCACCGCGGGCCACTCCTGACCCTTGGCGCGGTGAATCGTGCTGATGGTCACCAGCTCCTCGAGGGTCTGGGGACTGGGCTCCGCGGTCGTGGCCTCGTCGCGCATGGTGTCGAGCCGAGCCAGTAGCTCGGCCAAACTGAGCCAGTGGGTGGCCGATTCGGCTGCCCAGACCACCCTTTGCAGCTCTGACAGCGCATCCAATGCCCGACGCCCCAGCGGGTCCCCGGCCCGCACCCGAGCGCGCTGCAGCTGCATCAGGCCGCTCTCGGCCAGTGCCGTGGCCAGTGCCTGGCTGGCGGGTACGGTCCGGGCGCTTATGCGCAGCTGGTCCACCAGGGCCAGCAACGCGCGGGCTCGGTCCGACCAGGCCGGTTCCCACCCACCTCCACCAGCCTCCAGGAGTTGGCGCGCCCGCGCCGCCAGCGATGCACCCCGCTGGCCATACCGGGGCTGCAGAGCCAGGAGTGCCTGGTCCGGGATCTGGCCCACCGGACTCTGCAACATCCGCAGGCAGGCGAGGTCGTCTCGGTCGTCGGCCGCGAGCCGGAGGAAAGAGAGGACATCCTTGACCTCGGGACGGGCCAGCAGCCCGCCGCTGACGGTCTGAAATGGGATGCCTCGGCGCCGCAGCGCCTCCTCGAGCGGTAATCCGAGACGGCTCAGAGTGAAGGCCAGGACCGCCATCTCACCCCATCGCAGGTCCTGCCGGCTGCCGTCCGCGTAGGTGATGCCGTCCCGATGGAGCTGATCGAGCGCCTCCGCGATCGCCTCCGCTTCGCGGGCGGGGTCCTCGACCTCGGCGACCCAGACTGGGAGCGGACTCTCGGCGGCGCGCGCCGCCTCCATGGTCTCGTCGTGCGCGAACTGAGGATCGGCCCGGATCACGTGGTCGGCCGCGGTCAGAATCGGCGTTCGCGAGCGGTGGTTGCGGAACAGGCCGAAGAACTTGCCGGCGGCATCAGTCATGATTCCGGGCTTGGCGTCCCGGAAGGCGTAGATCGACTGTCTGGCATCGCCCACCATGAACAGACTCCGCTGCTGCGGCCCGGTGAGCTCCAAGATCAGCGACTCCTGGAGAGCACTGGTGTCCTGGTACTCATCGACGATCACCAGCCGGAAGTAGCCTCGGCACCAACGGAGCAGCGCTGGCGAGCGGCGCAAGGCCGACAGTCCCTCGCGTAGCAGCCCATCGAAGTCGAGTGCCTGACGCTCCGCCAGCCGACGTTCGTACTCCCGCCAGATAGTGGTCGTGAGCCGAAGTCCAGCTCGGTGCCAGGCGATCTCCTCAACGGGATCTCCGCGGGCAGCGAAGCTGGCATACGCCGCCAAGGATTCCCGCTCGCAGTCACCCGGCTGCAGGTCCGTCGAGCGAAGCGCCCTGACGGTGGCGGTGGCCCCATCCAAAAGGCCGAGGACGGTCCGGGGGTCTGGTTGGGGCGGCAGCGCATCCATCCAACTTGACGCCGCCGCCTGTTCGCGGACCGAGCTCAGCGCCTCTTCCATGACCATTCCCGCGATGACCTCGTCGAGGAGCTCCAAATCCCGGGGGAGGCCAGCCAGATAGGCGTGCTCAGCCAGCATTCGACGGATCAGCTGATGGAAGGTTCCGATCCACGCTCCCTCCAGAGGGTCACCACCGGACCCTCTAGGAAGCACATGGGCCTCGACCAAAGCGGCCAGGATCTTCTCCCTGAGCTCCACGGCGGCGCGGTCGGTGAAGGTGACCGCCATGATCCGGCCGACCGGAATCTCGCCGGCCACGGCGGAGGCGTAGAGGTACGCCATCGTGGTGGTCTTGCCGCTGCCGGCGCCAGCCACTACCTTCACCGGCCCATTGCCCAGCTCCGACACGACGTTGAACTGGGCCTCAGTCAGCTTCTCTGAGGCTAGGTCGAGGAAGGCGCTGCGCTGGTTCAAAGCTCTGGGACCGGGGTCGGGAAACGCTTGCCGACCGTGCCTTCCCCGTCGCACCAGAAGCCGACCGGGCAGCCCGCCCGCTGGTCCCGACAGGTGCGCGAAGCGTGGCGTGGCTGGGCGGGGAACCTCCCTACCAGGATCGCATCGGCCATCCGGTTGAGCTCGACCTCGATCCGATCCAGCTCCCCGGTGGTCAGGACCCCGGTCCCTCCCTCCTCCGCCCCGGAGACCACCCTGAAGCCGGCTGCAGGGATAGGATCAACGCTCTTGGGCCCGGGATCGATGCCGACGTACCAATTGCGGACCAGCGCCGGCAACTCCTCTCCCAGCTGCTCTTGGAAGGTCCCGTGGCGGGCACCGAGTTGGTAGATCGGTAGCTGCCACTGCATCGGTCCGTCTGGAGGCTTGCCGAACACCTCAGCGCGCAGGGTTGCGTCACTGACTTTTGACTTGGACGTCTTGTAATCGACAAGTTCCACCCCGCCATCGGGGTGGCGCCAGAGAGCATCGACCTTGCCTCGCAGCCGCCAGCTTGTCCGGTCCAGTTCAAAACTGAGCTCCTGACCGATCGGCTCTCCGACCTCTTCCTTGCCCGGAACCACGATTTGACGCTCCCATCGCGCGAGCATTTCCTCCAACCAGAGCTGCGCGAAATGGACCTTCAGCGGATCCCATTCCTCGGCCCTCACCTGTGGCATGACCTCTTCGCGTAGCAACCTCTGGGCAGCGGAACTGAATGCCCAGGGCCGGCCCACCCAGTCGGCCTTCCCTTGATAGAGACGCTGCAGCAGCCAGTGCGCCTGGATGCCCACCGTCAGCGTGATGTCCGTATCCCGGTTCAGTTCCAAAGTCTGGGCCAGGTACTGGCGCGGACAGGCCAACCACTTGGTGACCGAGGTGGCGCTGATCGAGATCGGACTCGGGACCCTGCCTGCGCCCTCGTCCACGGGGTCCCAAGCGGCAAGCTCCCGGCGCAGCTCGTCCGCGGCCCGCCCCAAGGCATCCCCGCCAACAGCCGGGGCTTTGGCGCCGGAGGCCAGCGCCAGCTCCGCCGCCACGTCTCCGGAGGTGACCAG
>JBAUWA010000029.1:0-32661 GCA_049583555.1 Candidatus Dormiibacterota bacterium | reverse complement strand
GGGAACAACCGCAAGCTTGGTTCTGTCGCCCGTAGTCACCCTAACCGGGACTGCGCTGGGCTTCTACTTTGGCGCCGGGCACCACAGCCCCCCTAACGGTTCCTCATAAACATGCGCAGCGCGGGAGTGCCGCTAACCGTCTGACCGGCTCGGCTTGTCCTTGGCTGGTCGCGGCTCAGGCGGCGTCTCTAAGAGCCGCTTCAAGACCTCGATGGGGTCCTGGCCGTCGAGGCTGACTCGGCGCTTTTCGCGCTGTGGCTTTTGGGGAGAATCAGGCACTGAGACCAAGCTTACCCCGCTCCGCGTTTCCTCGTTCCTGAACTCGAGTTACCTTTGTCAGCGCACACAACGCCGAATTTTCACCGCGACGTCATGGAAAGCAAGTACCGATCGCCATAGGCTCCAGGGGATGGGTGACTCTGGGATCGATCCTAGCCATGCGTGGGCGCACCAGCAGCCAGGCAGCGCGGCCCAGCAGCTGGCCGAGCTGGAGCAGCTGGTCAGTCGTAACTTTGGGTTCCCCGATCTCGACCTAACCGAGCATGAGGTGCTCCGCGCCGTGGTTGCGGAGCTGCCGGTGGCACTCAGCGCGGTCGACCCTCAGGGCAATGTGGTCCTCTGGAACCCAGCCGCGGAGCGACTCCTGGGGTGGCCTGAGGAGGAGGTGCTGGGGCGCGCCCTGCCAGCCGCTTCCGGCGTCCACCACCGCGACTTCCTACGCATGCTGCGCCGGACCGTCCTCACCGGTCAGGGAGTTCGGGAGGTCGAAACGGTGCGGGTGCATCGGGACGGCCATCAGATTCCTATCCTGCTCTCCACCGCCGCCTTGAGGGACCATGGTGGGCGGGTCACCGGAGTACTAGGGACCTACCTCGACCTCAGCGCCCGCAAGGCGGTGGAGTCCCAGTTGCGACGGCAGGCCCAGCGTGACAGTCTGACCGGCCTCTACAACCGGCGCGGCTTCCAGGACCTACTCCAGAAGATGCTGGAGAGGGACAACCAGGACACCGCCATCGTCTCTCTGGACCTCGACGACTTCAAGGCGGTCAATGACACCCTTGGTCACCCAGTCGGGGACCAGCTATTGCGGGCCTTCGCCAAGCGCCTCCGAGCCGCGGTCAGGCCCGGCGACCTGGTCGCCAGGGTGGGCGGTGACGAATTCGTGGTGGTCATGTCGGGTGTCTCCAGATCCGCCCTCGAGGCGACCGCCAAGAGGCTATTCGACCGACTCGGCCAGTCCTACCTGATCGACGGCAGGGAGTTGGTTACCGCGGTCAGCGGGGGGGTCGCGCTCTGCCGCAAAGCCTCCGAAGGGGACTTCGCGGTGCGCCACGCTGACATCGCTCTGTACCACGCCAAGCAGGTCGCGCGCGGCCACTTCCAGGTGATCGACAGGGGGATGCGCAGGGCCTTCCTGGATCGGGTGGAACTGGCTGGACACCTGGGACGCGCCGCCGCCCGCGGCGAGCTCCGCCTCCACTACCAGCCCATCGTCAGGTCCGGATCCTCCGAGATGGCGAGCATTGAGGCACTGGTGCGTTGGGCCCGGCCCAAACGCCGGCTCATGCCCCCTGACCAGTTCATCACCCTTGCCGAGCAGACCGGGAGCATCACCGGAATTGGTCGTTGGGTCTTGGAGCAGGCCTGCTCCACCCTGCACACCTGGGATGAGACCGACCCAGCGACCAAGGGACTGACGGTGGCGGTCAACCTCTCAATGGTCCAGCTTCGCGACCAGCGGTTGCCCCAGGAGGTTGCCGAAGTCCTGTCCCGGAATCAACTGGCCCCGGAGCGGCTCTGCCTCGAGGTAACGGAGAACGCCCTGAGCGCGGATCCGGACGCGGAGGCCTCGGTTCTGGAGCGGCTGCGTCGACTCGGGGTTCACCTGGCCCTGGACGACTTTGGGACCGGCAATTCCTCGCTTACCGCGCTGCGCCGCTTTCCCTTCGACATCCTCAAGATCGATCGATCATTCGTGAGCGGCATCGGAGCCGGTGATCAGGACAGTGCGATCGTGGCCGCCACCATCGCCTTGGCCCAGGCCCTCGGCCTCAAGACCATCGCCGAGGGGGTTGAGACCCAAAGCCAGGCGGATTTCTTGGTGCGCAATGGCTGCGACGAGCTCCAGGGCTACCTTTTCGGCAGGCCGGTACCCTACCGGACGCTCGTCGCTAATCCACCAGCCACCAAGCCGCCAGCCCAGCCGACACTGAAGGTGGTCCGCGGCCGTTCAACCTCGCGGGGCCGGCTGGTCGCTCCAGCCTCCTGAGCGGCGCTCAGTCGCCTGTCCCCCTCGTAGGCAGGGAGTCAGCCGGGATGCCTGGCTGCCAACTCGCCTCGCCCGGTGCTGGCGCCTTCTGACCTCGGGTCGTCAACAGCGCGACGATGGCGACGAGGCCCAGCAGAGGGATCTGCGCCATGTACTCGTCCAGGCTCCGCCAGCTGAGCCAGAAGGCAGATAGCAGCACCACTCCGGCGGCAATCCGCCACTCGGGTCGGCGCCATCCCCAGAGCAGGATCAGCGCCATGGCCAAAGCCGTGAGGCCCAGTAGCAGGTCGCTTGGTGGCGACTTCAGAATCCCAGCCAGAACCAGCTCGATCGGCCCGTAGCCAAGAGGGAATGTGGGTGCCGACAGGTTGTGCCAGATGGCCGAGACCGCGTCGGGGTAGCGGATCAGCCAAGGAACCACGCCGATGATCAGGGTGAGAACCGCACCTATGAGCCGGGGTGCGCGCCCAGTCAGCCGATAGCAGATCAGCAGGTAGGCAGGAAGGAAGAAGAACGCCAGCTCGTTGGAACCGAGCGCGAGACCCAGGCAGACCCCGGAGACGATGGGACGTCTGACCCAGAGCAACGACAGCGCCATGAGCAGATACGCGATCGATTCGGCGTTGCCGAAACTGGCGAAATTTAGGGCGGAGCCGGGGATGTAGTAGGTGGCCAGAAAAACCGCCAGCGCGGCCGGCCAGAGGCTTCCCGCGGCGACCGCGAGCAAGACCAGGAAGATCGCCACCGCCAGCAGCGTCCACAGCGCCCGCGCCACCGCCGGGGCCCGGGCGACCGGAATCATCGCCACAGGATCGAGGGGCGGTTTCCCGAGCCCCGAGAAAATTGAATCCGAACCACCACGGGCGTCCGCCGATCGAATCGCCGCCGCAATCTGGGCGGGGGTGGGGTAGCCCTGGACCTTGGCCAGCGACCCAAGCCTGAGTGGAGTCGCCAGCGTGGGCGAGAGGTCAAGCCGGCGCAGGCAACTCAGCTCGGCAACCCGGTAGGGATCGTGCCCGGAGGAGATCGCCCGGGCCCCGCAGACGGCCATGGCATTGGCGTCGTCGATAAGCAATCGGTTGCTCACCAGCGCGCGCCCCACCGAAAGCGACACCAACAGCAGCAGCACCGCCAGTACTGCAGGGGCTAGGGCAACCAGCCGCCCTGGGCGCCAGCGCTTGATCCAGTCGGGTAGCTCGGCACGGCAGCTGACAGCGACAAGGGCCAGAAAGACGCCGAAGGCGACCGCCTGGATGACCCAGTTGGCGATGAACGCAAGCTGTCCCGGAACTCGGTTCGAGAGCCAGGCCCAATTGGCAAATTTCAGCGCGATCACGGCCAGGAAGAGCAAGGCCAAGCGGTTGGAGCCGATCCCAGGTCGCTCCCACTGCTCCTCTGTCCAGCTACGCCAGCGGCCCAGGATCGTCAAACCGGAATTGCCCTCCTTAGCTCGTCACACCTTGCGGTGGCGCCGTCGGACCTCCGGTCCAGGAGTTTGTCAGGATTCGGGCGCGAGCCGCGCCCGCCCCCAAGCTGTGGGCTGCGGTCGTAGCAGTCTCAGATGCTTTTGAAGCGGAGCTCAGGCCTTGAGGATTCCCCCGCTCACCTTGAGGCCCGCCTCCCACTTGGCTTCGATGTGGCCGAAACGCCAGATGATCAGGGCCAGCGCCCAGGTGAGGATGAACAGTCCCACAATCACAAATCCGGCGGTGTTGATGTCAAAACCGGACATGAAATGCCAGAACCCGCCTTTGAGGTGGAGTTCCACCGGCAGCAGGCCCAGGATCTCGATGGTGCCGATCAAGAAGCAGATCGCGACCGAGAGCCCGGTGATGGCGAGGTTGTAGTAGACCTTGCGGACCGGATTGAAGAATGCCCAGCCGTATGCGACGTTCATGAAGCAGCCGTCAAAGGTGTCCATCAGCGCCATGCCGGCTGTGAACAGGATGGGCAGCGACATGATTGAGTACCAGGGCAATGCCTGGGAGGCGAGTAGTGCGGTGGTAGCCAGCAGGGCTACCTCGGTCGCGGTGTCAAAGCCCATCCCGAAAACCACTCCGACCGGGTACATCTGCCAGGGCTTCCTTATGGATCTCATCCAGCGGCCGAAGAAGCGAAACATCAGTCCACGGTTGTTGAGCTGCTCTTCCAACTCGGCCTCGTTGAATTGGCCCCGACGCATCTTCCGGAAAACCCCAAATATTCCGGCGAGGATGACGA
Organism: Candidatus Dormiibacterota bacterium; assembly: GCA_049583555.1. GTDB lineage: Bacteria > Chloroflexota > Dormibacteria > Aeolococcales > Bog-877 > Bog-877. Next base: position 28,172 of record JBAUWA010000029.1, on the reverse strand, counting down.
TGTTTAGCACCGCGATCAGGTATAGGAATGACGCGGAGACCACGGTTCCGAAGACGCCACCGAACTGTTCCAGTCCCGATGAGTGGTGCGAAACAGCAGCGTAAACCGTCTTCTCGGCGATCACCAAACCGGCGCCGATCGCAACCACGATAGTGGAGTGCCCCAAGGAGAAGAAATACCCAACGCTGAGCGGGCGCTGGCCATCGGACATGAGTTTCCGGGTGGTGTTGTCAATGGCCGAGATGTGGTCGGCGTCGAACGCGTGGCGGAGGCCCAAGGTGTACGCGAGGACGGTGACGCCGATGCCGAGCCCACGGTAGTGCTCGGGGAGAACGTAGAGGATGAAGACGCCGAAGCCGACCACGTGCAAGAGCAGGATGGACGCGAACATGAGCTGAGCCCGGCGCCACTCGGCCGGGGACAGCGCCTGACGGATGCGCTGGATCCGCCCCTGGGTCGCGACCCCCTCAAGAGCGGCCATCGCAGGACTCCTTCCAACCGGCTACGGACTCACCCCACCAAGGCGGACGCTAGCACAGTTGCACCCCGGTCGCAAGTAGTTGGCGGCAGCAGTTATAGCCGTGATGCGGTTGTCTGGGTAGCCAAGAGCGAATAGCCGAATGAGAGACTCGGAGCGAGCGCACCGGGCGCCCCGGGATCTAGCTGGTCGCAGCCAGCTGCAACTCCTCCAGAGCCGGGCTGACCGTAGGAGCCGACAGTCCCCGTCTGGGGGCCAGAATCTCGTCGATCAGCCCGTACCCGAGCGCCTCCTCCGCGGTGAGGTAGTAGTCACGCTCGATGTCGCGCTTGACCTGGTCGAGGGGACGGCCTGAGTGATGGGCCAGGATCTGGGCCATGCGCTCAGTGTTGGCCAGTACCTCGCGCAGTTGGATCTCCATGTCGCTGGGTGCTCCCCGGGTTCCCGCCGAGCCCTGGTGGATCATGATCTTGGAGCTGGGCAGCGCCAGCCGCTTGCCCTTGGCGCCGCCGCTGAGGACCATCGCCGCCGCCGACATGGCCATTCCTATGCACAGCGTCGACACCTCGCACTGAACGTGCTGCATGACGTCGTAGATCGCCAGTCCAGCGTAGGCGAGACCACCGGGCGAGTTGATGTAAAGATGGATGTCCCGTTCGGGGTCCTGGCCCTCCAGATATAGGATCTCGGCCACCAGCAGATTGGCGATCTGATCGTCAACCTCCTGGCCGAGAAAGACGATTCGTTCCTTCAGAAGCAGCGAGTAGATGTCGTAGGCCCGCTCGCCTCGCATCGACTGGTCCAGGACAGTTGGGATGACCGAGGCTGCCAGCCGGTCCACGTCAGTCTTCTGCCAGTCCATCTATCCTTGCCTCCAGGTACCCGGTATCTCCAGCTTGATATCTCTAATATAAGATATCGAATAAGAGATGCTCGATGCAGACACAGGTTCCCCAGCGGAGGCTCAGATGGGCAGTCGCACCCACGATCCGGTCTTCCCTGGCTTCTCGGAGATGGCGGCTCGACGCCGAAGATTGGCCTCTGAGTTGATCGCGCGTCGGATCAAACAGGGGCTGTCGCAGACCGAGGTCGCCGCTCGTATGGGTACATCCCAGTCCGCGGTCGCGCGCCTGGAGTCCGGCGCTTCCGACGTCCGCCTCTCGACCCTGGAGCGGTACGCGGAGGCGATCGACCAGCGGCTTGCCTGGCGGCTTCGGGCACGTGGTGATGACGACCGGGGCTGAGCCGACCGACGGCGCACCCCGAAGCGCGGATGGGGACTCCCTGTCGGCCCCTGGGTCGGAGCCGCCACCAGCACCGCCTATGACAGACTGGCTCCAAGCCCAGATGTTCGAGCGCCGAGTGGTGCTGCTCAGCGGGCGCCTCGATGACCTCCTCGCAACCGGGGTCGCCACCCAGCTGATGACCCTGGATGCTTCCGGCGATGAGAGCATCCGCCTCCATCTGAATAGTGGCGAAGGCACACTGACTGCCGCCCTCACCCTGATGGACACCATCTCCGCAGTCGGGGTGCCGGTCGAGGCGATCTGTACCGGGCGAGCTGAGGGACCCGCTCTGGGGGTACTGGCGGTGGCGAGTCGTCGGCTGGCGGCGCCGCACTCGCGCCTGCGCCTGCAGGATCCCGGGCTCCTAGCTGAGGGCACCGGGGACGCTCTTAGTCAAGCTCTCGAGCAACATCGCCGTCAGCTCGACCGGTTCATTCAAAGAGTCGCAGAGGCCACCCGACAGCCGGCGGAACGTGTCGAGGTGGACCTCGCCAATGGTCGTCACTTTGACGCCCAAGAAGCATTGATCTATCGGCTGATCGATGCCCTCTGGACCAGCACCTAACGACCGCGGGTGAATTTCGTCTACGACGCCAGCTCGAGCGTCGAGCCGGGCAATTGAGGGCGAAAGAGATCAAGGCGCTCAAGGCGTCGCCGGAGTTTTGGGGTGCGGTGCGCCTGACGGTACGGAAGCGGACCGACATTTTCAGCTGACGTCGTTAACTTCGGCGATGCGGGAGGCGTCTCCACTTCCGCAATCTCCTTCCCTTCGACAGCCCCGGGGTAGGAGTGACGGCTTCCCGCCCCCGCCATGTGAGGAGCCGTCACCCCCGGGGTCGTGTCAACGCCGAGATGCAGTCCGACCGTGAGCGACGTACCCCACGCTCGGAATGAGGACTAGTCAGATTTATCTGAGCTGCGCCACAGGGCGCAGACTTTGAACGTCTGTCAGCGATCACAGCCCTTGGAAGTGTAGTTGCCTGCACGGACGGCCCTCGGGCTCTGTCGCCTCTAAGCAAAGACGGGAGCGCGCGTGACCTTGTCTAGCTCGCTCTTGATGACCTGGTAGCACTCACAGGAAACGCTCTCCAACCCCGCCCTGTCGATGATCTCCACATGGCCTCGGTGATAGCGGATCAGACCCGCCCGTTGGAGCACACCAGCTGAGAGGGTTACCGTAGCGCGGCGCGACCCCAGCATCTGAGACAAGAACTCCTGCGTGATCACGAACTTGTCGGCGCCTACCCGGTCCTGGCTCATGAGTAGCCACCGGCTCAGGCGTTCCTCACTGGTGTGGAGCCTGTTGCACGCAGCAGCTTGGGAGATCTGGCCGAAGAGGGCCAGCACGTAGGCCTGGACCAGCTGGTCGATCACGGGGCTTGCGGCAGTGGCGTCGCGGAACGCCTCCACCGACATGGTGAGGCAGCGACCCGCCACCTGCGAGATAGCGCGCACCGCCAGAGCTCCCCCGGGAATGCTCGGCACGCCCACCATGCCCTCATTACCGATGGTCGCTACCTCGACGATCGCCCCGTCCTCCAGTGGAGTGACCAACGAGATCACCCCATCTAGCGGGAAGTAGACGGCATCCACCACTTCGCCGGGCTCAAAGAGAACCGTCTTCACCCTCAGGAAGACGGGAGAGAGCTTGGCGCTCAGCACCGCCCGCTCCTCAGGCGGAAGCCGATCTAGGAGGCGGTTCCCGTTGACCTGATTCCCGTAACCGTTGCCGGTGTCGAGCATGATGCCAGCCTATGTTGTGGCGAGCCGCACTGTCGTCCTCGCTCTGCGGTGAGTCGATACGAGGAGCCAGGTCATTTTACCCTGGGACGACCGGTATGGCTGCTCCCTTCGAGGGCGTCGCCGGGCAATCCAGGCGGCGGCGACACGACCCTACCGGCCACCTACCGGCGCGCCCGGCGCACCCTATGCAGTCGGCGAAGCCGCGGCGCGCGCCCGTGCCACAAGCTGGAATCTCCCCCGCAAGTGAAGCCGCTTGTGTACGAGAGCGTAGGCCCCCAAACCCAAACCGAGCGAGAGTCCGGTGATCAAGACGCGCTGGATGATGGCTGCGGCTCCAGCCAGTCCGCGAGCAAACCCCAACAACACCAAGGCCGCGGCGACCGTGGCCTCGTTGGCGCCGACTCCGCCCGGAAGAAGGCTCACCGCTCCGCCGATGGTGGATAGCGCAAGCACGAAGGCCGCCTGCAACCAACTGAAGTGGCTGGCGCCGAGTGCCTCGACTATCAGCCAAAAGGAGGTGACAGCGCAGGCCACGCGAGCCGCGTCGAGAACCCACAGGGCCCGCGCATCGCGGTGGTGGAGCAGCTTCACGGTTTCTTCCTGCAACTCGTCGATCACGGGCAACAAGCGGTTAAGGAATGGTATGTGCGCCACCAAACTGTGGATGCGATAGAAAACGGCGGGTACTGTCAGTATCACAATGATCGCTGCGATTCCTACGACCACGGGAACCACCGCTGTCAGGCCATACCCGAGCGTCAGCACGGTGGGCAATCCGGACAGAATGAGCACGAGCGTGTAGGTCAGTTCTTGAAAGGTGACAGTGGCGGCAACTGTGCCGAAGTCTGTGCCACCGGCAGTACTCGCGAAGGCAGCCCTGGTTAGGTCACCCAATGGCAGGATTGCGGTGATGGTCTGGCCGGCCATGTTAACGAGAATAGTGTCGCGAAGTCGCAGCTTTGTACCTGCATCCCGGAGCAGGAAATGCCAGCGCAAGCCTTGGAGGATGTATACGAGCAGCGACAGGGCCAGGATAGGCGCGATCAGGACCAGTCGAAAGTGCGTCATGGCGGCGCCGACCCGCTCGGGGTTCAGGAACAGGACCACCCCGGCGATAACTGCTAACGAGAGCACCCCGGTGAGAAAGTGCCGCACGGTCACCTTCACGATGCTTCCATACCAAGGCACGTCCTGGGAGATTCTCTCGAGCTGCCGTTCTGGGGGCTGGTAGCGACGCCGGACCTGGCTCGCTGCGAATGTGGGGAAGCACGAAGGTCACACCAGCGCAGACTCGTAGTACGACGCTTCACGCTCACTTGTATTCGTCTTGCCTCCACGTGGCGATCATCCCATTGCCGACCCGATAACCTGTGTCTGCTCTTGCAAACGCGAGAATGTGAGGCGCGCGTTCGCGGGCGAGGGCAGCACCAGGACGGCAGATATATCCGTCCCCGCCCCCCGCCAGCTACCATGCCCTCCTGTCGTCCAGGATCTCGAGGTACTACTACGACACTGCCTGTCGAACCCCCTATCTCACCAATGCTCGCCAAGCTGTCCCGAGACCTCCCGATCAGCCAGGATCTCATCTACGAGCCCAAGTGGGACGGATTCCGGTGCGTGGTCTTCCGAGAGCAGGATCGACTTGAGTTGACCAGCCGTAATGAGCGCCCTCTCACGCGCTACTTCCCCGAGCTGGGCGAACCTTTGCTGCGCTCGCTTCCCCCTCGCTGCGTGGTGGACGGAGAAGTGGTTATCGCCGGGCCCAAAGGCCTCGATTTTGATGCTTTGCTGCAACGAATCCATCCGGCCGGATCCCGCGTCAACCACTTGGCGTCGCTGACTCCGGCTTCGTTCGTTGCCTTCGACCTGCTCGCCCTGGATCAGCGCGACCTCCGAACCCTGCCGTTCGCCGAGCGCCGCCGCCTCTTGGAGTCGGCACTGGCCGCCGACCCCCAGGTCCGGGTGACCCCGGCAACCCGCGATCCCAAGCGGGCCCGCGAATGGTTTGAGAGATTTGAGGGTGCGGGGCTGGATGGAGTGGTGGCGAAGTCGGAGGCGCTCCCCTATCTGGAGGGTCAGCGGGTGATGCTGAAGGTGAAGCACCAGCGCACCGCTGACTGCGTGGTTGCTGGGTTTCGCTGGCACGCCAATGAGGACACGGTGGGATCGCTGCTCCTCGGGCTGTACGACGACGCCTCCCACCTCCAGCACGTTGGAGTCAGCGCCTCCTTCACGGCGCTGCGGCGCCGTGAGCTGGTTGCCGAGCTCGCGCCGTATCGGGTTCTCGGCGAGGCGGCCCAGCATCCTTGGCTTAGCGGCGCTGAAGTCGATACCCCAGATCGGCGCCCGGGAACGCCCAGTCGCTGGACGGGCAAACGCGACCTCTCGTTTGTCCCGCTCCGGCCGGAGCTGGTATGCGAGGTCGCCTACGACCACCTCCAGGGAGACCGCTTCCGGCACGCCACCACGTTCCTTCGCTGGCGAACGGATCGTGATCCCAGCTCCTGTAGCTATCGGCAGCTAGAGGTGACGGTACCCGCCGAGGTGGCGGAGATTTTCGCCGACGCGACCTCTAGGTTGAGCGATCGCAGCTGAATTCTGGAATCGGCTGGAGTGGTGCTCCTTAGCCGACGGCCGACGCCTGGGTCCAGTCCAGCAGTTGCTCGACCGACCACGCGTTGATGATCCGCCCGTCCGGCACCCCACCCTGGGCCGCCTGCTGGCAACCCAGTCGCAGCCACTCCAGCTGTCCGGGGGCGTGGGCGTCGGTGTCAATTGCGAACATGCAACCGCCGGACACGGCTAGCTCTAGCATCTCTTGGGGAGGGTCTTGACGTTCCGGGCGCGAGTTGATCTCCACCGCTGTCTTGGACCGAACGCAAGCGGTCAGCACCGCGGTGACGTCAAACGTCGACTCGGGTCGCTGCCTGCCCTCGATGAGTCGACCCGTCAGGTGGCCGAGCACATCGGTGTTGGGATCGCTGACCGCGGTCACCATCCGCAGAGTCATCTCCTTTTGTTCCATCCGCAGCTTGGAGTGGACGCTGGCCACCACCACGTCGAGTTGAGCCAGCAGCTCTGGCTCCTGGTCCAAACTGCCGTCGTCGAGGATGTCGACCTCGATCCCGGTCAGGATTCGGAACGGTTTGAGCTCCTGGTTGAGGCGGCTAACCTCGGCGAGCTGGCTCCGTAGCCGCTCGGGCGAGAGGCCTCGGGCCACGGTCAGCCGGGGACTGTGGTCGGTGAGCGCCATGTAGTGGTGCCCCAGCGAAATCGCCGCCAGCGCCATTTCCTTGATCGGGCTGCCGCCATCCGACCAATCGGAGTGGGTGTGACAGTCTCCCTGCAGCTGGGTACGAATGGCGGCGGCGCGCCCGTCTAGCGGCGGGGGGACTTCGGCCTCGAGAGTGGTCAGATAGGTGGGTGTCCCTCGATCCAGGGTCTCAACAACCACCCGAGCGGTCGTCTCCCCAACCTGGGGTAGGGACGTCACCCGACCGCTGGCGCGCAGCTCCTTCAAACGTTGGGGCGGTGTCTCTGCGATCACCTGGGCGGCTCGTCGGAAGGCTCTGACCCGATAGGTCTCAGCTCCCTGAGCCTCTAGCAGGTACGCGATGCGGTTGAGGGCTTCCGCCGGCTCCATGGCCCTCACCATTGGCGACGCGCCGTGGTGATGTCAAGGTGGGGGAACCCGCCACTTCGGCGAAGGCTCTCTCGACCACCGGGAGCGACTGACCACCACGGCCTCCCCGTCGTCTGGCACCATCCACCCATGGCAGCCAAGACCCCACCGGCCCAAATAGAGGTGGATGGCCGCGTGTTGGAGATCTCGAATCCCGACAAGGTCTTCTTCGCGGCCAGGGGCGAGACCAAGCTGGATCTGGTCCGCTACTACCTGGCGGTGGGGGACGGAGTCATGAAGGGGGTTAGGGATCGGCCTACGGTTCTGAAGCGGTTCCCCAACGGCGCCGAGGGACCCTTCTTCTTCCAGAAGCGGGTACCCGAGAACCGCCCCGAGTGGCTTCAAACCGTGACCATCCACTTTCCCAGCGGCCGCAGCGCCGAGGAGCTCTGTCCCACCGACTTGGCCCACGTGATCTGGGCGGTCAACCTGGGCTGTTTGGAGCTCAATCCCTGGCCGGTGAGGCGAGCGGACGTGGATCATCCGGATGAGCTCCGTGTCGATCTCGACCCGCAGCCGGGAGTCACCTTCGAGTCGGTGCGGAAGGTAGCGATGGAGGTGCGGCAGGTGCTGGGCGAGCATCAACTAGTGGGCTTCCCCAAAACCTCCGGCTCTCGCGGAATCCACATCAACGTCCCGATCGCGCCCCGCTGGGAGTTCGACCAGGTTCGGAGGGCGGCACTTGCCCTGGCGCGCGAGATGCAGCGCCGGCTGCCAGATCTGGCCACCTCGGCCTGGTGGAAGGAGCAGCGCGGCCAGCGAATTCTCGTCGACTACAACCAGAATGCCCGGGATCGAACCGTAGCCTCGGCCTACTCGGTCCGACCCAAGCCAGATGCCCCGGTCTCCTGCCCGCTGACCTGGGACGAAGTGCCGAACGTGGAGCCGTCCGATCTCACGCTGGCCACCGTGCCCCAGCGTTTTCAGACCCTTGGCGACCCCGGGGCCGGAATCGATGACCAGCGCGGCAGCCTGGACTCGCTCTTGGAGTTGGCGGGGCGGGACGAGGCCTCGGGGTTGGGCGATGCACCGTGGCCGCCACAGTTCGCCAAGCGCCCCGGGGAGCCTACCCGCGTTCAGCCCAGCCGCGCTCGAAAGCGGCCCTGAACCGCGCTTCTCGTTAGGACGGCCGGTGGGGCGGAGGGAGAGGGCTCAGCTCGGGTTGCTTCTCAGGCGTCGGAGGGGCGGGGAGGTGAGCGGAGGGCGGTGTCGAGGCGGCAACTCGGCCAGCAAGTCGACCGTCGCCTGGGCAACTGTCTGGACAGCCTTTTCGAATGCCTCTTCGGTGCGGGCAGAGGCCGACTGCACTCCACTGACCTTCCGTACGAATTGGCGCGCGGCCTCTTGGATCTCCTGCTCAGTCGCTGCTGGCTGCAAGCCTCGGAGCATCGTGATGTTGCGGCACATGGGCCCGATGCTACGCGAGCCGACTACGTCAAGGAAGAGGTCGCCACCGTCGTCGTCTGAAGCCCAAAGGCTAGCCGTCGCGGAGGGCACGCACGGTCTCAACGGTGTCGGCGTCCTCCCAGGACTTGTCGTTCCGATAGCGCAGCACCCGAGCGAACCTGAGGGCCATCCCACCCGGGTATCTAGGCGAAGTCTGGACCCCGTCGAAGGCGACTTCGACAACCAGCCTGGGGAGCACGGTGACGGTGATCCCCTGCCGGGCGACTTCGAGCTCGAGAAGCGCCTGGGTCTGCCAGCGCAGCATCTCGTCGGTAAGACCCTTGAAGGTCTTGCCAAGCATCACAAAGCCACCGGTTTGATCCCGAGCGCCGAGGTGCAGGTTGGAGAGCCATCCTTGGCGGCGCCCGTGTCCCCACTCGGCCGCCAGCACCACCAGGTCGAGTGTGTGCCGCGGCTTGACCTTGACCCAACCGTCTCCGCGGCGGCCCGCCTGGTAGGGCGCGTCCAGCGTTTTGACCATCACACCCTCATGGCCGCGCGCCAGGGTGTCTCTCATGAATTCGCTCGCAGTGTCGCGGGTGGCATCGAGCAGACGAGGAACTGTCAGTCCTTTGGGAAGAAGCTTGGCCCCGATCCGAATCCGATCGCGAGTGGGAAGGTCGATCAGATCCTCTCCCTCCAGGTGCAGGATGTCGAAGAAAAACGGAGTCAGCGGTGCGGTCGCGCGAAGTGGTTGGGGGTCGCCGCGGTAAGCGACCCGGGCGGCGGTCTCCTGGAAAGGACGCGGCCTACCGTCAGCGCGCAGCGCGATCACCTCACCGTCGAGGATGAAGTGGTCCCCAGGTAGGTGCCGCACCGCGTCGACCACCTCAGGGATGCGCTCTGCAATCGGCTCCAGGGTACGGGTGAAGGCGCCCACCCAATCCCCGGCTCGATGCACCTGAACCCGGACCCCATCCAGCTTCCACTCCACGGCCGCCGGAGCCGCTCGCTCCAGCGCTGCATCAAGGGAGGATTCGGACTTTGCCAGCATCGGCAGGAGCGGGGTGCCGACGTGAAGCCGGAAACGAGCCAGCCCTAGCTCGCCTTCATCGATGGCAACCGCCGAGGCCTCGACCCAGTCACCCGCAAGCATTGCGGCCCGCCGCAGGCTGGCCAGGCTTACGGCGGCAGCCTCAGACACCGCTTCGGTGACCACTCCCTCAAGGGCTCCTTGACGAAGCTCACCGCTCACCAGTCGCTTGAGGAAGTGCTGTTCGGCAGTAGTCGCCTGGACCAAAAGACCACCCAGCTTGTCTCTGCGTTGGCGGGCAGAGCCGGTACCGGTAATCCCTTCTATCTCGCCGAACCGTGCATCGACGTCGGTCAATGTCAGCGTGGCATGGTCGGCTGACTCCCACGACTGTCCAAGCTCGGACCAGGTGATGCCAAGGCGCTTCTGCCGAGGTTCACCCGCCAAATAGCTGACTGCAACACGGACCTCCACTGTCTCCACCTGGCGAAGCAAGGTCGCCATCAGGACAACTTTCTCTTTGCGGGATCGGGTGGAAGCAACAGCTTCCGAGCACGCCACCAAGGTCGCCAGCTGCATTGACCTAGTTTCGGACATCAGGCCACCGGGCAGTTGCGTCGGCACGCACGCTGGACTGAGTTCTTTCGTGCGGGGGTGGACGAACGCGCACACTCGGGTTGAGTCAACGGCCCCAGGCCCAGTCCGTTACCCGATTGCAATCCATCGTGCGACGAGAAACACCAATCGATTCAGGACAAGTCCATCGCGAGGCCGGGTCCTGGACGCTACTAGGTGATGGAGACCAACTTGCGGGGAAGGGTGACGTAAGTGTCGTGCCCCTCCTCCCAGGCGATGTAAGTGGTGCCCATCCTGGTGCCAACACCCGTATGGTTGCCAGCCATGTCAATGGCGATCAGTTGAAAGGTTGGTTCCGCGCCGGGAATGTTCAATCCCTTCAACTGGGTGACACCTCTTTCCGCAGCCCTCTCTAGCGATAGCCCGGCAGCCATCCCGCTTACCACGGTGTGGGCAACTACTCCCCGGATCGCGAGCTCACCCCAACCGGTGCAGGCAGCGGCACCGTATCTGTCGTCGCAGTAATTTCCGGCCCCAATCACGGGAGAGTCCCCGAGGCGCCCTGGGTACTTCCATGCCCATCCGCTGGTACTGACTGCGGATGCAACGTGCCCGGATCTGTCAATAGCAAGAAAATTGACTGTGCCCGTTACGTGCTCGGGATCGCGAAACAAGCTGGAGAGCCGGCTGAGCAAAACGTAGTGTTCGTCCGTCTCCTTGCCGTCACCCTCGACAACGTCGCGCCAGGCCGACTCGGCGTCAGGGGTCAGAAGATTCTCGGGAGTCATCCCAATCTCGGCTGCGAGGCGGGCCGCGCCCTCACCCACAACCATCACATGAGGGAGCCGATCCATCACCGCGCGAGCAATCGTGATCGGGTGGCGGTAACCCTGGACTGCCCCCACGGCGCCTGCCCGCCGCGTAGCACCGTCCATAAGAGAGGCGTCGAGCTCGACGACTCCAAGCAGATTGGGATATCCGCTATATCCGACCGAGTGGTCGGAGGGGTTGTCCTCGACGTCGCGCGAGGCTGCCTCCACCGCGTCGAGGGCGGAGCCTCCACCAGACAGGATCCGCCAGCCCGATTCCATGCCAACCGAACCGTTTGCGCTCGCGACCAGCAGCATCGCGAAAGATTATCGCCGGGGCAGACCACGGCATGGCGCCGGACCACCGCAAGGGAGCCCGCTATGCTCTGCACCGATGGCAGTCCAAGCTCCGGGATCGGCAACTCGGGTGGCAGGACCCACGGTCGCACTGGTCACCGGAGCGGGTAGCGGTATAGGAGCCGCGATCGCTAGACGACTATCATCCGACGGCTTCGCCGTGGCCCTGGTTGATGTGGATGGCCAAGCGGTTGAGGGGGTCGCTCGAGCGCTTACCAATGCCGCCCCATTCGTGTGCGATGTCAGTGACGCTCGCGCTGTTGGAGAACTGCGGACGGCAGTTGAGCAACAACTGGGCGCGCCCTGGTTGCTCGTCAATGCCGCGGGCGTGTTCTTCGTCCACCGGATCCCCGATCTTGACGAGGCGGGCTGGGATCGCACCATCGACGTCAACCTCAAAGGGCCGTTTCTCACCTGCCGGGCGCTGCTGCCGGCAATGCTGGCCTGCGGGTCCGGCTGCATCATCAACATTGCTTCCACGGCCGGACTCCGTGGTGGCCACAACCGCGCGGCGTATTGTGCATCCAAGGCGGGGCTGGTGATGTTCACCCGTTCCCTTGCTCTCGACCACGGCGCCGACGGGGTGCGGGTTAACTGCGTATGCCCTGGTCTGATCGATACGCCGATGGCCGACTGGATCACGTCGCGGCCTAAGGCGTTGGAGGAGTGGCGACAGGGAGTGCCCGCGCAAAGAATCGGCGTTCCCAACGACATCGCCGGGGTGGTCGCCTTTCTCGCCTCCTCCGAAGCCGATTATGTCCATGGCGCGGTGCTCCTCGTCGACGGCGGTGTCAGCGCCTAAATTCAAGGGGTTGCACGAAGGACCGTCTGGCTCAAAATCTCGTGCCCCGGTGGTTCGGGACACTTGCTCGGGACCTCCACTCCAAGCGGAGCCCGCGAACTTTAGCGAGCGATCATCCTGACGGCTCGTTCCGCGGCCGCCTGCACACGCGCCACCGGGTCATCCTGCAGCCGGGCGACGGCGTCGAACGCCCCTTCAAGGCGGTGACGGCGACATACCTTGGCTGCCATCTCTCTTACCCGCCAGGACTCATCGTTGGTTGCAGCTATCACGGCTCTGGTCGCGACGTCGTCCCAGACGTAGAGCAGGCCGCGCATCGCCCACACCCGCGGCCAGTAGCCGGCCCTCCCGCCCTCCCGCCCTGCGAGCACCAGGCGAGCATGAGGGCCACCGAGAGCCAGCATTAGTGCATCGTCAGATTCCCCGCCCTCAAGTATCTGGATGCAGCCAGAGACAACGGCAGAGATTCCCCGCCGTGCGCACTCCGCTACCACGCTCTGCTCGGGCGTCACTCCCCAAAGGCGCGGCAAATCAGCCTAGCTCTGTAAGCCTGCCGTTTTTTGAAAGTTGCGGGTCGGTACAGGCGGCAAGGTTGAAACAGCAGGGTCGTCGCTTCCCACTTGACATCTTCGAGATTGTTACCTCGACTCGTCGTTTGCGCGTATCAGGGTTTTGAGTCGCATTCACCCAGCGAACCCATTCCCAGCGCGCCATCGGGGTAATGTCGTTCCAAAGGGCTTGGATCTTGCGGGGAGCAGCTGCTAGAGCTGCCTCAAGATCCTGTGGCACGCTCGGCTCCGGCCAGTCTCTGAGCGTCTCAATTGCGAGCGTCGTGGTGTCACCTGTCCTCAAGGCAGCGGTTCGTTGTAGCTTTCTGTCGATCCTCATCCAGTGGCCAAAATTGCCGTCTGGTTCTAAAACTGTCTGGAACCTATAGCCATTGATCGTTCCCGCTACTGCCACCTGCCCGCGCGAGGGGAGCTTCCTGCTTGCGCTCTCAGGCAAACGCAAAATGGTCCTTTCGGCGATCGTATGCAGCGTGGCGGCAAAACGAATTGTTGGCAGCTCTGTGTGCTTACCCATGGCAGTCATATATTTTGCACTCCTGCGACCGCGATCTCAAGGTCAGAGCTGACGGTCGTACGGCGACCTGGGGGTGAGAGAATTTGTCCAACGACGAGAGTGGGAGCGCGACTTCCACGTGGAATGCACACGAAGTGTCCGAGCCAACTCTACGCGAGCGCGGGCTGCGGGCTGCGACCGATGGAGCGGGAGATGGGTCTCGAACCCGCAGGCTTCTGCTTGGGAAGCATCTGAGCGTGAGGATCACGCGGTCGAATGCTACGGTCTGAAGGTCCGCTGGCCAGTAATGAGTTGCCCAGCAACTCGACTCTCAGCGCCGATTAGTCATAGCGCTTGCCAGCCTTCCGAGTTCGCCGTAAGGTGGGCGAGTTAGCGGCCGAGCGTATCCAGCCCCGGGGTGGATACCGGACTGGGTGGGGGATGTATGGACGCTAAGGTCGGACTCCTAGTCGGGATGGAGAACACCTTCCCAGGCCCTTTCTTGGAGTTGGTCAACCAGAGGGGTCGGGTGCTCGGCGTCAGCGCGGAGATGGCACGCCTTGGGGGGATCCCCGAGGTTGAGGAGCCGCCTCGCTACCAGGTGGTGGTGGACCGCATCTCCCATGAGGTGCCTTTCTACCGTGCCTACCTGAAGAGCGCGTCCCTCCAGGGCACGGTCGTGGTGAACGACCCCTTCTGGTGGGAGGCGGACGAGAAGTTCTTCGAGTGCAGCCTGGCGCGGAAGCTGGGCGTGGCCGTGCCCCGAACCGTGGTGTTGCCCAACCACTCCTACATGCCGTTCATCGACCCCCAACGCTCCCTGCGCAACTTGGAGTACCCGCTGGACTGGCAGCGCATCATTGCCTACGTGGGACTGCCGGCGGTGCTTAAGCCGAACACCGGGGGCGGCGGGCGCGACGTCTATATGGTGGGCTCGCTGCAGGAACTGATCGAGGCGTACGACCGGACCGAGACCATGACCATGATCCTGCAGGAGCGGATCGAGTGGACGGACTATGTGCGCTGCTTGGTGATCGGCGAGGACGTCCTAGTCTTCCGCTTCGACCCCACTCGGCCATTGGGCGAGAGCTACCTTACCGATGATCCGCCTCCAGAATCCCTGCGCAGGCTGGCGGCGGCGCAGGCGCTCACCCTGACCAACGCCCTGGGCTACGACATGGACACTGTCGAGTTCGCGGTGAGAGACGGGACTCTGTACGCCATCGACTTCCTCAATCCCGCACCCGACCTCGACAGTTTCTCCCTCAAGGATGAGGGATTCGCCTGGGCCTTGGACAAGATGTGCGGGTTGGTCATCAACTACGCCACTGGCGTCAGACAGGCTCCCTGGCGAGGGACGCACAGGTGGTGGCGGTTCGTTTGAGCCTAGACCTCGGCGAGGTTGCAAGCAGGGTCTGCGACGAGCTGCTGGGCCACTCGGATTTGGTAGGGCTGACTGCAGCAGCTCTGCATGAAGGTCAACGGCAAAAGGGGCTGAGTTTTGGGGCTTACCCGCTCTCCGTGGCCATCCGTCCCCAGTTGCTCTCGCCTGACCGCTATTCCCAGGTAGTGAAGGCGGCCGGGGAGATCGCGAGCGCTCTACAAACCCTGGAGGTCGCGCTGCTTGCGGACCCTGGCCTACGCGCCGAACTGGACCTAGTCCCCGAGGAGGAGGAGCTGGCTCTGGCGGACCCCGGGTTCCGCCACTCGTCCCCGGTCGCCCGGCTCGACAGTTTCTGCACCGATCAGGTCAGGTACGTGGAGTACAACGCCGAGACCCCGGCCGGGATTGCCTACGGCGAGGAGCTGGCGGCAGTGTTCGACCAGACCCCGCTGCTGCGCGGGCTACGCCAGCGTTTCCGCCTCCGGGCGCTGGTGGCCCAAGACCGCCAACTGGAAGCCCTGCTCGGTGCCTACCGAGAATGGGGCGGACGGGGGACGCCCCGGATCGCGATCGTCGACTGGCCCGGACTACCGACTGTCCGCGAGTTCGAGCTCTGCCGCGAGTACTTTGGGCGTCACGGAGTGCCTGCGACCATCTGCGAGCCGGCGGAGCTACAGTACCGGGACGGTGTTCTCCGAGATCCCGACGGTGAGGCTGTTGGTCTGGTCTACCGCCGAGTCTTGTGCAGCGAGCTGCTCAACGCAGGAGACCAAGGCCTGGCGCTTCGCCAGGCCTACCTGGACCGGGCGGTGTGCGTCGTGAACTCGTTCCGGGCCAAGCTGCTGCACAAGAAGATGAGCTTCGCGCTGCTTTCGGACCCGCGTCACCACCACCTCTTCAGCCCGACTCAACTGAAGGCCATCGAGCGCCACGTCCCCTGGACCCGCAAGTTGGCCGACGGTCCCAGCAGCGCGCGCGACAAGCCCATACCAGACCTGGTCGAGCACACGCTCAAGCACCGTGAGCGGCTGGCGCTCAAGCCCAATGATGAGTACGGCGGACGGGGCGTGGTCCTGGGCTGGGAGACCAGCGCGTCGGATTGGGAACGGGCACTGGCGCTGGGAGTGGCCCAATCCTCCGTAGTCCAAGAGGCGGTACCGGTCCCGTGGCAGGAGTGGGAGGTGGTGTTGGACGGCAGAGTGACGACCACGAAGCTGGCGGTGGACATGGATCCCTACCTTTTTGGAGGTCAGGTGGGCGGGGTTATGACGCGGGTCTCCTCTTCAGCACTGCTCAATCTGACTGCCGGGGCTGGCAGCGTGGTGCCCACCTATGTGGTGGAGGCGGCGCTGTGAGCGACCGCTGGCTGACCATCGGAGTCGAGGAGGAGTATCAGATCGTAAACGCCCAGGGGGAGCTGCGCTCACACATCGACACGCTGTTGGAGGCAGCGCAGCCAACACTGGGCGAGGACATCAAGGCCGAGCTCCTGCAATCGGTGGTGGAGGTGGCCACCAAGATCTGCGTGGACACCACGGAGGCGCGGGCCGAGATCGTCCGGCTACGCGCGGCGGTGAGCGGATTCCTTGCCCCTGCGGGGCTGCGGATCGTGTCCGCCGGCACTCACCCCTTCGCCAGCTGGCAAGACCAGTTGGTTACCGATCTCGAACGTTACAAGATGCTCGAGGAGGAGATGCAGGACGTGATCCGCGAGCTCCTGATCTTCGGGATGCACATCCATGTCGGCATCCCCGACCCCGAAGTGCGGATCGAGGTTGCCAACGAGGCACGCTACTTCCTGCCCCATCTCCTTGCCCTCTCCACGTCCAGCCCCTTCTGGATGGGACGGACCACGGGACTCAAGAGCTACCGCAGCGTGGTTTGGTCGCGCTTTCCCAGGACCGGGATCCCGCCCGACTTCGCCTGCTACGACGACTTCGAGAACTTCACCCAGCTGCTGCTCCGCACCGGTTGCATCGACACCGGCAAAAAGGTGTGGTGGGACCTGCGTCCTCACTACACCTACCCCACCTTAGAGTTCCGGGTTTGTGACGCCGCGACTCGGGTGGACGAGGCCATTTGCTTGGCCGGCCTGGCGCAGGCAATCTGCTGCAAGCTGATCAAGCTGCGGCGCTCCAATTTGGGTTTCCGCAAATATCAGCCAAATCTGATCGCAGAGAACAAGTGGCGCGCGATTCGATTCGGAATCGATGGCCAGCTGATCGACTTCGGCAAAGGGATCGAGGTGCCTATGCGGGAGCTGGTGGTCGAGCTGCTGGAGTTTGTAGACCCCGTTCTCGACGAATTGGGTTCGCGCCGAGACGTCGAATACGTGAACACCATGATTGCCGAGGGAACGTCGGCCGACCGACAGCTGGCGGCCTACCGCATCAGCGGCTCACTCCCCGCTGTGGTGGAGTTGCTGGCAGCCGAGACGATGGCTGGCGTGATCCCGGTGCGAAGCCCCGCCGCGGTGTTGGAGGCGACCCCGACGGAGTAGCGGTCAGTCGCCCAAGAAGACCCTCGCCAGCAGGTCGATCAAGTGGGGGTCGAAGGCGTCGCGCCAGGCGATCCAGTTGTGGCCGTCGGCCAGCTTGCACATGCTGACCGGGTACCCCCGCTCGCTCAGCGTGGCGGCGACCCCGATGTTGGCGAGCAGGATTTCTTCCACCACGCCACAGGTCATTGCCACCAGCACCGGGGGCGGAGCCGAGCGACTCCCCACCACTGCATCGGTGAACTCCGCCATGCGGGCGGCATGCTCCAGTGACGAGCGCTCCGCCTCGACTCGGCCAACGAAACTCGTGGACTGCAAAAACAGCCCACCCAGGACGTCAGGGCGGCGCCAGTGGGCGTGAAGGAGGGCCAGCGCCCCCAAGCTCGCCCCCATTCCCACCCGCATCCGGGGCCCAGGTGCTAGGGCGACCAGCTCACCGAGACCGGGCAGAACCTCGTCCGCAAGGCAGTTGGCGAAGGTCGGCGAGGCGGCGTAGTCGGCCTCCCGGCGCACCGGACAGAGCAGGGCTGCCCGCAGCGGCGGCAGTCGTCCGTCCGCGACAGCGCGATCCAACATCTGGGTGATGCCGGTATAGGTCTGGTAATCGCCGCCATCCAGAACCAAGAGCAGTGGTAGCTGTTCCTCGGGTCGGGAGCCGGCGCTAGACCACAACTCTCCCTCCATGGTGCCGCCGAGGCTGGGACAGTTGAGGCGGATCCGGGTGATGTCGCCTGCCTGGCCGGCCATCCTCCCGACCCATTGCGGGGGCCGGTAAGAGGGAAACTCCACCACCGACTTGTCCCCGTATGGGGTGGGAGTCCGCAGCTGGTTTTGGGGGTCAGGAATCCAGGCGAAACCACCGTCCTCCCAGCTGACTTGGAGGTTGTACTCCATCCGGTCGACGGGTGGCCTGGGCAGCTCGGCCCAGAACCCCGTCCCGCGACGCTGGAACGCCGGGCCCGAGCGTGGCCACTGCACCTCCTGATAGAGGACGACCCCCTTGACCCGGCCGCCCGGGTCGGGGAATTGGAACACGACCTTGTCGTTGAAGACGAGCGGGCTGCTGCTGAGGACCTCGACCATGCTTCGACCATACCGCCCGGCAAGTTCGTCCGTCCTTGGCCCCCACGCCGTGGCAATGCTCCGCCCCAACTGACCGCTGGGCTCAGAACTCCTGGTCGGCTCGAGTGTGCAGGTGTAACTTCAGGTACGGAGGTATCAGTGCGCTTCGAGAGCTTCTCGTTTGGCTCCATCCGAATCGACGGCGTGACCTATGACCACGACCTGGTCATCGACCGGGGCGCGATTCGGAAACGAAAGAAGAAGGCCTCCAAACGCTATCGGGACGCATATGGCCACACGCCACTTGGCGCCGAAGAAGACATCCCGTGGCAATGTCGCCGACTGGTGGTGGGCACTGGCGCTGAGGGCAGGTTGCCGGTGACCGACGCAGTCCAAAGGGAGGCCCGACGCCGGAAGGTGGAACTCCTCAGCCTGCCGACCAAAGGTGCCATCGCCATCCTGAATCGTGGCGACCAGGACACCAACGCCGTCCTGCATGTGACCTGCTGATCCCTGGGTGGGCCGAAGCTAGGGGCTGTTGGGGTCCTGGCTAGCCCGGATAGCCGCGCAGACGCGTAGTCGAGCCAGGCGGCGAAACAGGAGGACGACGGTGCCGGTGGACAACGACATCTACAACCGATCCGGCGACATCTGGTGGGATGAACGCGAGCCTCTGAGCGCTCTCCGTACCGCAATCAACCCGGCCCGTCTCGACTACTTCAGGCGGGTACTCCGAGCCCTCGGAGTAGATCCAGCCGGCAAGACCTTGGTAGACATCGGCTGTGGCGGCGGGCTGTTCGCTGAGGAGGTCGCGCGCATGGGCGCATGCGTCATCGGCGTCGACCCGTCGACATCCTCGCTCGAGACCGCGCACGCACACGCCGTCGCGGCCGGACTCGGCATCGAGTACCGCGCGGGGACTGGGGAGAAGTTGCCTCTCGACGATGGCTCCGTTGACATTGCTTGCTGCCTCGATGTGCTTGAGCATGTGGACGACATCGATGCGGTCATCAGCGACACCGCCCGGGTTCTCAAGACCGGTGGGCTATATGTGTTCGAGACCATCAACCGCACCCGATTGAGCCGGTTCGTGGTGATTAAGCTCTTTCAGGAATGGCGACTCACGGCGTGGATGCCACCCAACCTGCATGCCTGGGAACAGTTCATCACCCCGGATGAACTTCGAACAGTGATGAGCCGTCACCAACTGAGGACCCACGACATGGTGGGAGTCGTACCGAGCGTAAAAGCTCGCCGGTTGATCCGCCTGCTCTGGCAACTACGCAGCGGGAGGATCTCGCCAGCAGAGGTCGGTAGGCGGGCGCACTTCATCGTCACGAGCGATCTGCGTGTCTCGTACGCTGGCTACGCGACGAAGGAAGCCTGAACGCCCATCGTGCTTTCCGCGGGCGAGGCACCGGTAGCGGTGCGTTTGGAATTAAGCAAACTGTATGCGCGGGTGAAACGGGTGAGGACGAACCGAGTCGACGTTGTGGCAGGGACCGAGCCGATGGTGTCGGCGAACGCTATACTCGCGCCCGCATGCGGGAGTAGCTCAGTTGGTAGAGCGTCTGCTTCCCAAGCAGAAGGTCGCGGGTTCGAGACCCGTCT
This sequence comes from Candidatus Dormiibacterota bacterium, assembly GCA_049583555.1. Lineage (GTDB taxonomy): Bacteria > Chloroflexota > Dormibacteria > Aeolococcales > Bog-877 > Bog-877. Next base: position 8,404 of record JBAUWA010000029.1, on the reverse strand, counting down.
CCCGCTCCGCTAAACGCGCATCCGATCTTCCCTCGAGAGATTGACTGGGTTCTGCACCGCGGCTGCCGAAGCTACGGTACGAGAAGTAGTCACCTGGGCAATTGTTCGGAGACAAGGGGCGACTCGGAAAGTGCCGCGATGGTGACATCGGCACCCAGGCTTCGCTCTACGGTCTCGGACACCGCCTTCATAAATACAGCCAGCTCCTGCTGGGCGGCCGCCGCAGTTGCGACCGATGCGATCACGCGGTAGCTGGGTCGATCAGGGTCCGGCAGGATCAGTACCCAACCACCGTCGACGGCGACCTTGAGCCCGTCGGTGAGGTCGAGGCGCTCGCCTCGGTGGCTATCGACCAGCAGCCGCATCACCTCACCCTTTACGTCCCAGGGACAGGGCACCGTGTCCTCCAGGTGGCCTGCCTCCGGCAGCTCCCGGCGCAGCTCGGAGAGTCGGCTCTGAGTGGTTATCAGCATTTCGACAGTGGCAAGCAGGGTGTACATAGCGTCGTAAGCACCCAGATGCGAGGGCCAGACGAATCCGCCAGTCTCATCGAAGGCGACCAAAGCGTCGCTGCGGGTCGCCGCCCGGACGATGGACGAGGTGTCAGCCCTGGTAGGTACCACCTTGCCGCCGTTTTGGGCCGCAACCAATTCCAATCGCCGGGACGCCGAGACCGGGGCGACCACCACCCCGGGGCCCTTGGCTCGCAGGGTCAGCAGCGCCAGCAGGCTGGTCGCCTCCTCGGAGTTGATGATCAGGCCTTCGTCGTCGATAAGCACTAGGCGCTGCGAGGACGGGTCCAACCTCACGCCCAGCAGCGCCGCCACTGTCTTGGTGATCGCCGAAGCCTGGTCCAGCTCCTCGTCGCGGTTGCGCGCTTGGGGCCAGAGTGCCGCCGCCTCCTCAAATCCGGAGCGCAGGGTGATGGCCTCTACGTGAGCCTCCCGGAGCATTTGGGGCAGGATCATGGAGGCACTGCTGAAGCCGAAATCCACCAGCACCCGGGGATGGGCGTCCCTGATGGCGGCCAGGTTAAGCTGCGAGGTCGCGTGCGTCCCGTACTGCTTCAGGGCGTCATCGACGTGTCTGATCTCGCTGATCTCCCCGGGGAGCACCCGGCGGAAGTCCTCACGGAAGAAGGTGTTCTCCAGCCGCCGCTCCTGGCGGCGATCGAGGGGCGCCCCCTTCTCGTCCAGCACCATGAGGTCAGCCGACCTGGCGTCGAGCGGCGAGGCCAACACGTGCACCGAGCCCAGCACCGCTGATTCACGGGTGTAGTGGCAGGTTACCGGCACCGGCAGTTCAGATAGGTCGACCACCTGGGCCCCGGCCGACAGCATCCCCGCGATCATGGCCCGCTTGATCATTCCCGATCCGGGGCCGCGGTCGCGGCAGATCGCCAGCTGGCTTCCCCGAGGCTGGGTTGCCGCCCAGGCGGCGCCCAGCCTGGCACACCATTCCGGGGTCAGCTCGACATTGATGATTCCCGTGATCCCAGACTTGCTAAATAGGCTGCTGCGCCACGCCCCCGCCCAGATGACCGACTCGTGGACGACGGAGCCGGCCTCGATTTCCTTGCCTGGCCAGATGCGTACCCCCTGCTCCACCACCGAGCGGGCTCCGATGGTGCAGTCGTCACCGATGACGCTGGCGTCTTCGAGCAGCACATCCGGCTTGAGGGTGGCCGAGCTGCAGACCACGCTCTGGCGCAGTCGGCTGCGTTCGCCGATGTATACCTGGGGCCAGATGACGCTGTTGCTCACCTTGGCCCCGGCGTCGACGACCGCGTAGCGATCGACAACCACCGGACCGTTGAGGAAGGCGGCATGCCCGATCACCGCATCACGGCCGATGAAGGCGGGGCCCTCGATCCTGGCGGTGTCCGCGACCGTCGCTCCCTCGTTGATCCACTGCGAAGGCCCGGTTCTCTGTCCCGCGATCTCGCAGACCACCCGGCCCTCGAGAGCATCCCAGTTGGCCTGTAGGTAGCTCTGGACGCTGCCGATGTCGCACCAGTAACCCCGTCCGACCGTTGCCCAGAGCGAGTCCTGGCGCCGGAGCATCTCCGGGAACACGTCCTGCGACCAGTCGCTGGGTTGCCCGTCCGGGCAGTAGTCGAGAACGGCAGGCTCAACCACGTAGATGCCAGTGTTGACCTGGTCGCTGAACACCTCGCCCCAAGAGGGCTTCTCCAGGAAGCGCTCGATGCGACCATCGGCGGCGGTGATCACCACCCCGTACTCAAGCGGATTGGGCACTCGCGCTAGTACCAGAGTCGCCTGCGAGGCGTGGTCGCGATGGAAGGCGACAGCCTGGGTGAGGTCGACGTCGGTGAGGGCGTCGCCGCTGATCACGATGAAGGTCTCCTCCAGCAGATTGGCGGCGTTCTTGACGCTGCCAGCGGTGCCCAGGGGACGGTCCTCCACCACGTACTCCAGGCGCATCCCGAGTTCGGCGCCATCACCGAAGTAGTTGCGGATACTGGCTCCCAGGTACTGCAGCGTGATGATCACCTCGGTGATCCCGTGACGCCGCAGCAGCCGGAGCACGTGCTCCATGCACGGTCTCCCCACTACCGGAACCAGTGGCTTGGGACGGCGGCTGGTGAGGGGACGCAGGCGGCTGCCCTCTCCTCCGGCCATGACGACCGCCTTCATCCCAGCACTTCCTGACCCGCCTTTGTGGCGCGTAGCCTCAAGGTACCCCTCGGCCCCGCGCTTCGATCATACGGAGCGGAGACGTTGGCGACGGCTCAAATACCAGAGCGCCAGCAAGATCAAGAGAGCTGAGACCAGCGTCACAGTGGCGGTGCCGAGCAGTTCGGCGGTCTGCCCGGAAGGGCTGTAGACCGGCGGTTCGGGGAGCAGCTGGAGCCGATGCACGAAAAGCCCCACGGCCGAGGTGGCGACCACGTATCCGTGGGCTCTGGTGCCGAAGACGGGACCGACAGTGGCCAGGGACGAGACGTTGCCCGCTGGTGGGGCGGCGCGGTACCAGGAATAGCCGCCATCCGGAGTCAACAGAGTGCCGAAGCCATCGGTTGCCAGATAGGCCGACACGTCCCCATCGGCGGCCAAGGAGGTGGGCCGAGGCACTCCGCCCAGGCCCCCGTAGGGCAGGAGCTGAAACGCTGGGGCCCAGCTCTTACCGGCGCCGCGCCAGACCAGGCCTCCCGGTTCCGCGACTAGGATCGAGTCGTCGGAGAGCTCGGCCATGACATTGGTTCTCCGATCGAAGAGAGGGGCGCCAGGAGCTGGCTCCCACGCCCGGCCCGCCGGTCGAGTCCAGAGTTCCCCATTCACCAGGGCGAGCCATGCCAGCCCCGGTCGGGAAGGAGCCAAGACCAGCTGGGCCGGGCCGGTCGCAATTTGGGTGAGTGGGTCCCCCAGGCGCCCGCTGAAGAGGCCACGGGAGCTGGCGACGGCGAGCAGCGACGGCTGACCTTCGACTACGGCCACAGCTTTGGGGATGCCAGGCGGATGGGGGATGAGATGCCCAATCCCGCCGGATTCGGTCACCTCGAGCAGGGCGCCCCCACTGAAGGCGACGACGCCCAGGCCGTCCTCGGCGGCCACCGCCACCACCAGCCCAGGGGGATATCCGTCGCCCACTCCGCGGATCTCAGCGAAGCGGCCGGTACTGGGTCGGTACCAGCCGGGGATGTTGTGGGAGATCGCCAGGGTGGTCGCACCCTGGTTGGTTGCAATAGCCGAGATCGATCTGCTGCTCGGGGGAGACAGCACCCACCAAGAACCCGCCACCGTGGCCGCCGTCACTGGGGCCGTCAGGGTCAGACCCACCAGGGCCACGGCCCCGGCCGCCAGCAGGCGCACAACCCTCATCCGCTACTGACCGTAGAGGCCGCTGACGATGGTGGCCACCAGGAAGAGCTCGGCCACCACGTGGACCACGGCGGCGGGCAGGATGCTGTTGCTTCGCTGGGTCATCCAACCCCAGATCAGGCCGAGCAGGATCACGATCGGGATGAAGCTGTCGGCCGGTCCCTGGTACTGGACCGCTATATGGGCGACGCCAAAGACCAGCGCCTGAGTCACCAGGGCAACTAGCTTCGACTGCTGCCTCTCCAACGCTCCGAGCAGTACACCCCGGAACTGGATCTCCTGGGCAATCGCCTGGGTCGCGTTGGCGATCCCGTAGGACACCCCCGCCGAGCCTCCCAGCGAGAGCAGGGGTACTCCCTCGCGGCCGATCAGGGGCGCCGGCAACAAGAACGCCACTACCAGGAAGAGCAGCGAGACCCCGATCGCCATGAATATCGCGGTTCGCCCCGGCCGTACCCAGATCCGCATGCGGGGTCGGGGGCTGGGAGTCAGCCGGTAGAAGGCAAAGGCCATGATCGCGGCCAGAACCAGCCAGGCGATCCCTGCGAAGGCGCTGCGAGCCAAGCCGTACGGAGCTCCGATTACTGAGGGTGCCGGACCGCCATACCCCAGCAGCCAGAGCCAGCAGGAATAGGGGAAGGTCAAGGTCAGAAGGGCGAAGACAAGCGGGGCCACCCTCCGCAGCGAGGAGACCAGCAGCGCGACGCCGGTGAGCGCCGCGAAGTACCCAGTCAAGCGCCAGACGTCCGGATCCACGCTCTGGGGGTCCCCGAACAGGCGGGGCAGCAGCATCACCGCCGCGGCCCCGCCCAGGATCAGCAGCAGTCCAGGCCAGCCGGTTGCCCAATCCAGCCCCTGGCGCCGAGCCTCCGGGGCCCACCGCTGAGCCAGCCCGGCGATCACGGAGGCAGTTTGACTGGTTCTGGCCTAGGAGGTCGGGTGGTCGCTGGGCGCGCTCTCTGCCCCCGCAGAGGTCGGGGGTTCCGGGTTGATCCCGTAATCGTCCATCTCGTCATCCTCACCCCGGATCTTGTCGACCAGGTCGTACACCCGGTCCTGAACCGTCCCCGAGAAGAGGAAAGCCACTCCGGCAACCGCGAACACCCCAGCCGCAACCCAGGCCTTGGAGACCCGCCTCCGCTTGCGAGGGGGGTCGATTCCTGCCTTGTGCAGCGAACCCTCGACCCGCTTGCGAGTCTCTGAAGGCAGTGACTTGGTGGCCTCGTAGGCGGCCTGGATCACCAACTCCGCGAACTCGGCCGATCGGTCTTTGGCCATCGCCACCACCTCGGCTGCGCGCTTCTGGGCGGTGTCGGCTGCCGGCTGAACCTGAGTCGCGATCCTGCTCGCCACCTCCGGAAGCTGCTCACCGACGGCGTTGAGCGCCGGTACGACCGCCGCGCCCGCGCTCTTGACCCCGCTCCCGATGACCTCAACTACCGCACCCGCCGCGTCACCGGCGGTGGTTCCCAGCCGATCGATCGGTCGTTGCTTCTGACCGAGTTTCATGTCGGCACCTCCTTGCTCCTGTCCCTCTGCGAGTGTACCTACCGCCCCGCCCAAATCTGCGTAGGCATGTGGAATTCCGACAGCCCGACCAACTCGCTCAGTCGCCATGCTCCGGCCAGCCGGGGGGAAAGTGTTGGAGCGGGCCGTGACCGCTCCCCAGACCCGGGGCCGAGTTGATCGCCGCCGCCACGTAAGCCTTGGCGCGGGCGATGGCCGCAAGCGGAGCCAGCCCCTGGGCCAGTGAGGCGGCAATCGCCGCCGAGAAGGTGCAGCCGGTGCCGTGGGTGTGGCGGGTGTCGACCCGGGTCCCGGAGAGCCGGGTCACGGTTTCGCGATTGATCACCAGGTCGTCGGGCTCGCCGCCGGAGTGGCCGCCCTTGACCACCACATACTCGACCCCGAGCCTGGAGATGGCCCAACCAGCGCTGATGGCCTGAGCCTCGTTGCCGACCGTCTCTCCCGCCAGGGCGGCCGCCTCAGGCCAGTTTGGAGTGACCACCATGGCCATCGGCAGCAGCAGGCGCATGGCCTCGATGGCGCTCTCCTCAAGCAGACGGTCACCGCTCTTGGCCACCATCACCGGATCCACCACCAGTGGACCCCAGTCTCGACGCGCTAACTCCGAGGAGACGCTCGCGATGTGGGCGGCTGAGAACAGCATTCCGGTCTTAACGGCTGCGGGTCTGAGGTCCACGTCCAAGACCTCGAACTGGTCGTGGACGAACTCCAGTGGCACCGGGTGCATCGAGCGCACCCCGATGGTGTTCTGGGCGGTCAGAGCGACCGCCACACTCACCCCGTAGACACCGCAGGCGGCGAAGGTCTTGAGGTCTGCCTGGATCCCGGCTCCCCCGCCCGAGTCGGTGGCGGCTACCGTCGCCGCGATCGCCACCGTCGATGGGCCAGAGCTCATTGGCTAGCCGCCACCGGGGCTGGGGTGGCCCCCTGAGGTCGACTCCCGGAGCGCTCCCAGCGCCGGAAGCCCAAGTAGGCGATGGCGGTCACCAACACCCCGACGAAGCCCGAGATGTCCGCCGGCTGGCCGGCGAAAAGGTGCTGGGCCAGCGGTGATGCGAATCCCCACTCGCCGGGTGGGGGTGGCTCGTTGAAAAAGAGCACCGTGGCCAGGGTTCCGCAGGCGAAGGCCGTCATCATCGGCCAGCGAAACCCGCCACTGAACCAGTAGCCGCGCCGCGAGATGAGTGCCACCGGATCGGGCTGGCGGTGACGCCCCAGTGAATCCAGGATCACGACCACGGCCCAGGCGGGAAACCAGACGTAGGTGATGGTGAGGAAGTCGACGTAGTTGCCCTGGAAGCCGACACCAGCGAATAGGACCAGGGCCGCGATCAGTCCACCCAAGACCCCGACCGCGGTGGCGGCGGCCCAGCGACGGAGCCGGATCCCGATCGCAAGAGCGCACAGGGCCGCTGAGTAGACATTGAGGTAGTTGGAGCTGAGCTCGGCCAGGATGATGAAGACGGCGAAGCAGTAGCCGAACCAGACTGGGACCGTGGCCACGATCAAATTGGGCAGGAGCTTGCCGGGGTCGATGGTCTGGATCGCCGCTCCCAGCAGGCCGCAGAGAACCAGGCTGACGGTGCTGCCCCCGCCGCTGGCCAGCGCGACCCTCAATCCCGAGGTGCCCACCGGCAGGTATCGCGAGTAGTCGGCGGCGTAGGTCACCCAGGAGACGATCAGAGCGAAGGTGAGGGTGAAGCCCAGGGCCATCGCCGCCAGGTGTGGCCCCAGCCTCAGGCGGCTCTGGAGCAGGAGATCCCAGTGCGGAAAGCTGAAGAGGGCCAGCACTCCGCAGACCAGGAAAAACGCCGGCACCTGGATGTGTTGGAAAACGGAGATGGTGCGGTGGCCGTATACCGCTACTAGGAAGGAGATGGCGGTGATCGCTACCAGCAGCAGGGGCTCGACGCTGGTGGGCGCCGAGTGAAGGATGGGCAGCGCCTTGGTCGTGGTCACAGCTATGGCACAGTCGTAGGCGAACCAGCCAATTGCGATCAGCATCGTCAGGAGCCCGCCGACCGCGGCTCCCCGACGGCCGAAGACCATCCGGGACTGGACGATCTGAGGTGCCCCCGAGCGCACTCCGGTGATGCTCAAGAGCCCCAGGAAGGCGGAGCCTGCGACCGCGCCCGTGATCAGGACAAGGGCGGAGTCCCAGAACCCGAGCCCGGCGGCGGAGACCAGCAGAGCTCCGGCGAACAAGGAGAAGAAATCCGACAGTGCTCCCGCCCAGATGAAGAAGAGTTCACGGGGACGCCCGTGGCGGAGCTGGGGCGGCACCGGCTCCAGACCGCGCAACTCGATCCTGAGGAACTCATCGTCGGGCTTCGAATCTGCCATCTCCGACTTCCTCAAGACCACACCAACGGCGAGGGCTTGGCAGGTCGAGGCTTCCCGACGCTGGTACTAACCAGATCCGGTCATCAGGGTTGGCTACGAGCCTCTCAGCGCCCTGCCGGCGCACCCCTAGCTGGGAGCCGCGCTCCCAGGCCGAGTATAGGGGCCGGTCGAGAGCCAAGCCGGAGGCGGGTCAGCTTGGCACGAATCTGATAATTGCGCGGTGGCGCAGGATCCACTCACGTTCACTGCCAGATGGCCGGTTCGCCAGTACGAGGTGGATCGCCAAGGGCATGTCAACAACGCGGTCTACCTGAACTACGCGGAGGAGTTGGCGGCCCGGCATTCCGAGCTCAGTGGCTACGGCCAGAAGTGGGCCGAAGCCAAGGGCGGCGGATGGGTTATCCGTCGCAACGAGATCACCTACCACAGGCCAGCTCGAGCCGGTGAGGAGCTCGAGCTCACGGTGCGGGTCGAGCTGGTCCGCGGCACTCGCGGCCAGCGACGCACCACCATCAAGCGGGTTCCCGATGGCGCGCTGATGGCCGAGATCTTCACCGAGTGGGTTTGGGTTAGAGCCAGCGACGGTCGTCCCGCTCCGGTACCCAAAGAGCTGGTGGAGGTCGCCGGGGCGGCTACCGAAGCCACACTGCGACAGCGGCGGCTCGCCTCTGGGCGCCAGCGGTCAGCTGGGC
>JBAUWA010000028.1:0-2511 GCA_049583555.1 Candidatus Dormiibacterota bacterium | reverse complement strand
GCCTGAACCCCTGAAAGCTCCAGGAGCTGACGCCGAGGATCTAGACGGTCTAGCCGCCACCTCCGAGTCCAAGGGGCGGGATCGCGCCTCCCGCATCGCCAGCTTGCTGGGGATGTCGGTTGGTGCGGTACTGGGCACCCTCTACGCGACCGTGATCTTAAGCACCTTCAAGGGCAATCTGGCCACCTGGGAGGTCAAGACGATCGTCCTCGCCATCGGCCTAGGCCTGGGTTGCGGGCTCGGCTACCTGCTCGGTCCAGCCCTCAGCGTGCGGCCCTACGCCTGGGCGGAGGAGGAGTTGGCCAACATTCCACTTCCCGAACTGGTGGGGGCGGTGGCGGGCGTCTTCGTCGCCCTGGTGATGGCTGCCTTAGTGGCTCTGATCGCCTCAGGCCTGCCCCGGGGGCTGGGGTGGCTGGTCGCCGTCGGGGTGGCGTTCACCCTAGTCCCATTGGGGGTTTCGGTTGGGCGCCGACGAAGGCGAGAGATCTCCCGCTTCGGACTGGGTCGCGGGGTGGGCGGTCCGCCCCTGGCGAGGGTGGTAGTGGATACGAGCGCGGTCATCGATGGCCGCCTCCTCGACCTGGCCCGTGCTGGCTTCTGTCTCTATGAACTGATCGTGCCCCAGTTCGTATTGGCTGAGCTGCAGTCGGTGGCGGACGCGGCCGACCCCATCCGCAGAGCCAGGGGGCGGCGAGGACTGGCCATGCTCGAGGAGCTGCGCTCACTGCCGGGATTGGAGCTTGAGTTCCCCCAGGTCGACTACCCTTCGATGCCCGACGTGGACGCCCGCCTGGTGAGGCTGGCGCGGGAACAGGAGGCCGCGATCCTGACCGTCGACTTCAACCTCGACCGCGTCGCCCAGATAGAGGGCCTGACTGTTCTCAATCTGAACCAGCTAGCCACCGCCCTACGTCCGGCCCTGGTTCCGGGTGAGAAGTTGGAGGTTGACGTGGTCAAGGAGGGCCGAGAGTCCGACCAGGGAGTGGGCTACCTGGAGGACGGGACCATGCTGGTGGTGGAGGGGGGCAGGGTTCACCTTGGCCAACGAATCACCGCAACCGTACGCAGCGTCATCCAGACCGGATCCGGACGGATGGTCTTCGTGCAGGCACCGGAAGTCGAAGAGCCGTCCCCAACCTCGCCGCCAAGCTCCGGCCGACGCCGCAGGCCCGCCCCTAGCCGAGGGTCCTGAGCTTGAGAGAGGGGTCAGCCGGCGCCACCGCCCTGGTGCCGGCAGCCGGGTCCGGCGACAGGTTTGGCGGGGCCAAGCTCTGGGCGGACTTGAGCGGCCAGCCGGTCCTGGCCTGGGTACTGCAGGCGCTGGGAGATCCCGCCAGCGGCGTCGACGAGTTGGTGGTGGTCATCGATCCCAAGGAGCACCGTCGAGTCATGGAGCTGGCATCTGCCGCCGCCCCCCGCCTGGGCTGTCGCTGCATCGAGGGTGGGGCTCGCCGTCAGGACTCAGTCGCCCGGGGGTTGCGGCTCTGCGCTCGTGAGATGGTGCTGGTTCACGATGGGGCTCGGCCGGGTGTCACCTCGGAGCTTTGCTCGACGGTGCTGCGGGCGGCGCGTGATTCAGGCGCCGCCACCGCCTGCCTGCCAGTGGCGGACACCACCGCCATAGTTCGAGAGGGGCGCCTGGTTGAGGTTCTGCCGCGAGCCGAGCTGGGAGCAATCCAGACCCCGCAGGCCTTCAGGCGCGAGCTGCTGGTGAGAGCCCATCGCGAGGCGGTTGCTGCCGGGCGCGACGCCGATGACGACGCTGCGCTGGTGATGGCGCTCGGCGAACCGGTCGCCGCGGTGATGGGCGATCCCCGCAACCTCAAAGTGACCAGAACCGAGGACATCTTGGCCCTGCGCTCATGGCTCGGTCACGAGGCCTGGGCTCGGCAGTGACCCAGCGACGGATGCCCGGAGTCGGGCTCGGGGTTGACGTTCATCGCTTCGGCGGCTCTGGGCCGATCTGGCTTGGCGGTGTCAAGATCGAGCACGACCGGGGGTTGGTCGGTCACTCCGACGGGGACGTGCTCTGTCACGCCATGGCTGACGCCCTCCTCGGGGCGTCCGGCCTGGGCGACCTGGGAGCGCTCTTCCCCTCCAGTGACGAGCGCTGGCGAGGAGCGTCGTCTCTGGACCTGCTGCGCCGGGTGGGCGAGCTCTTGGGTACTGACGGTGTCGAGATCCTCGGCCTTGATGGAACGGTGATCGCCGAGGCTCCCCGCCTCGGTCCCCACCGGACGAGCATGGTCGAGGCAATGGCGCGGGTCCTGGGGCTGGAGCCTGCTCTAGTCTCGGTCAAACTCAAGTCCAGCGACGGCCTGGGGCTGACCGGGCGCGGCGAGGGGATCGCGGCCCTGGCGGTGGCCCGGGTGGGAAGCTGATTCGGGAATAAGATAGGCCGCCATGCCCATTCGCCTGTACAACACGCTCAGCCAAGAGATCGAGCCGCTACGACCCTTGCATCCGGGCCGTGTTCAGATGTACACCTGCGGGCCGACGGTGCATGAC
>JBAUWA010000027.1:0-3727 GCA_049583555.1 Candidatus Dormiibacterota bacterium | reverse complement strand
GTGGTGGAAGGCGATCTCTTCGACGCGGTCCCCACAGACTGGAAGCGCACCGTTGACGTGATCGTAGGCGTGCTTCCGTACGTTCCGACCGATGAGATCCCGTACCTCCCACGGGATGTGCCGGCGTTTGAACCGCTGTCAGCCCTCGACGGGGGAGACGACGGGCTGACCGTGATCCGGCGAGCGGTGGTCGAGTCGCGCGAGTGGCTGCGCGATGGTGGGCATTTGCTCCTGGAGATCGGCGGTGATCAGCCTCGAGCGCTTATTCCGTTTCTCGAGATGACGGGATTCGGCTCGGTCCGGGTCAGGGCCGACGAGGACGGCGACCCGCGAGGCGTGGAGGCTATCGCCGAGCCTCGAGATCCTGACCAGGCGGGCGGTGAGCGGAGTCGGCTGACTCGGGGCCACCGATCCTGAAGCTGATTCTCGGGGCGCTGATTCCTAGCCCACCCGCCGACGCGCGCAGACTCTGCTGGCCATGAGTGATCGTGCCCCTTACCTAACCCGGCCGGCGGTGGCCCTCGACGGTGCTGCGATTGCTGACCTCTACCTCCGCGCGGTTCGAAAGACCATGCCGTGGCTGCGGCTTGCCCACAGCGACAGCGAGGTGAAGGCGTGGTTCTCTGACGAGCTTCAGCGCAGGCACGAGGTGTGGGTAGCCACGACTGCTGGAGATGTCAGCGCCTTCTTGGCTCTCAACTTCGATCGCACCTGGGTAGATCACCTCTACGTCGACCCCGACTGGCAGGGCCACGGCCTGGGAAGCGGCTTGTTGGCGCTCGCCCAATCGCTGTCAGCGGGCGACCTGCAGCTGTGGGCCTTTGAACGCAACTTGGCCGCACGCAGCTTCTACGAACACCGTGGATTCAAAGCCGAGGAGTTCGGGGACGGAAGCACTAATCAGGAGCGTGAACCCGACGTCCGCTACCGCTGGCAGAGCGATCAACCTGACCACGTTTCCTCAAGCTAGAACGAGAGCGTTTTGACCGAGAGCCCATGCTCCGAAGGTGGAGTTAGGGGATTTGGTAAAGCTGCCCTGCCGCGGGCCGCGCCTCCTTCACCGCCTGCAGGGTGTAGCTGTGAGCGAGACGCCACGGCCGGTCAACCAGCCGGAATTCCCCGCCCTCCAACCGCTCCATCTGACCGGGAAGGGCCTCCCAGGCGACGCTGTCGTGCTCAATGAGTCCGGTGATCCGCATCCCCTGGCTCAGCAAAGCGCTGATCACTTCGCCGAGGCCGTGATTCCACGAGTGGCTGGTGTTGTTCACGAAGGTCGCATCGGTCTCAACGTAGGTGCCCGGGTCGGTTTCGACAAATGGGGTTGGTCGCTCGAAGTAGGGATACTCAACCACCACCGCGTCGGTCCTGGTCTCGTCCAGCGCCCAAAGCATCGGATGGCCTTCGCGAACGAAAAGCCGGCCCCCGGGGACCAACAGCTCGGCCACGACGCTGGCCCACCGACTGATGTCTGGAAGCCAGCAAAGCGCTCCGTTGCCGGTGTAGACCAGGTCAAAGCTTCCCGCTCCAAGCGCGGCGACCGCGTCGTAGAGATCGGCTTGCACGAACTCGATCTCTGCTTTTGTGTCTGAGGCTAGCTGCCTGGCTTCGGCGAGTGCTGCCGGCGAGAAGTCCAGGCCGCTCATTCGCGCGCCGAGACGGGCCAACGAGACGGTGTCGGTACCGATGTGGCACTGGAGGTGGACGCCGCGTAGGCCACGCACGTCCCCAAGCAGGGGTAGGTCAAAGCGCACCACCTTACTGAGGTACCCCGGATCCTCGCGGAAGCGCGCGAAGGCATAGTCAGGTGACTTGGCGTGGGCCGGAGCGCGTTCGTCCCAGTTGGCGAGGTTGATCGCCCTGTAGTCGTCCACGGCCGGCGATTATCGCAGTGCGGTCAAAAGCCCTGTCGGGGGAGCCACGCTCGGCCGTCTCACCGGCCGAGCGCGACCCGCCAGCGAGAGTCAGTCGGCGTCGCCCACACCCGAGGCTTCGGGGGCCACCTCGTCCTCCGCCAAAAGGCGGTACAGGTTCCGCCTCGTCTCCTTCATCAGCTGCGCCGCCTTGGCCACCTGGCTCGGGCTACCTGCGTGCGCCACCTGAATCACCGCCGCGTGCGTTTGTTGCGTCAGCGAAAGCAACTCGTGAACGTCGTCTCCGACCGCTCCTGAGACGTCCGCCCATGGGGATCCAAACTCTTCCCTGTGCTCTTCGGTGTAGACCTTGCCAGTCTCGGTGAGGGTGTACAGTCGCTGTCCGTCCGACTCCTGAGAGCGAACCATTCCCTCGTCCTCAAGTTGCTGCAGGGCGGGGTAAACCGACCCCGGGCTCGGACGCCACACTCCCTTGCTGCGCTCGCTTATCTCTTGCATGATCTGGTACCCATTCCGGGGTTGCTCAGCGAGCAGGAGCAAAGTCGCGGCGCGGACATTCCCCCTCGGGATTCTGCCGCCGCGTATGCCCCGCATCCGGCCCCGGAATCCGCCACCGAACGGAGGGCCAAAGTCGCCTGGGCCGAAGGGTCCGAACCTGCCTCGAGCGTGGCGGCCCATCCGGCCGGGGTGGCGTGGACCAGAGCCATGCTCGTGCTCCGTCTGGAAGTCGTCCATATCTAAGACTCCTAACAATCGATGTATCCGACACGCTCATGCTAGCTCATCGATATATCGAAAGTCAAGCACTCGACATAGTTCCCATCTCAAGTGAGGTCTGCCGAGGACCGGCAGACCTGAAGGACTTCGGGCGGCTAGCCGATTGGGCTGGGCGTGGTCCTACGGGGGCACGAGGTGAGTGCTAGGAGGGCCCGGACGCGCTACGAGCTCGGCGCCACGTGAGTCCCGAGGCGGTGGCGACGAAGCCGAGGAGGAGCAGCAGCACACCAACCAGCGCGTCGGGGGAGGCGCCGGGTCCGGCACCGGTCGTTGGCGGTGGCGGAGGTGGAGGCGGGGAGACTGTGACGTCAATGTCAGCAGGTGCCGAGGTCTGACCGTAATCGTCAGTCACGGTATACGTGAAAGTGGGGACGGTTCCGAAAAAATCTGCCGCCGGGGTGAAGGTCACCGCGCCGGTGGCGGGATCGATGGTGGCAACTCCGTCGCCTGGTGGCGGAGTTGACGCTAGAGCATAGGTAAAGGGTCCCACCCCGGTGGTTGTCGGCGTGGGCAGGGTTATCGGGGTTTCGTAGGCAGTGGTCCCGCTTTCCGGAGACGTTGTCGGTGGCGCCGGCGGGTCGACCGTGATCGTGACCGTGGCAGTGTTGGAGTCGCGCCCGAACTCATCGACATCGCTGTAGGTGAAGGTGTCCGAGCCGGTGTAGCCGAGCGTTGGGGTGTAGGTAAAGCTCCCGTCGCTGTTGAGTGTCAGGGTGCCATGGCCCGGCGAGGTTGTGTCGGAGGTGTCGACGGTGAGGTCCGCACCGACGTCGTTGCCGAGCACGCCGGGAGCTGCAACCGTGAGCGTCTGACCGCCAGTGGCGGTGTAGCTGTCGTTGTTCGCAACCGGTGTATCAAAGGTGTCGGTAGCGAGTTTGCAGGAGGCGCCATCGTTGTTCCCGGTGATCGGAGCATGGGCGTCGACCAGGGTCGCGCTGTCCGTAACTAGGTTGATCTGGTAGATGTCGCCGGCGCCGTTGAGGCTGAAGAAGATGTCGTTTTCTTGGTCCGACCAGCCGGAGCCGTAGCTTCCGGTCGCCGGCAGACCGCTGATGGTTACATGTGTCGCGCTGTCCGTG
>JBAUWA010000026.1:0-2672 GCA_049583555.1 Candidatus Dormiibacterota bacterium | reverse complement strand
GTCGAGTTTCTTCTCAATGTCTCCGAGGCGCTTCTCTAATGCCTTGAGCTGAGTTGAGACCGTCCTGGTCAGCGATGCGGCCGAGGGCGCGGTGCGTGTTGTCCGCCGCGCGGTGGTCCGCCTAGCGGTCGTCCGCCGCGCAGTCGAGGTTCGCGCGGCAGCACGCTTGGCCGCGGGCCTTCGCGTGGTTTTGGCGGCAGAACGCGCTGCAGTGCGCCTTGTGCCAGTCCTTCTGGTCGTTCGGGGCATAGTTCCGACTCCTCCTAGTTGCTTCGGCGCAGATCATCAGCGCCTTGAAGGTCAGGTTGATCCCTGATATGACGCCGGTTGTGGTTGTGACGTGAACGGGAGAGTGCCTAACCGGGTGTCGGTACGAGCGAATCAGGGTGATTGTGCCACAGATTCGCGCTTGGGTGTTGCAATGTCAACCACTTTCTGCTAGTTGGTCCCGCTGTTATCACCCTTTCGCTGTTCCAAATCGCACTTGGTCGCGGAGTGGTAGCACTCCTATACTGGGCCAGTGATCGCGGACCCGGCGACGCCGGGAACTGAGGACCTCTACAGCACCGCCCAGCACCGAGTCGATCAGGCGGCGGAATTGCTGCATCTTGATGAAGACGCCCGCGCCGTGCTGCGCGAAGTCAAGCGGATCTTCCAGGTGCACTTCCCGGTCGTACTGGACGACGGCTCGGTCGAGGTCTTTGTCGGCAATCGCGTGCACCACAGCATTGCCCGCGGACCGGCCAAAGGTGGCATCCGCTATGAGGCTGACGCCACTCTCGACCAAACCAAGGCGCTGGCGATGGTGATGAGTTGGAAGACCGCGCTCATGAGCCTGCCCTTCGGCGGGGCGGCCGGTGCGGTTCGCGTCGATCCTCACCGATTGAGCTCGCGAGAGTTGGAGCGTCTGACCCGTAGGTTCACCACCGAAATCAGTCTGTTGCTCGGGCCAGAGCGCGACATCCCTGCCCCCGACATTGGTACCGACTCTCAGATCATGGCGTGGATCATGGACACGATCTCCATGCACCAGGGCTTCTCAGTCACCGCCTCAGTAACCGGCAAGCCGATCGAGGCAGGTGGATCAGTCGGTCGCTCGGAGTCCGCAGGTCGGGGTCTGGCGATTGTCGTGGTCCACGCGCTGCGGAACACGGGACTGAGTGTCGACGGGGCCACCGTGGCGGTCGAGGGATTCGGCAAAGTGGGGCGCACATGTGCGCGGCTCCTGACTGAGGCAGGCTGTCGCGTGGTCGCGGTATCCGACAGTCACGAAGGTTGGCATTGCGCCAGCGGTCTAGACCTAGCCCGCCTGGAAGACGTGAAACTGGGCGACGGTCGACTGGCCGATGCCAAGGTGGACGGCGAATTGATCACACGCGAACAACTGCTGGCGCTACCGGTGACGGTGTTGGTACCGGCGTCAGTTGAGTCGACGATCAATTCCGTCAACGCAAACCAGGTGCGAGCGCGGATCGTGGCCGAAGGTGCCAATGGACCAATCACGCCCGCTGCGGAGGCGGTCCTAGCCGAGGACGGCATCGTGGTGATACCCGACATCCTCGCCAACGCCGGCGGGGTCACGGTCTCGTACTTCGAATGGGTTCAGGACTTGCAGTCCTTCTTCTGGGACGAAGCAGAGATCAACACCCAGCTCGAGCGCGCGATGCTGCGTGCCAGCGAGCAGGTGTGGGCCTACCACGCACGCCACAAGGTGTCTCTCAGGGAAGCCGGCTACGTAATCGCAGTGGGACGAGTCGCGCGGGCCTTGGAGGCTCGCGGAATCTATCCCTAGCGGGGCAGGCGCAGCAGCGGCGTTTCCGGCCTCTTGGCCTCGCCACGTGGCGGCTGGTACTCGAATCGGTAGCCGGCTCCGATCACCGCATGCAGATAGTGCGGGCCCTCCCGGCGTGACTGGATCTTCCGGCGCAGGCGGTAGAGGTGAGCGTCCAGTGAGTGCACGCGGTAAGGATCGCGGTTGCGCCACACTTCGGCGATGAGCTGAGGGCGCGGCACCACCGCGCCAGCCTGCCGCGCCAGAGCGACAAGGATTTTGAACTCTGTGGGGGTGAGGGCCACCGGTCGGCCATCGCGGCGGACCTCGTGTCGGCCCATGTCAATGGTCAGTCCGGGGAAGTGGAGACGTTCAACTCCAGCGGCCTCGCGGGTCAGTTGCGCCCGACGCAGTCGGGCGTTGATCCGAGCGACCAGCTCGCGAACCTCAAAGGGCTTGCGCAGGTAATCGTCGGCGCCGACCTCCAAGCCAACCACGACATCCTCCGGGTCGTGCAAGCAGCTGATCATCAAGACTGTGACCTTGACTCCTGCTGCCCGAAGTCGGCGGCACACCTCGACGCCACTCATGTCCGGGAGCACTAGGTCGAGGAGCACGAGGTCGGGCTCGGTCTCCATGATCAGACGCAGTCCGGCGGCACCGCTAGCGGCACTGACCACGTCGTAGCCGTTCTCGGCCGCGATCAACTCAACCAGCTTGAGCATGGCCGGATCGTCGTCGATGATCAGGATCTTGGAGGTCGAGAACCCCAGGGGCGGTCCAACGGCGGCCCAGCTCTCCTCGGTCTCGATGGATGCGAGCTCGTTCACGAAGCGATTGTGTCCTGAGGCCCAACGAACGTCTCATCGTGGTCTGGGCACGGGTGGGTAACAAGCTGCAC